>CAZPJP010000005.1:6758-20424 GCA_964586915.1 uncultured Anaerolineales bacterium
TCCTCGGCACGGAGGCCCTGCCATTGGATCTTCTGGATGAAATACTCGTCGTCCCAGAGCTCCGACTCCATAAAGGCAATGCCCTTCTCCAGCAGCTCCTTGTAGAGCGACACCTCATCGCCAACGGCCTCTGCCATCCCCACGGCGGCCTTGAGCGCGCCGAGGTAGAAGGACGTGCACATGCCATCGGGACCCCAGAATTCGATGTCGTAGGTGTTGTGGTGCGGCTCCACGAGCACGCCCAGGTGGTCGGGATCCCAGGTCTCGATGCAATAATCGAGGCTCTGCTTCACCTTGGGCCAGAAACGCCGCAGCCACATCTCATCACCGCTGATGCGCCACTCACGATAGGCCTTCATAATACCGCCCAACTGGCCATCGGCGGCGGCGTGGAAGTCGTGCGCCGGTGAGCGTATGGGCAGGCTGGCACGAAACGCCTGATGCCCCCGCTTGTCCTGGTTCACGAAGAACTCCGTCTCGCGGAGCGTGCGCTCCAGCGACGGGAAGAGATGGGGCAGCGCCTGCGCGTAGTTCCAGACGTGCGTACAGGAGCCGTGGCAGCAACCGTGCGTCTCGCAGCAGCCCTCCCAACACCAGAGCCGCCCGTCGGTCTGGCGCTGGACCGTAGGGGACTTCAAGATGGTGAGGTTCGCGGCAATGGCCTCGACGATCTCATCGGGAAGCGTGGTATCGTAGAAGCACTCGGTGAAGGCCGCGGTCCGGCGGCGCAGGTCGGCGTAATGACCGTGCCAGTAGGCGGTGACCGCATCAACGTCGTCAAAGGCGCCCGCATACCAGGGGGTGTGGGTCCCGCCGCAGGCGCAGCAAGCCGAATCGTCAGCGTCGTCCTTGCCGATGCGCAGATCGGTACACGGGACGTGCCAGGCCAGCCGCACGACCATCGCCCTCTCCTCCCCGGGATCCAGGCTCAACGGCACGTAGAGGCTGCCGCCGGGGCTCGGCGCCCCCTCGGTGATGGGTGGACTCTCGAGGATCTCGCCGGTCTCGATAGACTCCCAGACCATGGTCAAAGCATCGAACCAGCCGCCGCGGAACCAGGCGCAGTTGACGCGGACCTCGGGATCGTCCACCGTGGCGCTGAAGGCGCCCTGCTCCCAGGGCCGCTCCTCACGTCCCGGCTGCCAGAGGGTGAATCCGCCCTGAGCCTCGAGCACGGCGTCATCCGCCGGCGCTTCACCGCCCTCGGCGGGACGCTGCACAAAGTTGCGGGCATGGAAGGAGAAGACCGCCTCTACCGTCTCGTCGCCAGGGTTATGAAAGCGATACTCGAGGGCCGCGACGGGAAGGCTGCTGGCGTCAGGATCGCCGGGGACGAAGGGGCTCCATCCAGTGAGTTCCACGTCCAGCGGCACGGCGTCGTCGTGCAACTGGACCTCACCAAAGGGGAAACGCGCGGCAAAGCTGGCCTCCGCAAAGCGCGGCAGCCCGTAGTCTGAGCCGCCGAGCCCATTTCCCGCCTCGGGAAGCCCAAAGACCTTCCAGCGAGGCACCGGACCCTCAAGCACGCGCGCCACGTGGGACTCTCCCTTAATGCAGAGCGCCGCGAACATCAGCGGCTCATTGTACAACTCCGGCTTCCCCCGCAAGGAGACGTGGGCAAGCGCCCCGCTCCCCTCGAGGCAGATCATCCCGGCGCCTATGCCGCCCATAGGAAAGGCGACGCGATTGAGATGCTGATCGGTATAAGGGCCATTGTAGGTGTGGGTCATGGGATCTCCCTTTCTCGTTCTTATGGACACTATCGGGTTATGTCACGATGCTCAAGGGGTCGGGCGCTGCCGGATCGACGCCGAGTGTCTGCGCCATCTGCTCCGTGCTGCGATCGACCAGGAACTCGACCCAGACCGGGAAGTGATCAGAAACTCGGTAGGACATCGCTCGCAGCGTCAGCTCAGGGTAGACCGCACCCGCGAAATCGATGGCGCCCGCCCGCTCAGTCGTCAATAGGTCGAGGTCACCCATAAACCAGGCGATCTGATCATAGTACTTGGCCTCCGTGCCGTAGGTCGTTTTCAGGTCGCGCAGGGCCTCCGGAACCATGAGCCCGGTGGCGATGAAGGCCTGGAAGAGCGGGTTGTCGCCCCGCTTGTCGATGTTGAAGTCGCCGAGCACGATGAGATTATTCTCCTCGCCCTCGGGCTTGGCCCGGTCGCGGATCTCCGCCGCGACGTACTCGGCAAACGCAGTCAGCTCAGGAACCCGCGCCTCGGGCGCGTTGCCGTAGCGGATGTGCGCCGTGAGCAACGTGAAGCGCTCGCTCCCCGCCCGAAAACCGACCAGGTAGGGCGTCCGGTCAAACTGCTCGACCGCAAGGCCACCAGGCGCTGGGGGAAGCACAATCTCGCCGGCGAGCCCCGACGGCGTGACCCGGCGAGTGTCGTAGACGAAGGCCAGCCGCTCCTGGTTGCCTGCTTGCCCCGCGGTGACATCGCTCACGATGAGAGCCCAGTGGGGGCCGAGAAAGTCGCCCAACAGCATCCGCAGCGCCGTCGTGTCGCGCTTGACCTCCTGGATCGCCAGCACATCAAATCGCCGCGCGATCTCGGCGATGGACGCCATCGCCCGGAGATTGCGCTTGGGGCTGCCGGGGTTCTCGGTCCACGCCCGATAGACCCGGCTGAAGGCGCGGATGTTCCAGCTGCCGATGACCAGATTGTGGTCAGTAAGCTTGCCCGGAAGCCCCGAAGCCTCGATGCGCCGTCGCAAACGGGCGATATCCTCCACCGCGGACACGGGATAGGCTGCATAGTCCATCACTAACTCCTCTCTTGATCCGCTGCGACATCGGCTACGCCGCCGTTAGCGGCCCGGCCATAGCCCCTCGCGGGACTCACGGTCGCTGGTAAGCGACCGTGTACGCCACGCCCGTCGCTTCGCCATCGAGAGCCTCGTAGGTCAAGGGGATGTAAACCTCCATCTCCATACCACGGCTGACCGCGCTCAATCCGTCAAGTGAAGCGGGTGCACTCGGAGAGGCCTCCGCCACGGCCACTGTACCATCGGGCGCCTCCACCGAGACCCTGAGCGTTCCGCCCTCCACGGCGATGGTCGCCTCGACGAACACAGCATCGCCCTGCTGGTAGAAGTCTGCAGCGATCCGCTGCGTGTAGGTGCCGGAGAGCCTGTTGAAACCTCCCTCACAGCGCCCGCTGTCGCCGCTGGAGCGACAAGACTCGCGCCTTCCGCTCACCGATCCGCCGCCCTCGCAGGCAACCAAGATGACGAGCACTATCGCGACCAACAGGCATAACTTTGACTTCATAACACACTCCTTCTCTACGCGAACTACATCAACGTCAGACAATAGTTGGGTAAGCCTTCATCACGATTCGATCAACGTCTGGAGTTGTTCGATACATCGATCCCCCGCGTAAACCATCAACCGGTCGCCCGGACGGATCACGATATCACCACGCCCTACCAGCACCTTGTCGTCCCGATGCACGGCAATCACGAGGCAGCTCGGGGGCCAGGGAATGGCACGGATGGGCTGCCCCGCCATCGAAGAGTCCACGGGCACGACGAGTTCGACAACCTCGTCAGGTGCCGGAGCGCCTTCCCACCCGGGAAGCTCCCGCTGACACCCGTCACCGCGCCGCGCCAGCGCATACTGATACGCCGCACCGATATCGCTGCGATGGATCACGCCCAGCAGTCGCTGCGGATCGTCGCGCGCCGCCACCGGCAGCCGGCTGAAGTTGTAGACGCCCATGCGCTGCAGCGCCACCGAGACCGATTCGTCGGGATAGGCCGTGATGATCTGGCGCGTGCAGACCTCAGCGACAGGAAGCTGCGCCCAGCGATCGTGCCGCTCTCGGGCCGCCTCCAGATCCTCAAGGGACACCATACCCGCGACCCGTCCCTTGGGGTCCAGTACGGGATAGCCGCGATGTCGTGTGCGGTCGATCAGCGCCGCCAGTTCTCCCAGCGTGGTGGTGAGGTGCACCGACACCGGCTCGGTGGTCATCACGCTCTCCACACGCACGTTCTGCAGGACGTCCATCTCGCGCCCGCGTCGGATGTGAATCCCCTGACGCGTCAGGGACAGCGTGTAGATCGACTCGCGTTGCAACGCCCGCGCCACGACCGTGCTGATGCCCGTCGCCAGCATTAGCGGCAAGATCAGGCTGTAGCTTCCGGACATCTCAAAGACGATGAGGAGCGCCGTCATCGGCGCGTGCGCTGCGGCCCCGAAGACTGCCGCCATTCCGACCAACGCATAGACGCCGGAGGGCGACAGCGCCATTGCCCCGAAAAGTTCGTTCAGCGCCCCGCCGAAGGCACCGCCCAGCATCGCCCCCATAAAGAGCGCCGGTGCGAAGAGGCCGCCGGAGCTGCCGGAGCCCAGCGTCACATCGGTCGCCAGGAGTTTGGCCACCACCAGAGCAGCCATCAACCACAGCGACAGCTGCCCCTGGAGCGCCAGGCCGATCTCACTGAAGCCCCCACCCAGCACCTGAGGGAAGATGAGGGCGATCAGGCCCAAGAGAAGCCCGCCCAACGCCGGACGCAGCGGCGCCGGCACCCGGCCCAAGCGCGCCGTGAGGTCTCTGGTCGCGTAGAAGGTCGTGATGAACACCCACGCCACGAGTGCCGCCAACGCGCCCAGCACCGCGAAGAAGACGATCTCCAAGGGTTGGGATAGGGTGTTGTGGATCGGCACGGAGAACGTCACGTCAGCACCCAGCACACTCCGACTGACGATGCTCGACGTCACCGCCGAGATCAGGATGGAGGAAAAGGCGCCCGCCGTGAAATCGGTGAGAATGACCTCTAGCGCAAAGATCACGCCGGCGATGGGGGCGTTGAACGTCGACGCGATGCCGGCAGCAGCGCCAGAAGCCACGAGGGTGCGGATGCGCTCGTCGGTGAGGCGAAAGCGCTGGCCCACCTGGGACCCCAGCGCCGCGCCGATCAGCGCGATTGGCCCGACGCGCCCTGCAGACCCCCCTGTGCCGATACAGAGCGCGGTCGCCAGCAGTTTCGCCCAGATGAGACGACCGCGCAGGCGCGATCCCCGCAGGGCGATGGCCTCCAGTACGGGCGAGACCCCGCCGTACCGCAACTCCTCGGCGACATAAGTGATGAACAGCCCCGCACCGAGGCCGCCCAACGCGGGGATTAAGATCGTGAGCAGGGGCGAGACGCCGCTCAGTGACGCTCGCAGGCCGCCGGACCACCGCTCAAAGATGCGGATCAGGCCGACGAAGCCAATCGTCGCGACGCCTGTCAATAAGCCGACCACCACCGCTGTCACCGTGAAAACAGCAGCCTCGGAGCGCAGCCACCGTGTGTAAATCGTGTGAGGTGACGAGAGGTCGAATGGCTCGGTCAAGGTGCAGTCCCTCCCAGAGCACGGTTGTCCTTAAACGTGGCGCGGTCACAATGTGCGCCTCGATATCAGTTTACACGCACCCGTGTAACCAGCAACTCGGGAGAGGGGCAGGGTGTGTTTCAAGATGGGGACGACGACTCGTCAAGGACTGCATCCGGTCTTGGTCGGAAGCTATCAGCCCATCCTGAAACGCACCTTGGCAGTTTTGGCCGGTGACGAAGCGGCGGCTATAGGCAGCAGTGGGCTAAAACTGCACACCGCGCCCCAAGGGCGACATGCAGCCTGAGGGGGCGGTTTTGGCGACCGCAGGTCGCTCACCGCACCGCGTTCTAGAGTTTCTGGCCGATGGATTTGGCCTGCGTGAAGAGCAGAAGGTAATCCGGTCCGCCGGCTTTGGAATCCGTGCCGCTCATATTGAACCCACCGAAAGGGTGGACACCCACCAGCGCTCCGATGCACTTGCGGTTGAAGTATAGGTTGCCCACGTGAAACTCGCGCCGAGCGTACGCCAGCCGCTCCGGATCGGTGCTGTAGTAGGCGCCGGTCAACCCGAACTCAGTGTTGTTGGCGATGTCAATGGCGTGCTGCCAGTCATCGGCCTTGATGACGGCGAGCACCGGGCCGAAGATCTCCTCCTGGGCAATGCGTGCATCCGGTGCGACGTCGACAAAGATGGTCGGCTCGATGAAATAGCCATCGCGATCGAGCGCTTTGCCACCGTACACCAGCCGTCCCTCGCGCTTGCCAATCTCGATGTAGTCCAAGATCGTCCGGTACTGTGACTGAGAAACGACCGGTCCGAGCGTGTGCTCGCGCTGTTCGGGGTCGCCGATGACCAAGAGCCGCGGCGCCCGCGCCAGGATCTTCTGGATGAGCGCATCGTAGACATCGGCCACGAGGATGGCACGCGACCCGGCTGAGCACTTCTGCCCCTGATAGCCGAAGGCCGACACAATGATGCCCTGCGCTGCGGCGTCGAGGTCGGCAGTTTCGTCGACAACGACCGCGCCCTTGCCCCCCATCTCCAGAATCGTGCGCTTGATCCAGATCTGTCCGGGCTGCGTCTTCGCCGCCCGCTCGTGGATGCGCAGGCCGACCTCTTTGGAGCCGGTGAAGGCGATGAAGCGCGTCTGAGAATGATCTACCAAAGTCTCACCGGCGATCTCGCCCGACCCGGTGAGGAAGGTGCAGACGTACGCCGGCAGACCGGCCTCTCGTAGGATCTGGGCATACTCCCAGGCAATCTTGGGCGAATAACTGGCGGGCTTGAACACGATCGTGTTCCCCGCGACGATCGCCGCGCTGCTCATCCCTACCGGAATCGCGGCAGGAAAGTTCCACGGGGGGATGATGGCGCCCACACCCAACGGAATGTAGTGCAGCGTATCGCGCTCGCCTGGTGCTTGGTCGACCTCCACCAGTTCCAGCTGCAGCATCTGGCGCGCATAGTACTCCAAAAAGTCGATCGCTTCGACGGTGTCAGCATCGGCCTCGACCCAGTTCTTGCCCACCTCGTAGACCATCCATGCGCTCAGTTCGTGTCGTCGGGCTCGCATCAGCGCCGCGGCCTGCAGCAGAATCGCCGCGCGTTCGGTAGCCCGCGTGCGGCTCCAGACACCGAAAGCCGCGTTCGCCGCCTCGACGGCTTTCTGTGCCAGGTCAGCATCCGCCCTCGAGAAGATACCCACGACCTCATCGGGGTGCGCAGGATTGGTCGAGGTGAAGGTTGCATCCGTGTAGATCTCCTCTCCCCCGATGACGAGCGGGTGCCGCTGTCCGAAGTGCCCCTTGACTCGCGCCAGCGCGGCCTCGAAGGCGGTCACGTTCTCCGAGAGCGAGAAGTCGGTGAGCGGCTCGCTTTGAAACACACCGATGTCACACAACATAGCTCGTGCTTCGTCACGGATCTCCATCAGCTTCCTCCCAAAACGATAGGTTACCACCTTGACGACACGACCTGCGTCCGCACCGACACTACAACCAAAGCAGACAGGTCGAGTGCCTCAGACACAGGACGCCCTCCTGCTGTCATTGTACATGGGATAGAGGGCGCCATAAATGGGCCATATAGCCTACTGTCCTGACGAGCCCGCCCACGTCGTCACGCCCAACACGCCTGTCGGGGAACCGGGTGCACAGATTACGCAGGTAGCGCCGGGCGCGCAACGGCGAAGGGCTCGTGTGACTCGGGCTTCGTCAACGGCACGCTGTCGACGCTTCGATCGAGATTCGCCGTAGGCCTATCGTCCGCCCCGCGGCGCTCTCTCATCCTCAGGGCTTGTGACGCTCCGACGACCATGCCTGAAGATGGGCGACCATCTCCTCCAACGAGCCGAAGCGGAGCACTTCCTGGGTGTCGGCGTTTTCGATCTCCCCTCGCCAGGTGGGCGGGGTCTGATCAAGGTACTCGCTCCAGATCCGCAGGATGAAGGCGCGCGTGCGGCGAACGGGCAGCTGGTACATGGGTGCTCCCCTCCTCCGGCTAGGTTGAGACCGGGCATCGCTTAGGATGCACGGCATCGCTTGGGATGCCGTGCATCCCAAGCGATGCCTGTGCAAAAGCACTTGGACGTTCCGGCGCCTTATCGCACCACCAACGGCAGAAAGACCCCATTCTCTATGGTATCATCGCCTGCGGTGCCCACGGTCAAGCGGACGATCTTCGTGCCGACGTGACCCTCGCCGTCGTCCGCCGAGAGCGTGACGATGTGGACACCCGGCGAGAGCGTATCCACGCTCACAATAGCACCGGTGCCCAGCGGACCGTCCTTGTCCGAAGTCCAGGTGATCGCTTCGCTGCGGTCACCGTTCTCCACGTCGTAGGCGTAGCCCTCAAAGTTGACGGGTAAATCCTCGATTACGGCGTTGTTCTCCGGTGCAAGGATGTCCAGCCACGGCCCAACGTCAGGCACCGTGAAGGGCGCGGAGGTGACGATGGTCTCGTTGAACCCGTCAGACGCGATCAGCCGAAGCCTCGCCTGGGCGCCCGCCGGGATCTGCTCGGCACGCACGCCCCAGCGGAAGGCACCGTCGACATAGGTCACCTTGTCCGGCACGATGTCGATGCCGACAGGGATCCATGTCGCGCCGTTGTCGGGACTGTAATGGACGTGATAACGTTGTTTGGGATGAGCCTCTGGGGGCGTGGTCCACGCGATCTGAGCGGTCTTGTAGGTCTCATCGTAGGAAGCGGAGACCAGCGTGATCTCCGGCGGGCTGCTGGGGACGACCAGCTGCTTGATCGTGCTGCTGTTGTACCGAAGCTGCAGCTGCCGGATCTCCGGGTTGTCCGCCAGCTCCGCGGTGAACGCCGTCATACTGTAATCATCGCCCCCATCGATGCTCGTGAGATCCAGGTCGAAGCACCTCTCCTCCAGCACCGTGCCAGCCCAGTTGCGCGCCTGCAGACAATAGGCGCCGAGGGAATCGACGGGCGTCACATCGTCGGGCGTCGGGCTGTCCGCTAGATGGAGCACCGGATTAAAGACCGCGTCGTCCGGACCGGCGAGGCCCGTGATGTACAGGTAATCTCCCACATCGGCCTCGCTCGCCGCTTGTAGGGGCGTTTGCAGGGGCGCAGCATGCTGCGCCCCTACGACTGAGGCCGCTGGCGCCGACGGTGCGAGGTTCAGGTAGGTCTTTTCGTAATGGAAGTCGGAGATCCAAGCCGGCGCGCCGTCAAACATCGCCGCCCACGCCATCAGATCGTAGAGCGCGGGCGACTGGAGCTTGCCGCTCACGGTATCGTAGCCTAGCTCGTGGGTAAGGCGATCGCCGTATGGGAAGACATAGTCGAACGGGGGATCCGCCTGCTCAGGCTCGATGCTCAGCGGACGCAGGCCCAGGAGATTGCCCATCGTGACGGCGCAGTCCTGTCCATCCATACGCAACCCGCATGCTCCGCGCCCGTTGGGCTCCCCGAAATGCCACCACGACCCCGTGAAGTCGTTGCCGCTGGTGCCGTAAACGGTGAGATAGTAGTCGGCAGCGCCCTCAGGGTTGTTCAAGATCTCCCACCGGCGTACCACACCCGAGAGGTAGGCCCAATGCATGCCCCACGCGACGCCGTCCAGGTTCCCCACATACCGTTCGGCGTCCGGCAGGATCCGAACCGTAACTTCGCCAAAGGGGAAGCGCGCCAAAATCCTCTCGTGGACCTCGAGGATGTCCTTCGGTGTGACCTCATGGCGCTCTGAATAGACGTCAACCGAAGCCGGGATGTAGGTGATCGCGACCGGTCTCCTCTCGTGGAACGTCGCCGTCGTCGTCATCACCGCGGTCTCCACCGTATCCACCACCGATGTTTGTCGGGGCGTGGGTAGGGGCGTGGGTAGGGGCGCAGCATGCTGCGCCCCAACCGGCGCCCCTACGACGGCGAACGGCGTCCCATCGACCATCGCCTCCGTCGCCGCGCACAAAGCGCCGGGCGCACCCGACGTCACCTCCGCCCGAAGCGTGACCCCCCCACGAAGCCAGTCCTCCGGCAGGTCAAACATCAAGCTGGCGTCCAGGTCGGCGCGGACGGCGTCCCAATCGGTGATCATGCCGGCTTGGATGGGCGCCCGCGCCGGGAGCGTGCCCAGGGTCACACCGCCCCGCGACCCGGTCAGCGTCCCATCCACAGCGGCAAAGCCGATCCCCATATCGGGGAAGACCCGGACAAGGGTCGCCTTCTCCGCCACCAACGGGATGGTGTTGGAGACCGTCTGTAGCGTCTGGATCACCTCGATGTTGGCGATGTTCAGCCCGGAGATGTAACATGTGTGGCTCTCCAGCCACGGATCGAAGTCGATCTCCGTCGCGGCGTCGCTGCACGTCAGGCGATCGCCAAGGCCATCCGGATTGGTGAAGTGCGTGGGGCCTGTTGGATGGCCCCAGTAATTGCTCGTCGCGTCGATCACGAAGTCTGTATTGAGACAGCGCACGCCCGTGACGTTACCGGCGATGCAGTTGTTGTGCGCGGTGAGGCTGCTCTCCACGCCGCCGAAGCGGGGCAAGATGCCCTCCGCGTTGCTCGTGATCGTGTTACCGCTCAGCGTCGCCACGATCACACCCCCGGCGCCCAGGTTGTCGTGCAGTTCGACGCCGCGGTCGAAGGATCCGATCGTATTGTCGGTCAGCGCGACGTCTAGACTGATGCCGGCGCTGTCGGCCACGACTTTGACGCCCGTCGTCGCTGCGTTATCGCCCCGCAGTACATTCGACACGAGCGCATAGACCGCATCGTCGCCGGGAGCGGTGTCCGGCTGGATCAGCACTGCCGGCTTGGTGCCGGCAGTGCCGCTCACGTTCATCGTGTTGCCCTCCAGCGTGACACCGGCGTCGCTTGTCACATCAACAAAGGCCAAGGCGTCAGGGATCGTCCCTGCGAACGTGTTGGTCTCAGCCAGCACGGCTGCCTGCTCCCAGATGCGGAGCGCACTGTCAACGAAGTCGTTGCCGTAGACCTCAGCTGTCGTCGTTCCCCGAATCTGCAGGATACTCGCGACGAATTCATTCCCGCCGATATCGGCGCCCACCCCCTCCGCGAATGACACGTTTGAGTCGGTCATCGCACTGTCGGACAGACTGACGCTGCCAGTGCCGTAGAACCCGAGCGCCGATGCCATGAGCGTCGCACCCTGAACGCTCCCCGGCGTGCTGATCGAGCCGTTTGCTAGCGCGAGACCTGCAACTGAGCTGGCGGCGTTCCGCAGGCTGAACGTGGTCCCATCAAAGGCGCCCCCGTTGACCGTGACGATTCCCTGCTCACGGACCGTCATGTCGCCATTGACGATTGCGTCGGAGATCGTGCCGCCTGACGCCGTAACGCTGTTAAGCGATAACTGGGCCCCTTCGCCGACGCTGATACCGCCGATGGTCAAGCTCCCTCCCAAGCTCAGGCTACGGTGCAGATGTCCGCCAATCTGGCCCGGCGTCGCGCTCTTGAAGGCAGTGTAGAGCGTGACGGGCGGCTCGGCGTCGTTCTGGACCGCGAGCTGGTACTGGTAGGCGGTATCCGCCATCGCCGAGTTGTCTGTGTAGAGCCCAGCGCCGCAGGCCGGCTCCGCCACCAGCTCATAGGAGGTGGTCGACGTCTTGCGCCAGATGGAGAAGGTCGCGCAGCCGGGGATCTCGGCGGGGTCCCACCAGAAGTCCACAAAGTCGGGGCCCACGAACGTCTCGACCGTGAAGGTCTCGGCGGTAAGGCTGTTTGGCGGTCGGGCAGCGACCGGCCCAGTTGGGGAAACGAGGGTCATACCAAACAGAACCACCATCAGGATCCGATACCAACAACGCGCGCGATGTGCAGGATGTAGGTGCGATGTTCTCACGATGATCTCCTCTGAAATAGCTGAGTTAGATGTGCTCAGCATAGCAGAGGCACCTTACAACCCACTTAACGAAGCAGACCTTTGAGCTCTTTTGGGGAGCTCAAAGGCCTCGCGCCGAGTCCGAGACGGTCTCGCGGTATGGCCTTACGATCTCCCAACCTGCGCCGCCAGCGATGCGAGGCGCGTCGCCTCGTGGCGCATCCAGCACCGGCGGGCCAACGCCAGTCCTTCGTCGACCGCTGCCCGCCCACCGACGACGTCTCCGGCGGCAAGCTGCACCTCGACCAACTGGCGCAGCGTCATCACGACGTAAGACGGCACGCCCACCGCGCGCGCCTTCGTCAGCAGCGGCTGCAGCAGTCCTAGCGCTGCGTCAAGCTCACCCGCGCGCTGCAGGAGCCGTGCTCGCAGCAGCTGCCCGCGCGCGTAGGCCTCCAGGTCCCCGGTCTGCTCCGCGATATCGAGCAAGCGCGCGACCAAAGGCTCAATGCGATCAGTCAGCGCCTCGTCCAGAAGCACCAAGGCTAGCGCGTGGAGCGCTTTACCCTGCAGGCGCAGGTCGCCCGCATCCTCGGCCTCAATCAGCGCCTGTTCGGCGTGGACCTGGGCCTCACAGACCTGCCCCAGGCCGAGAAAGGCTTGCGCCAGCGTGACGTGCGCATCGGCGACACCGTAGGCGTCGTCGCGCGCCGTGTTGCGCGCCAGAGCCTGGGCCGCGTAGCGCCGGACGTGACGCCACTCCCCCCAGAGCGCGTGGGTGCGCGCCAGGATGATGGTGGCGCGATCGAGCAGCCAGGGCGGCACCTCGTCTCCGTCCCTCATATGACGCAAGCGCGACCATCCCTCCGCAGCACACTGGCGAGCGCGCACCGGGTCGCCGTCCAACGCAGCCCAAAACGCCTCCGAGCAACGGAGGATGCCCAGCGACCACGGTTCCAACAGCTCATCCTTCAACATCTCCCTCCACCGCGAGAAGGCTTCCGCTCCCTCTCCGCTGACCGCCTGCAGGGCCGCCATCTGGTAGACGACGTGCAGCTTGAGAGCACCTTCGGCGCGTGGAAGCGCCTGCCCGTAGTGGGTGAAGGCGGACGCCGGCTGCCCGCTACGGAGCAAAGCCTCCGCCCATCCCGCGTGCAGGCGCATTTGCAGCGACGGCGCGGGAGCCCAGCGGGCGCCCTCGGCCCACGCTGCTGCCTCCTCGAAGTGCGCGATCGCCTGCCGAACGGCGTACCGCTCCAGCGCCAGCTCCCCGGCGCGCACGGCGTGCAGTACGGCGTCCGCCACCCGTCCGGCCTGATGGGTATGGTGGGCCAGGCGGGCGCTCAGGCTGGTATCGTCCGGATAGAGCACACCCAGGGCGTCAGCGACGTGCGCGTGCAGTCGACGCGCGCGCACGGGCGGCAATGTCGCCCGCGCCACCTCAACATAGAGGGCGTGGGCAGGCGCAAACTCACCCCGGGCGCTAGCGCGAGGCTCGACTATCAGCCCCAACTCGATAAGCCCGTCCAGCGTGTTCAGGAGCACGGTCTCGCCCAGCCTCACCACTCGCTGCAATAGCGGGAAGTCAAAATCCCGCCCGATGACGGCGATGGCATCGAAGGCAGCGCGCTGCTCGCGGTTCAGCCGTTGCAAGCGCTGCTCGATGAGTTCACGAATGTTGGGCGGGACGGCGATCTCGGCTTCCGTGTGGGCCCACTGCCCGGCGTCGTCGACGTGTAGCGCACCCTCCTCGAAAAGCGCCTGCAATGCCGCAACGAGAAAGAGCGGATTGCCGCCCGTGCGTGGCGCCAGCTGCGCGGTCAAATCGGACAGGTTATCTCCCGCAAGCCGTCGGATCAGGCCTGCCACGGCCTCGTTGGAAAGGCGCCCCACTTGCAAGTGGCGGGCGTGCCCTTCCTGCGCCAGGGTGTGAAAGGCCGCGCGGAGGGGATGATCGAGCAAGAGCTCGTCGGTGCGCGCGGTGACGATCACAGTAAGCACGCGGGCTAGGGCCAGG
>CAZPJP010000005.1:20524-37507 GCA_964586915.1 uncultured Anaerolineales bacterium
CGGACAAAGGCAACGTGCGTAACACGTACGCCCCCTGCGCTGTAGCAAATCCCAAGGCCTCCTCAACGAGACGCGTCTTGCCCACGCCCGCCTCGCCCTCCACCAGCACGAGACCGGGACGTGCCTCCCGCCACCGCGCGATCAGCCAGGCGTACTCGCGCTCGCGTCCCACAAAGGGCGTATGGGCCAGCGAATAGGGAATCTCAAAGAGACGTCCGTCGTAGGCGGGCGGCGGATAGCCTGGCCCGTTACCATCGGCCCAAAGCGTGCCGGTGCGGATCTGCTCGGCGAGGGCCTGTGTGGCGGGCAGCGGCGCGACACCTATCTCCTCCGCCAGCACGCGCCGGCACCGCTCGAAGGTGCGCAGGGCCTGGGTCTGCTCGCCAGCGTGGATGTAAGTGAGCATCAACCGCACGAAGACGGCCTCGCGGTAGGGATCGCGGGCGAGCACGCGCTGGTAGAGGGAGATCGCCCGCCGGTAGCGTCCCTGCTGGGCGTAGGCCTCCGCCAGCTCTGTGAGCAGCGTCAGATAGCGCTCCAGCAGGCGTTCTCGCTCGGCAAGCACCCAATCGACGTAGCGGTCCTCCTCCAGGAGGTCGCCGCGATAGAGACGCCGGGCCTCCTCATGGGCCGCGATAGCGTCAGCGAGGGCACCTGCCTCCTGCGCGCGACGACCCCGCTCAGCAGCGGTCTCGAAGGCATCCACGTCAATCCACCAAGCGGGATCGGGCTCGAAACGATAGCCGCCCCCGTCCACCGACTGGATATGTGCCCGGGGCTGCTCAGGATCGAGCATGCGGCGGAGCTGCGAGATGCGCACGTAGAGCCGCGGGCGGGTGACGTCCGGATCCTCGTCGGGCCACAGCACTTCGAGCAGTTGGTCGGCAGTAACCACGTGTCGCCTACGAAGGAGCAACAGCTTGAGGATCGTGCGGTTCTGCTGGCTGCGCCACGCCGCAGTGTCCACCACATCGCGATCGCCAGCGATCTCGAAGGTACCCAGCAGACGCGCGCGAAATCGCTCCGCGGCCAAATCCGTCATCTGTTAGCGTCCCGACGGATCCGCGTGCCTCTCCCTCTCCCACCGCTGCTCGAGCGGCACGTGAACGCGTGGCAGAGTCTCCGGCGCATTCATCGACGCGTTCATATAGAGGTAGGTGGCGTCCTCGTAGCTGCTGAAGGCGATGTGGTCGCCCTCGCGGTCGATAGCGACGAAGTTCATCCCCGCCAGGAAACGACCACCCAGGTCGTTGAGGTCCTGCATCGCCCGATGGCCCGCCTCGGTCAGCGACAAACCCAGCTTCATATACGTGACCACACTGTGGGCGGTGGCGGCCCGGATCGCCATCTCGCCGGTGCCAGTGCACGCGGCGGCGCCGTAGCGGTCGTCGGCATAGAACCCGGCGCCGGGGATGGGTGAGTCTCCCACGCGGCCCGGATACTTCCAAGACCAGCCACTGGTGCTCACCCCAACACACAGATGGCCCTGTCCATCACGCACGATCACGTTGGTGGTGCCGTGGGTACGCTCCGGGTCCGTGGCGATCTCAACCCAGTGCCAGAGGTCTTCCCGGTCGCTGATCCTCGCCAGGTCCGCCTCGGAGAGCTCGGGCTTCAGTCCCTCAGCCCAGGTCTCGCGGGCCGCGTCGGTGAGCAGGTTCGTCGAGACGAAGCCCATCTCCGCAGCGAAGCGCGCCGCGCCCTCGCCCGCCAGCAAAACGTGAGGCAAGTGCTCCATGACCTTCCGGGCAACGGAGATGGGATGCTGATAACCCTTCAACGCAGCGACACTGCCGCTGGTCAGGTCGCCACCTTGCATCAAGCCAGCATCGAGCTCGACCTCGCCCAGCAAATTGGGATAGCCGCCGTAGCCTACGGAATGGTCGTCGGCGTTCGCCTCGACGTGCCGGATCGCAATCTCGACGGCATCAACGGCTGGCTTGCCCTCGCGAAGCGCCGCCATGGCCGCGTGCAGTCCCACGGCGGCATTAGGACTGGCAACTAAGAACATACTGGCCTCTAGCGCGCGAGAGCCTGAACGTAGAGCTCGTAATCCACGTGGGGAGCATAGCGTATGGCCACATCGAAGCGGGCCGTCTCCCCTGACGGAATGGGATCGAGCACCAGGCCTGTGCCCACGCTGACGATCTCCCCGTCACGGTCCAGAAGAGCGCCGCTGATGGAGACATCCTGGAAGGTCACAGGATTAGGGTTATAGACGGATCCCGTGATGTGCACCCAGCCAATGCTGTCCACGTAGCTGCTCACGCTGCGCACCTCGGCTGGAATGGCGCGGAGCTCCGTGGGATGGCCGTCAGGGTGAAGCATGACCGCGGCCAGGTTCCTTTCGATGACCTCGACGATAAACGGGCATTCAGTGCCTACCTCCAACACGGGGCAGGAGAGCCGCGCCGGGATTGGGCCGACTCGAGATCCGTCCTCTCTGAAGAACGTGGCAATTACGCTCAATCCACCGTAGGGATCCTCGCCATCGTTGCGCAGAATGCCGGTGACCTTATAGCGGTTGTCCCTTAGCTCGTGGTTGGCGCTGACTATGACGCTCAAAGGCGGCGCTGGCGCTTCATCGGGCCGGATCCTCAGGGCCGACGTTGTCACCACCTCTTCCCGCGGCAGCGTCGGTTGCGGCACAGGCGGCGCAACCGCTGACGCTGGCGTGGCTGTGGGCAACGTTGGCGTCACTACCTCGGTGGGCGCCAGGGTGACCGTCTCCGTCGGCGTTTCGGTGACCTCCGTTGTAGGCGTTGGTTGCGGTGTCGGTGTATCAGCGGGCGTTGGGGACTCTGTGGATGCCAGCGTCGCTGTGGGCTCGGGGACTTGGGTGGGTTCGACTGTCGCTTCGGGGGCCTCCTCATCAGGAGGCTGAGTCTCAACCGTCGGTGCCGGCGTATCCTCTACGACGGGCGTCGCGGTCGGCTGAGATTGACACGCGGCAAGAAGCAATGTGCCGAGAAGCAGACAGCATATCAATTGACGAGAGAAGCGCATTTTTCCTCCAGATAAGGTTATGGTCAAGACAACCTTACCGCTGAATTGAGATTGCGCAAGATCGGGCCACCAAATGCCCCGGTGCTTCTCGTGTTCGTCTAGAGGATCTGGCTGAGGAAACGCTTGGTGCGCTCGTGCTTGGGCGCCGTGAAGAGCTGCTCAGGCGTTGTGATCTCCACGATCCGTCCATAGTCCATGAAGACAATACGCTCTGCAGCAGCGCGGGCGAAGCCCATCTCATGGGAGACGACCAGCATCGTCATACCTTCGTCAGCAAGATCGAGCATCACATCGAGGACCTCTTTGATCATCTCTGGATCCAGCGCGGAGGTGGGCTCGTCAAAGAGCATCACCTTAGGCTCCATCGCCAGCGCCCGCGCGATGGCCACACGCTGCTGCTGGCCACCCGACAGCTGCTCCGGATACGAATCAGCCTTCTCGGGAATGCCAACTTTCTCGAGCAACTCGTGGGCAAGCGCTTGAGCTCGGTCCTTGCTCCACGCCTTCACAACGATGGGCCCCAGGGTGATATTCTCCAGAGCCGTCATATGCGGAAAGAGATTGAACTGCTGGAAGACCATCCCGACCTCGGCCCGAATCAGGTTGATCTCTCTCTCATTTTGCGTCAACTCTACACCATCGATGATAATCGTGCCGCTGTCAGGCACCTCCAGGCGATTCACACATCGGAGGAGGGTGGACTTGCCCGAGCCGCTCGGCCCGATGATGACCACAACCTCACCCCGGCCTACTTCGAGACTCACATCCCGCACCGCTTCAACGTCGCCAAAGCGCTTGGACAGGTTCTCTATCTGGACGATCGGTTCAACGGACATCGCTATCTCCTCCTCGCGTCACGTGGCGACGACATATGTGTGGCTGATCCGATCCTGCAAAGGTCGCCCACCGAGGGGTCGCCACGCCCAGACGAGGCTCAGGCCTGGCATCGGGAGAAGGCTCACCAATAGGCGGCCAAGCGCTTGACCCAGCGTGGGCGTGCCGCCATCGCGGGTGACAAGCCGTAGCCCTACCGCCATCATCCCCGGCGTTCGACCGGAGCGGGTCCAGAAGCCCAGGACATAGATGAGACCAATCAGACCCATCAGGACGAAGGAAGCAAGCGACGAGGTCGGCGCGATCAGCGGAACAAGTGCAAAGACCGGCAGGCCGATGAAGTCCAGGATCACGAGATCCAAGATCGTCGCGGATAGCCTGTGCATAAGCGTCGCTGGCACTTCCTTGCGCTGGCGTGACATACCTTGCTCGATATAGAAGACGACCCGGGAGAAGATCAGTGTCACGAGCAAGTAAACGAGCGCGACCAGCGTGTACGTCTCGAAATATGCAAACGTGCGGGAGGCGTACTCTCGTCCCCGACGCAGCATGTCGGAGATGGCGAGGACGGAGACCAGCGACGAGTCCTTGAGCATCGCGATGAACTCATTGCCCACAGGTGGTAGGACGACACGAATCGCCTGGGGGACGATCACGTGGCGCATCGCCTGGGTCCGGTTCAATCCCAAAGCCCGCGCGGCCTCCATCTGACCTTTCGGAATCGACTGGATGCCGGCCCGGAACGTCTCTCCGATATAAGCGCCGTAGCAGATGGTCAAGCCGAGCACCGCAGAGAGGTTGGGGCCTAGGCGGATAAAGCGCGAGAAGGCATAGTAGATCCAGAAGAGCTGGACCAGCAGCGGGATCCCGCGGATCATCTCCACGTAAAGAGAAGCTACGGTGTTGATCAGCTGCGAGCGTGCCGTGCGACCCAACCCTGCGAACAGGCCCAGGATGAGCGCGAAGGTCATCGAGACCACGGTCAATTGGAAGGTGACGACCAGTCCATCGCCGATAAAGCGGAGGATCTCGGCGTAAGGATCGGGTTGGAAGAGGACAGACCCCGCGACAAAGACAACGGCGATGCCGATGGCGATCCACCATGCGATCACCAAGCTGCGCTCACGCGGGATGATCGCGCTGTCATCTTGCCAGGCAGAGCGTTGAGCTGGTGCGGATCCCTCGAATTCAGACATACATCTCCCCCCTCTAAGTGATCCCAGCAAGCCGGGCCCGACCAGAAGCCAGAGAACACGGACTATGACGTCCGTGTTCTCTGAACGATCTAGACTTCGGTCACCTTCTCTGACAGGTCAGAAACTCTTCGCTGATTGATGGATGACAGCTGCTCTCCGTGGACTAGCGGAGCCACTGCTCCTCAAGCTGCGCGTCGATTCCCTTTTCCTGCACGGCGTCGAGCCCCTCGTTGATCATCGCCAGCAGCTCGTCATCCCCTTTCTGGACGACGATGCCGTAGTACTCATCGGTGAAGGGCTCGCCCACGATCTTTAACGCCTCTCTGTATTCCTCACGTTGGAGCGCGAAGTCCGCAGCGACCGGCGTATCGCAGACAACCGCGTCGATGCGCCCGGCGACCAGATCCTCAAAGGCGAGGCCGATCTCATCATATTCGTTGAGCTCGGCGCCCTCCATATTCTGGACCTCAATGGCCCCGGTGGTGCCGATTTGCGCGCCGACGGTGTGGCCGCTAAGGTCATCGGGCCCGGAGATAGCGCTCTCTTGGCGTACGACCGTGATCTGACCGGCGTTGATGTAGGGATCGGAGAAGTCGTAGGTCTCCTGTCGCTCCGCGGTGATCGTGACCGAGGAGATGATCGCGTCATACTCACCGGCTGCGAGCCCGGCGAAGATGCCGTCCCACGCCACGTTCCTGATTTCGACCTCGAAGCCGGCCTCCTCAGCGATGGCCCGCATCAGGTCGATATCGTAGCCGACAATCTCCCTCTCCTCATTGACGTACTCCATGGGCGGCCAGGTCGCGTCGGTGGCGACGACGACCACGTCCGACGACGTGCCACAGCCTGTGAGCGCGCCAACGGCCAGCACAACTAACAAGAAACCCACAAAAGTGATCCTAAACGTGATCCTGCGCATGAATATGCTTACCATCCTCTCCTCCTATTGAACAAGCTCGGCTGGTCATCCCCCCGGATGAGCATCCAGCCACAGATCCCTAGCCCTTAAGAGCAAACTCAGGCCAGGAACGTCAACCTACAAACCCGTATTATGAGAGCTGAAGGAGGAATGTCAAGGGTTTTGAATGACAAATGACGCGAGGATCACGAAGAACCACCGGGACAATCACCGGGGAGAGCAAAATGCTCTCCCCTTGAAGCAACGGCGCCGCTACGGACGTGCGGGGCTGCCGTCGGGCCACCGTGTCTGCGTCCACCGCTCGACGGTGTCCTGCACGGGGTACTTGGCTGCCAGCTCCTCGTCGATGTCGATGCCCAGCCCCGGTTTGTCGTTAGGGTACATATAACCATCACGAACCTCGGGCAGCCCCGGGAACATCTCGTAGACGTGCTCGGGGAACCGGCACCACTCCTGGATCCCGAAGTTCGGCGCCCACAGGTCGAGGTGCAAGTTCGCGGCGTGCCCGACCGGGGAGGTGTCGCCAGGGCCGTGCCAGGCCGTGTGCACGCCGTAGAGATTAGCGAAGAGCGTCACGGCGCGCGCTGGCGTGATCCCACCCATCTGGCTGACGTGCATCCGAATGTAATCGATCAGATGCTCCTCAACGAGCTTTTTCCACTCGTGGGGGTTGTTGAACAGCTCGCCCATCGCCAAACGCGTCGCGCATTGGTTGCGGATATCGCGGAACCAATCGATATCCTCCGGCGCCAGGGCGTCCTCCAGGAAGAAGAGATTGAAGCGCTCCACATCCTTGGCAAAACGCACAGCGTCGATGGGCTGGAGTCGCTCGTGAATATCGTGAAGCAGTTCGACCTCGTCGCCAACCTCACTGCGCACGTGCTCCATCATCTTCAACATCCGACGCGTATACTCGCGGGGATCGTAATAGGCACCCCCCGGGGCTCCCTCGGGCTTGACCATACTCTCGGCCTTGCCCCCATAGCCGCCCATCTGGATACGGATGTAGCGGTAGCCCTGATCCATAAATGTACGGACGTTCTCGGCGACCTCCTCGGGGCTGCGCCCATCGGCGTGGGTGTAGACCGCTGCCGCCTCACGGCACTTCCCACCGAGCAGATCATAGACGGGCATGCCCGCCATCTTGCCCTTGATGTCCCACAGCGCTTGATCGATGCCAGAGATGGCGTTGTTGAGCACCGGGCCGTTGCGCCAATAGCCGTGGACCATCGCCATCTGCCAGATCTCCTCGATGCGCGAGACATCGCGGCCAATGGCAAAAGGCTTAAGGTGTCTCTCGATGGCCGCGTGGACGGCGTGGAAGCGCTGTGTGAAGGTGGCGCATCCCAGGCCGTAGAGATCGGGCTCTGAGGTTATCACCTTGACAATAACCAACCGTGAGCCGGCGGGTTGGGTGAGGATCGTCTTGATGTCTTTGATCGTGACCGATTTCGCCATGGATTGTGTCTCCTGTGATAGATGGATGTTATGGCCACATTGTAGGGCGGATGGGGTCCATGTCAACGACCTACGCTTGCGCACCTGCCATCACACCAACATCCATAGCGATTGCCGGGAGCACGCTTTGGGCGCACTCCCGGCACATCAAGAGGAAGAAAACGAAGCTCAGAAAGCTTCCGTATCAAAGGGTCGCTGCCCCCATGCAGCTTCCCCAATACGCAGATCAGGTGTCCCCGTCGCTAACGGTTGCCCGGACGGGGACCTAGCCTAAGCTTGCGCTCAGGCTCACGCGCTTAGCTCTACATGGACAGATATCGCCCCAGCAGCTTCTGGCTGCGGTCGTCCAGCGCCTCGAAATCCTCGA
Source organism: uncultured Anaerolineales bacterium (assembly GCA_964586915.1). Classification (GTDB taxonomy): domain Bacteria; phylum Chloroflexota; class Anaerolineae; order B4-G1; family SLSP01; genus PWVB01. Next base: position 28,305 of record CAZPJP010000005.1, read on the forward strand.
TCTCGTGGCGCGCGTCATTCACGTCGATCAAGAGCCAGTGCCCAGGGGAGACCTCGCGGGTCTTGCGCGTGATGCTGTTGCGCATCACGAACTCCTGCGGGCCCTTGTCCGTCTCTACCGTCCAGTAGAGAAAGCCGAGCTGCTCCTTGATCTCCTTGATCGATGTGATCTTGGGAACGAGGTAGTAGAGGCTGAGCTCCGCCTCGACGGCTGCGCGATCCTCCGGGTTCAGCTCCGTCCAGTCCCTGATGATACCGATCTCAGGCTGTTTCTCCGCATTGGCGTCACGCACCGAGAGGTAAGCGGCGTTATCGGAGACAGGGAAGCACGAGCGCAAGATGACGCGTGGATAGTGCACGTTGACGCCGTCCTCGAAGACGGTCAGGCTCAACGTATCCCCGCGTCGCACAAACCGCACCTTGTCCGGTTTGAGGTAGACAACTTCAAATGGCTTAGTCATACCAGCCCTCCTATAGGCTCGCCGTGCTGCCGTCGATGCGCGCCATCTGCGACTGCATCTCCACCAGATGGGCGAAGGTCCCTTGATTCTCCATCAACTCCTTCGGCGTGCCCTGCTCCTCCAACTTGCCCTCGTTGAGCACCAGGATGCGGTCGGCATTGTAGAGCGTTGACAAACGGTGCGCAATGGCGATGGTGGTGCGTCCCTTGACCAGCTCATCCAACGCCGCCTGGATCTGACGCTCCGTCTCGGTGTCCACCGAGGAGGTCGCCTCGTCCAGGATCAGGATCCGCGGGTTGTGCAGGATCGCGCGCGCGATAGAGATGCGCTGTCGCTCGCCGCCGGAGAGCCCGCTGCCCCCCTCACCCACGATCGTGTCGTATCCCTCGGGCATCGCCGTGATGAAGTCGTGAGCGTTAGCAGCCTTGGCCGCCCGCACGATCTCCTCGTAGGTGGCCTCGGGCTTGCCGTAGGCGATGTTCTCAGCCAACGTGCCGCGGAAGAGATACGGCGACTGCAACACCATACCAATCTGCTGCCGGATCTCCTCCATCGACAGATCGCGGAGGTCCACACCGTCGATCCGGATGGCACCCTCAGTCACGTCGTAGAAGCGAGAGAGCAAGTTGACCAACGTCGTCTTTCCCGCGCCGCTGTGCCCCACCAGGCCAATCATCTCACCGGGCTTGACCTCGAAGCTGACGTCCTGGATGACGGGATAATAGGGGTCATACCCAAAGGTTACTCCGTCGAACTGAATGCACCCTTTGATCTTGGGCTTGGCCACCGGCTGCTCCGGTTGCTCCTGCTCGGCCTCGTCCAGCAACTCGAACATACGCTGCGAGATCGTCATAAAGCGGTTGAGCTCCTGGCTGATCTGCGTCAGGTTTGAGAGCGGGCCGTAGAACATGCCGAGATAGCCGATAAAGGCCATCAGGGTGCCGACCGTGATCTCATCCGCCAGCACGGCCCGACCACCGGCGTACCAAATGATCAAACCGCCGGCACTGAACGCGAAGGAGATCAGCGGGAAGAACCGTCCCCAGGCCTGACTCACCTGCAGCCGCGTCTCCAACATCCGCTGGTTGCGCTGCCGGTAGCGCGCCTCCTCCTGGTCCTCCTGAGCGAAGGCCTTTACGACCCGCACGCCAGACAGGAAGGTGTTCAGCATCGCATTGAGCCGCCATCGTGCGACCCAGAAGCGCCGGAAGTGCGGGCGCATATAGCGGTAGTAGAAGAAAGCCGCCGCCAGCACGAAGGGCGTCGGAATCAGGACGTAGAGACCCAACGACGGCGCCATCGTGAAAAGCATAACCCCGATACCCACCACCATCATCACATTCAGAGCACGGTTAGCCATCTGGCTGAAGAGCCCCTGGAGCTCACCGGTGTCCTGGTTCACACGGGTCATGAGCCGGCCCGTCTGATTCTTGTCGAAGTAGTCAACAGGCAGCCGCTTCAGGTGCGAGAAGAGCTTGTCTCGCAGACTGGCGGTGAATTGCGTGCTGACATTGATCGTCAACCAGTTCCGCCAGATCGTGAAACCGACGTGGGCCACACGCAGGGCCAGCAGGCCCAGCACCACCCACAGGAGCAGCTCCGGCCGACCACCGACAGAGAGAACGTCGTCGATCAACGTCTTCGTCAGCCGCGGCGGCGCCAGGTTGACCCCGGCCGCTGCCACCAGAAGCACAATGATCATCGCCACCGGACCCCAATAGGGCCGGGCCTCTAACATCAACCGCTTGAAGATCTTGCCCCGCTGGATGCAATTGGGGCAGATCTTCGACGACGGATCAGCCAGATAGCGACCACAGCTCAGGCAGACGTGCTCGCTCTCGTCGGCCTCCGGGATTGGGGTGTCCGGGCCCTTCTTGGCTCGCTCGCGGAGATAGTGGGTGACGCGTCCGAAACGATCGGTCAGATCGTTTGAGTAGTGTAGCAACACGTGCGGCTCTCTCTCGACCGTGACCTGCATCAGGCCGTTGCCGACGCACCGCTCGATCTCCGCGTCCTCAATCTTATCCAACGCGAACCGATGGCGTTCGTGTGCGCTGCCGTTCTCGCGCGCCATGACCATCAACTCGTCGTGGTCAATGAGCAGCCACTGCTCGCCAAACTGCCCATCAGGTCCAAGATCCGACTTGACGGCGAGCCGCAGATCATGAACGCTATGCCCGGTCGCCCCCAACTCCTTCACGACCGGCATTGGGATCTCCGCGACGTTGACGTTCGCGTGTTCACGCGCGTGATCCGGGTGCGGGTCCGCTACAAAGCTACGTATGAGCGGATCCTCAGAACTCTCCTTATTCTCTCGACTCTCCTGCGACGCCATGCTTCGCCTCCTGTGGTTCATGAGTGCAACACTTTCCGACCGGCGAGGCGCCCCGAATCTGCCTGATGTGACAACAAAAAAGGGCACCATACACACTGGTGTCCTCTTCCACGCCTGCGAGGTTAGCTGTCGGGCTCGGACGGAAGAAGCTCGCCCTACGCGATAACGGCCTTAGCCGCCGCGACTCGCCCCCATACCGGTTCCCCCGCTGCCGCGCACGGTGTGTGTGTTCTCGCTGTGTGCGCGCATTAGGCGTCCATGCACTATTCGCTTGTCCTCAAATCTCAACCATCCTACCATACAACAGAGCCAGGGTCAATAGCAAATGGCTCGGATCTGCGGTTGGTGTGGGTTGGCATTACGTTGGATGCGTCTCTCGTCCTCTGGTGCATCCACGACGCGTCCACCTACGTAGCACGGGCCCGGCTCTCTAGTCCCACGCCTCCAGCCAGCGCTCGGGCAGCAGCTCAGCGAGGGTCATGCTCCGCTCGCGACCGAGCAGGACCTCGGTCGCGAGGTTGCCGTGGTTGACCTCGTAGATCAGCTCGCGACAACGCCCACAGGGAGGCAGAAAGGTGCCATCACTGGCGATGGCCACGATCTTCAAAATGCGCGACTCGCCATAGGTCACCATCTGGGCGATGGCGCTGTGCTCCGCACAGAACCCGATCCCACACGCCGCGTCGATGCTGACGCCAACGTAGACATTGCCCTCCTCCGTCAGCAGCGCCGCGCTCACCCCGCCGACCGCACACACCGTGGTCAGCTCTCGGTAAACGAGCACCTTCTTCGCCGCAGCGATCAAGTCCGCATCATCCATACATCCCTCCCTACACTATGTGCCACACCAGCGGAGTCTCATAGAACTCGAAGGCTACATCGGGAAAGGCCTCAGCCTGCAGCCCGGGGTTCTCGCTCACCTCGTGGCTGGTCTCGATCATCGGAATGCCCACCTCCTGGGCGAAGCGGAAACCGTAGTTGTCCGATTCCCCCGCGATGAAATCGTCGCATCCCTGCTCGATGAGCGCCTGCTGGTAGCCCACGTTGACAAAGAGGCCGAGCCCTCCCCAGGGGAGGCCAACGCGATGGACAGTGCGCGTCTGAGCCTTCTCGGTACCTGATGGCACGGTGACACGAACCGCGTCCATCCCAACGCGCCGCTTGACCCAGGCGACCAGATCGTCCAGCGCGCAACGAATGATCTCTTGAGCGGTCGTCATCGATGCCCTCCGGCAGGTTGCCCCACTGATATAGACCGGTGCCCCAACGGCCTCACTATAGCACTCCGGCGACCCCCCGCAACGTCACGGGCTTCTTCCTGCTACTGGAGGTCTCGCCGCGCCCACCCTAGCGCCCACATCCGTGGCGCTTTTCGGTAACGGCGTGTTGCGCTCCCAGTCCGCGGGGCTATCATACCTCCGTCGCAGTCTTACCCAGGACACTAGACCACAGGAGGGTGCAATGAACGACCTGTATCGACTCAACCTCGGGCTGGGCAGCCTGCCCCTGCTCTCGGAAGCGGAGACCCGCTCGATCTCAGCAGAGAACCCCACCGGCGCGAAGGCTGGCGGCGCGAAGGAAGTTCCCGATGAGAGCAATGCGGGCTCGATGCTGGGCGAGGGCTGGAAGGTCCGTCCCTGCATCACGCTGGAGCCAGCGTCGACGACGTGTCTTGCCGACATCCAGGGGCCTGGCGTCATCCAGCACATCTGGATCACCGTCCATCCCAAAGCCTACCGGGACACGATCCTGCGCGTCTACTGGGATGGAGAGACCACGCCGTCGATAGAGGCGCCATTGGGCGACTTCTTCTGCAACGGCCACGCCCTGCGCTACGATGTGAACTCGCTCCCGATGGCGGTGAATCCCGTGGGTGGCTTCAATAGCTACTGGCAGATGCCCTTCCGAAAGGGCGCGCGGATCACCATTGAGAATCAACACTCCGAGGAGATCGGCGGCTTCTTCTATCAGATCACTTACGCGCTGACCGAGGTCCCCGAGAACGCGGCCTATCTGCACGCACAGTGGCGACGCAGCCTGACGCCCCGGGAGGTGCCGGAGCACGTGCTCGTCGACGGGATCAAAGGGCAGGGCCACTACGTCGGCACCTTCCTCGCCTGGACACAGCTCTCGAATGGCTGGTGGGGCGAGGGCGAGATCAAGTTCTACATCGACGGTGACGACGCGTACCCGACGATCTGCGGGACCGGGACGGAGGACTACTTCGGCGGAGCGTGGGGCTTCGGGAGCGAGACCTACTCGACGCCGTTCCTAGGCTACCCTCTCTACCGGAAGGAGCCCGGTGAGGTGCCACGCCACGGCCTCTACCGATGGCACATCTTTGATCCTATCCGCTTCAAGCAGGATCTAAAGGTCACGATCCAGGCGCTGGGTTGGTGGCCCAACGGCAAGTACGAACCACTGACGGACGACATCGCCTCGGTGGCCTACTGGTACCAGATGGAGCCGCACGCCCCCTTCCCCAACTTCCCACCACGCCACGAGCGCTGGCCACGATAGGTGACGAGCGAACAGACGTCAGAGCTTTGAGCTCTCCATGGAAAGAGCTCAAAGCTCTGCCAAGGCGGCGTGGAGCTACGGGGTGAAGTCCTGAGTGATTGGGAGGCGACGGTCCTTACCGAAGGCGCGCACCGTGATGCGGACGCCGGGAGGCGCCTGGCGACGCTTGTACTCGGCGCGGTCCACCATTCGCACGATCCGCTTGACCACCGCTTCAGACACATCGAGGTTCGCGATGATCTCCTCCGGCGACTGATCCTCCTCGACATAGGCCTTGAGCACCGGATCGAGCACGTCGTACGGCGGCAGGGCGTCGCTATCCTTCTGGTTCGGGCGAAGCTCGGCCGAGGGCGGTCGGGTGAGCACGCGCTCGGGGATCACCGGCACGGGACCCTGCTCGTTGCGCCAGCGCGATAACGCGTAGACGCGGCCCTTCAAGACGTCCTTGATAACGGCGTACCCGCCGGCCATGTCGCCATAGAGGGTCGCGTAGCCGACGCTCATCTCGCTCTTGTTGCCGGTCGTCACCACCATCCAGCCGAACTTGTTGCTTAGCGCCATCAAGTAGTTGCCGCGAATGCGTGCCTGGATGTTCTCCTCGGTCACGTCGGGTTCGACGCCCTTGAAGGTGTCAGCGAGCGCATCGAGGTAGGCTTTGAAGACCGATTCGATGGGGATCACCATATAGTGAATGCCCAGGGCTTCGGCGAGCTTCGCCGCATCCTCATTGCTCATATCGGCTGTATAGCGCGAGGGCATCGAGACGGCGGTCACATTGTCGGGACCGAGGGCGTCGGCCGCGATACAGGCCACCAGGCTGGAATCGATCCCGCCGGAGAGGCCGATGACGACCTTCTCGAAGTGATTCTTGCGCACATAGTCCCGCGTCCCCAGCACCAGACCGCTGTAGATCTCTGCGAGCTCGGGCAGGGGTTCGATGACGTGGGAGGTCAACTCGGGCCGGGCATTGACCGGTTCGCTTTCGGGCAACGGCAGGTCGACGACCGGCAGCGAGCTCGGCGATGCCTTGCGGCGCCGCGGGTCGTGAAGTCGCCTCCGAAAGACCGCCGCTGTATCGATATCCGCCACGACAAAGTCCTCAACGAACTGCGCGCCCCGCGCGATGACCTCACCCCGCTCGTTGATGACCACACTGCGCCCGTCGAAGATCAACTCATCCTGTCCTCCCACCACGTCACAAAAGGCAACGGCAGCAACGTTATCGGCGGCACGGGTGCGCAGCATCTGTTCTCGCGAGTGGCCCTTGCCCGCGTGATAGGGCGATGCGGAGATATTGACCAGCAACCGGGCCCCGCCTCTGAGCGCCTGAATCTCGGGCGGCCCCGCCGGATACCAGATATCCTCACAGATGCTGACGCCAAAGATAAGGCCCCCCCGCCGAAGCACATGGATGTCGTCCCCAGCAAGAAAGTAGCGCTCTTCGTCAAAGACGCCGTAGTTCGGCAGATAGTGTTTATGGTACGTGTGGACCCATTGACCATCGTGGAAGACCGCCGCAGCGTTGTGCACGTCATCGTCGACGTCGGCAAAGCCCACTACTGCCGTCAAGCCCTGCGTCACGCCAGCGATGGCGCGAACTGCGTCAAGATTGGCGGATAGGAACGAAGGTCTCAGAAGCAGATCCTCCGGCGGATATCCGGTCACAGCCAGCTCTGGAAAGAGGACAAGAGCAGCCCCGAGATCGCGTGCCTGCCGAATGCCATCTTCGATCTTCCGGACGTTGCCATCGATGCCCCCCACCATCACATTGATCTGCGCCATCGCGATACGAACCCGGCTCATAGTCTCCCTCCCCCTGGTGATCCCTACCCGGCTTCCAGTATACTCGATCGAGCCCGGGACGCGAAGCCGCGACAGAGCCGCAGGATCATATGCATCTCTAATACACTGCCAACGTGCCTCTAATGGCCGTATGATAGACGTAATCATGATCCGAATAATAGGTAGGTTCGTGAGCCAGTATGCGATGGGGGTGCCGAGCAGGCACCGAGTTATCCTGGATCGAGGTCACTAGCGAGGAGAAAGGCCAAAACATGCCAGTCACGCTTCGAGATATCGAACTACCCGAGATTCGACACAGCATCGAGGCCGCGCTCAAGAGGAGGAGCAAGGGCACACCCTATGGGGTGCGCATCACCCGTATGGCGTTTCCCGAGGACAAACCCGAGGGAATCGACGTGACCGTCGTCGCCGTGGAAATCCAAATCGATTACCAACAACCGACAGACACCAGGCCCTCAGAGCAGAAACTGCTCACCGATACCTCGATCACGGCCATCGAGGAGAGCTTGACAGACGCGGTCCGATCAGTGACCAGCAACGATGACTACGATGTGCAGATACAGGAATTCAGGCGCACTGACGAACTTGGATCCTTGGCGATCACGATGCGTGCGCTTGTGCCAGTGCGTTAAGGGACCTCGGGGCGCGATCGCGATCCAGTACAACGCCGGCAGCGATCACTGCCGGCGTTGTAGTCATAGAATATCCATGCATGGCTATGAAGTGGCCATCTGAGCGTCTACCAGTTGGCGCCGCAGCTTGCTGGGCGTCACGACACCATAGTTGATATACTCGGCCTCACCATCACCGTTCAACACGATCAGCGTCGGCGTTGTCATGATGTTGTAGGCCCTAGCCCTGGCCTGAGCCTCATCCACATCGATCCTCTCAATCAGTCTGCGCTCCGCGGAATCGAGTTCTGCCAGCAGTCGCTCCTGAGTGTCACAGGCCGGGCAGTGATCACTGCGGAAATAGAGGACCCGGGGCTCGCTGTCCTGACGCGGGGCTTGCGCCGGAGCTGGCGTCCTCTCAGCTACACCCTTATTGCTCGGCATCCCACGGGGCGCTTGCTTATGCCTTCGCCGCTGGCTCGCCTGGGTCGCCTGATGACGCTGGAACCACTTGAACAGCACAAAAACAATGGTCCCCAGGCCCAGAAATGCGAGCGCGATCAGAAGCCGCTGCAACATCATGCCTGCTCCTCGAGGGGGCTCCGATCAAAGCCGGGCACACCCAGACGACTGAGCTGATAGTAGGTGAAGCAGCCCAGACAAAAGCCCAGGAAAAGGTTGAGCGACGCGAGGAAGATCAGCACCCAGGTCACGACCCAGCCAGCGATCGCTAAACCCAGAACTAAGAGGAGGGTAGAGACAGTCGCCAGGACCCCACCCAACGCCTTGGCGAAGAGATGGGGCTCGGGATGATCGGGAATGACGTCGGGCTTGACCAGCCCCGCGGGCTTCAGGATACGCAGGTATAGCTGACGCCAGAGGTTGAGCGAGGGGCTAGCGACCCCCAGAAAGTTGATGACGGCCACCGCTGCAACCAAAGGCCAGAGGTCGGTGACAAACGCGACCAGGAGCAGCAGGATCATAGACGCCTGGCTCACCCTGATTGCGGAATGGTCGACGTGGGGAAGATCCGGTCGTTCGTTCATACTAACCTCCAGAGGATGCCTGAGCCAACCTGTCCTGAGTCCTATTGAAGATTATATACGACATTAGACAGATAACAATATGACTTAAGTCTCTTAACCTTAGATGAGACCGGGACCGCAGATCTTACGCGAGACCGACAGCTAATCGCCAACATCGCTGAAAATTTGACAATAGAACGAATGTGCTATATAATTAACTTGGGGAGAATGGGGCTCGGTGCAGGTGTGTGCCCGAGGAGCCCATTGCTTTTTGACGGAGGGGGCCAACCATGCTATACTCCCGGCGTCGACGTAACATCATCCCGATCTTGGTCTGCGCAATCCTGGCCGGTGCACTCTGCGTCGGCGGGCCCCACTCACCGCTAATGAGGGACTCTTTCGGGCATCGTCGTACGTTCATGAGAACGCACGTTCATGAGAACGCACGT
>CAZPJP010000005.1:37607-39789 GCA_964586915.1 uncultured Anaerolineales bacterium
CGCTCGTCTGGACGTGCGGCTTTAAGGCAGGCCACGCCGGGCTGCGGGAACGGATAACGTAAGTGAGGTACGAATGACGAAAAGACAAGCCGTTTATGATGCATCGTCCATTCAGGTTCTGGATTACCCGGAGAATATCCAGCGCCGCCCGGGTATGTACGTGGGCGGCAAGGGCGAGTCAGCGCTACACCATCTGGCTATTGAGGCCATCGACAACTCTGTCGACGAGGCCCTGGCCGGCGCCTGTGACTGGATCGATGTCGTGATCCGCAAGGACGGTAGCATCACCATCGCCGACGGAGGCCGTGGCTTCCCCGTGGGGATCCATCCAGAGAAGGACAAGTCCGCCCTGGAGATCGCCTTCACCGAGCTACACTCCGGTGGCAAGTTCGAGGATGGCTCCTACTCTACCTCCGGTGGCCTGCACGGCGTCGGCATCAAGGCGACCAATGCCCTCTCCAAGTGGGTCGAGGTTGACGTTCGACGGGACGGCGTGATCTATCACCAGCGGCACGAGCGCGGCCTGCCAGTGACGCCGGTTGAGATTCTCGATCCCCATACGCGCGCGGTCATCGGCGAGGTCGGCCAACGCGGCTCCAAGACAGCCATTCGCGAGCATCACGACCGCGCTATCGGCACGGGCAGCACAGTCTCATTTGTGCCGAACCCCGAATTCCTGGACGTGACCGAGTTCAGCTTCATCACCCTGGCCCGCCGGCTGCAGATCGTGGCCTTTCTCGTTCCCGGGCTAAAGGTACACATCCTCGACGAACGTGACACGGATCGGGAGCGCACCTACCAATACAATGGCGGGATCACCGAATACGTCCATTATCTCAATCAGAACCGCAACACGATTCACGACCCGATCACAATAGCGGGCGCGACCGACGACGGCACCCAGGTTGAGCTGGTGCTGCAATACCACAATCAAGACGACGAGGAGATTATCTCCTTCGTCAATACGATTCCCACCCCTGATGGCGGTCGCCACGTAGCCGGCTTCCGCTCGGCGCTGACGAAGGCGATCAACGTCTTTGCCGCGGAGAAGAAGTTTCTCAAGAAGGGCGACGAGATCACGGGCCGTGACACCATCGCCGGCATCACCGCCGTGATCAACGTCAGCATGCGCGATCCCCAGTTCACGAGCCAGACCAAGACGCAGCTCGGCAGCGATCAGATTCAGGGCCAGATGCACTCCATTGTCTACGACGCCCTGCTCACGCAGTTCCGGAAGAAGATCTCCCTCGGGCGGACGATTGTCTCCCGCGCACTAGCGGCTTCCCGCGCCCGCCACGCGGCTGCGAAAGCGCGCGCGCTCGTGATGCGCCGGTCGGTGCTCGAGGTCGACGAGCTGCCGGGCAAACTGGCCGACGTCGCCAAGGGCAGCCCCACCGAGCAGACCACCCTCTTCATTGTCGAGGGCGACTCCGCTGGGGGCTCGTGCAAACAGGCGCGCAATCGCAATTACCACGCCATCCTGCCGCTCAGGGGCAAGATCCTCAACACACAGCGGGCCCGCCTGAACAAAGCTCTGGCGAACTCCGAGGTCAAGTCCATCGTCGCCGCCATCGGCGCGGGTGTTGGCTCAGACTTTGAGACGCAGAAGATGCGCTATGGACGCGTCGCCATTCTTGTCGATGCTGACGTGGACGGCGATCATATCAAGACCCTGCTCTACACGCTCTTCTGGCGACTGATGCGTCCGATGGTTGAGGATGGCCGGCTCTATGTCGCGCAGGCCCCCCTCTACCTGCTGCGCAACGGCAGGGAGAGCCGCTACGTCTATACCGAGGCCGAGCGCGAGCGCTTGATGAAGACTTTGAGCAAAAACAGCAAGGTCACCACCCAACGCTATAAGGGACTGGGCGAGATGAACCCGGGCCAGTTGCGCGAGACGGTCTTTAAGCTGGGCGACCCCGATCCCTGGTTCAATGAGCACATGGTTCGCGTGACCGTCAACGACGTGCACGCTGCGAACACGACGGTCTCCCTCTGGATGGGCGGTAGCCCCTCACAGCGCCGGGAGAGGCTGATGAAGCACTGGGACGGCGAGGTCGTGATCGCGAATGGGGCCGGCGACTGAGCCGCTATCTCCAGGCACTGTGAGGTGTCCGGTGGCGCCCCTTGTGCAATACTCGTCAGCCTAAACAAGCAAGATGCAGCGGCGTCTAAGTCGATC
>CAZPJP010000005.1:39889-58294 GCA_964586915.1 uncultured Anaerolineales bacterium
CTGATAGCGCGCTGACCTGATAGCGAGGAAGGAAAAGAGAATGGCAGCAACCACAACCCGTGTTGAGGAACCCTACACGGATACCATTGAGCTCTATCGTGATATGACCGAGGCCTACGTCGGCTATGCGCGTGAGACAATCACCGACCGCGCCCTGCCCGATGTCCGCGATGGCCTGAAGCCAGTGCAGCGGCGTATCCTCTACGCGATGCACGACCTGGGTCTGACGCACAACCGCCCTCATAAGAAATCCGCGCGCATCGTCGGTGAGGTATTGGGCAAGTACCATCCTCACGGCGATATGTCAGTCTACCTGGCCATGGTGCGGATGGCTCAGGACTTCGTGATGGAGGCACCGCTGGTCGACGGACAGGGCAACTACGGTTCCATTGACGGCGATTCGCCGGCCGCGATGCGCTATACTGAGGCACGGCTGACCGCGCTGGCCGAGACGATGCTCCAAAATCTGCATATGGATACCGTCGAGTGGGCCGAGAACTTCGATGGCTCTCTGACAGAGCCCACAGTGCTCCCGACGGTCGTTCCGAACCTCCTGGTCAACGGCGCCGACGGCATCGCCGTTGGGATGGCGACGAAGATCCCGCCCCACAACCTGGGCGAGATCGCGGACGCCGTCGTCCATGTGGCACAGAATTGGGCGCGTCGGGACAAGATCATGGTCGATGAGCTGATGAAGATCGTGCCGGGTCCGGATTTCCCGACCGGGGGCCTGATCTACCGTTATCGTGATCAGGGCGATGATGAACCCCTCGATACCATTCGGCAGGCTTACAAGACGGGCCGTGGGCGCGTCGTTATGCAGGCCAGGCTGAAGCTTGAGGATATCGGCGGCGGCAAGACCAATATCGTCGTCACGGAGCTTCCTTACGGGGTGCTGAAGACGACGGTCATCGAGAAATTGGCCCGCGAGATCCGCGATGGCCGGCTCAACGGCGTGACCGACCTCCGCGATGAGTCCGACTACACCGGGATGCGGGTCGTGATCGAGCTCTCCCGCAACGCCAACCCCGGCGAGGTCATCACCGAGGCGATGAAGTACTCCCAGCTTCGGGAGACCTTCGGCGTCATCAACCTCGCCTTGGTGCCAACGGCGAACGGCGAGACCCGCCCCACCTATCTTTCATTGGCGGAGATGCTGACCCACTTCGTCCAGCACCGGCTGACGGTCATTGAGCGGCGCAGCGAATATGAGCTCGAGAACCGGCGCGCACGCCTGCACATTGTAGAAGGGCTGCTCAAAGCCCTCGACATCCTCGATGAGGTCATCGATACGATCCGACGCTCGCGAACCCCAGAGACCGCGCATAGCAACCTGATGCGCAAGTTCGGCTTTACCGAGCCGCAGGCCACGGCGATCCTGAATATGCAGCTCCGCCGCCTCGCGGCCCTGGAGCGGCGGCGCCTGGTTGATGAGGCCAAGGAGCTGCGCGAGCGCATTGCCTACCTGGAGGGCCTGCTCGGCTCGGAGTCCCAGCGTCTCGAGGTCGTGATCGAGGAGACGCGGGAGCTCAAAGAGGCCTATGCCGTGCCACGCCGTACCGTCATCATTGATGAGGAGGAGAACGCGGCCAGCCGGAGTACCTTCACAACGCAAGCCGATCTGGTGATGCCGGAGGCCAAGCAGTTGCTGATCCTCACGCCCACCGGGCTGCAGCGGCGCGAAGCATCTGGCTATTACCACCGCGTCGATGACGGCCTGACCAGCCGTGCGCCAGCCGGGGGCGGACACCTGGCCCACGTCAAGGTGGAGCCTAAGGAAGAGGTGATCGTCTTCTCCAGCCACGGTCGAGGATGGAAAGGAGCCGTGGGCTTCATCCCTGAGGAGGCAAGCCCCGAGGCGATGGGACTCGCTAAAGGCGAGGAGATCGTCGGCGCTGCCGTGCTGCGGCCCGAGGAGTATCTCGTCATGGTCAGTCAGGCCGGCAAGGTCAAACGAACCAAAGTCGAGGATCTGGATCTGAACGATCGCACCTGGGAGCCTGTGATCGGCCTGGCCAGCAACGAGCCCGATCGTCTGCTCCTGGGCACCGTGGCCCCTGAGGGCACCCACGTGATCTTCTACACGGCCGAGGCGCAGTGCCTGCGCATCGACGGCGACACGGTGAATCCCCAGCAAACGGGCTCGGCGTCCGGCGTCGCCGGCATCAACCTACGTAAAGGCGACCAACTGATCGGCGCCACCGTGGTCCCCAACGGGGAGAAAGACGAGGAAAAGTGGCAGGCCATCGCCGTCTCCCAGGCAGGATACGCCCACCGCTTCCCGCTGACGGAGGTCTCCGTTAAGGGCCGTGCAACTATGGGCGTGCGCTGCCTGAGAACCTCGAAGTCGACGGGAAACCTGGGGGACCTGGAGGTCGCTCAGCCCGAAGACAACGTCGACATCTATCTCGCAGATGGGCGCCGCTATCACACGCCAGTCACCGGTATCCCTCTCACCTCGCGCGCCGTGCAGGGCGACCGGATCCTCAAGGATCCAAAGAAGGAAGCGGTCGTGCAAGTCGTGGTGTTGGATTGAGGAGGCGATCGATGTCCAGAGCAGCTCAGACCGTTCTCCCGCGCTGGCGGGGCTTCAATCTCCTGGATATGTTCACCACCGGGAGTGATGGGAGCTTCAAAGAGGACGATTTCCGCTGGATGGCCGATTGGGGGTTCAACTTCGCCCGGATCCCAGCGTGCTACACGCTCTGGATCGAGGATGACGACGTCTACCAACTCCACGAGCCGATGCTCGAGAAGGTCGATCGCGTCATCCGCCTGGGGCAGGACTATGGGATCCACATCTCGCTCAACTTCCACCGTGCGCCGGGCTACTCCGTCAATCGCGAGCGCGAGGAGCCCTTCAACCTGTGGAAAGATCCGGCGGCGCTCGATGCCTTTGTCTTTCACTGGACCACGTTTGCGCGCCGGTACGAAGGGATTCCCTCAGAACAACTGAGTTTCGACCTGGTGAACGAGCCTCCTGCGCCGAGCGCCGATGGCATGACCCGTCTCGACCACGAGCGCGTGGTGCGACGGACGGTGGAGGCCATCCGGGAGATCGATCCCAACCGCCTGATCATCGCCGATGGGCTCGGGTACGGTCGGATCCCCATGCCGGAGCTGGCGGATCTGGGGATCGCGCAAAGCTGCCGGGCGTACGAGCCGATGGGCGTGAGTCACTACAAGGCCTCCTGGGTCAACGGCATGGACTGGCCGGAGCCGCAGTGGCCTGGCGGCTGGCACCACGGTCAGCGCTGGAACCGCGAGGACCTTGAGACGCATTATGAGCCCTGGGCGGCGCTGGCTGCGCGCGGCGTCGGCGTCCACTGTGGTGAGGGCGGCGCTTATAATCAGACGTCCCACGACGTCGTGCTCGCCTGGTTCCACGACGTGCTGGAGATCCTCACGGAGCATAATATCGGTTACGCGCTGTGGAACTTCCGCGGCGCCTTTGGTATCCTCGACTCAGGCCGCAAGGACGTCGCCTACGAGGACTGGCACGGTCACAAGCTCGATCGCGAGCTGCTTGAGCTCCTGCAGAGATTCTGAGAGCGCGGGCCCTCAGCCCCGACCGACAAAGCTGACGTGGGATTGAGCGACTGCGTAGCTGCATGGACTGCGGGCCGCTCGCCCACACGCCGCGGCCACCGGGCCGTCATTCGGACAGCGTGACCGTCCTCAGCACCAGACGGTCCCGACCGTTATCGAGCGGCACCCGCTGCACGTCGGGGAGCGAGTAGACCGCCGTCACCAGCGTGTACTCGCCCGGCTGCAGGTCGCCGGGCACCGGCAGCCGCCACACTAACCGAACGTAGTCCCCCACCCGCCACTCGCGGCTGTCCCACCCCACGCCATCGATCTGGCTCACCAACGTGCTGTCCCCTTGCAGGAGATGGTTCGCGAAGCGCAACGATGTCGTCTCTGCCCGCAGGTGCTCGAGGAGCTGCTCGTTGATCGTCCAAGTGTACGAGAGAGTCAGCGTGGTCGCCTCTTCATACGCGCCCAGATGCCCGTCGACCGCGACATCCAACAGCTCCAGCCCGTTGGACCAGACGCCGAGCCGCTCCTCGCTCTGAAGCGCCGCAACGGCCCTTGCGCGCGCTGCACGCGCCAGATCGTAGAAGCGCCAGGTCTCCGAAGGGGTGCGGACAGTATGCGATGGCAGGGGTTCCGCGATTCCCTCTAGCCACGTCTGGACCTCCTCGTGGGGCAGCGGCAGCATATAGACTGCGCAAGGCGCCGGAATCAGGTAGGCATTGCCTGCGTCCATCATCCGCACGCGGTCGCCCCCCACAAACTCACTCATCAGCCCAAACCGTGTCGCCTGCCACAGCGGGCTGTCGGCGACGACCACGAACTGGCAATCGGGCCGCGCGGCCATGAGCTCCCGCGCCGTCTCGACGCCAGCACGCACATCCACGATCCGCTGGCGACCCATGACACCGGAGGCTTGATAGGTCTGGTCGAGTACGTCGACAGTGGCCTGATAGCCAGCCATCACTACAAGGGGCAGATACACTACAAGCGCCGCCGCCCGGAGCAACCGACCTGGGCTTCGAGCAGGCCAACGACGCGCGAGCTCGATGAGCCCGGTGTAGACGCGGTCCACCAGGAAGGCCGGCAGCACCGTCCCCACCGGCAACAGGTAAAGGAAATAGTAGTTGAAGAGCAAGCGGGTGTGTGGGACAAAGGCCAGGATCGGGATCGAGAACCACAGCCAGAGGATCAGCGCCCCAACGGCCTTCGTCCGCTCGCGCCTCCAACAACGCACGCTGCAGAGGATAGCGTTAACCAGACCTCCCGCCAGCAGGCCCGACGCGATCGCGTCGGGTTGGAGCTGCCGCAAACGTGCCACCAGCGGCAAAGCCATCACCGGGTCAGCCGGTGCGGCGTGATAAGGACTACTGACCCGGAAGAGGTCCAAGACCAGATGCAGCGCGGTGAGGTTCACGTCTGGCGATCCGACGACCCCTTGGCGCGCCACCTCAAGGTCGGAGAAGCTCGAACGAACCTGGAAAACGGCAAAGGGTAGAAAGCTCAGGGCGAAGAGCGCCGCGCCGATGAGCAGCGGCGCCACCTTGATGCGGCGGAGGAGGACGACGCCCACGATCCCCAGGGGCAACAGTAGGATCACTGCTGTGAGATGGGTCTGAATCGTGGCGGAGAGCGCCAACGCGCCCAGAATAAGATAGACGGGCTTGGGCTTATCGGCGAAATAGAGGAGCACACAGGCGTAGAGCGCGCTGGCAAAGGCGGGGACGAAGCTCACCATCCAGATAAGCTGACCGTAGTGGACCGCCCACGGGCTGACAACAAAGAGGAGCCCAGCCCACCAGGCGACGCGCCATCCAAAGACGCGGGCCGTGGCCCAGCTGGCAATTCCGATACCCAGGAGGTTAAGGATGGCGATGAACCAGACGAGCCCCATAATGTCTTCTTTGAAGAGCAGGGGCAGAGCATACAGATACTCAACGAGAGGCGCGTTATGCACCCCAAGGGAGGCGAGGTCACCGGCCAGGGGCAACGATCCGCCGTGGAGCCAGCGCAATGCCATATTGATCGTGCGCCCCTGATCGTGCCAGATCTCGGTGTAGCCGAGATGACGCAGCCGCAGCCAGAGGGCGAAGGCTGCGAGGGCCAAACTGACGAGGACACGCGGTCGACGAAGGACCCCCGCGGCGCGCCCAAGGTGTGTGCGCATCCGAGAATCTGCCGATCCGGTCCGTGTAGCGTCTTGGGTCATCATATCGTCATCGTGTCCTTCATGGACCCTGTCTGTGCACCCATCGGGACTGAATTCTACGGACAACGAACGATTAGACAACCGACGCGAGAGCTAGCGTCTTCCTGTCATCCGCGCAAGGAGCGCGCGCTGAAGCCGGAGCGTCACCGGACCCGGACGACCATCGCCGACGGTGAGGGCGTCGATCTCCACCACCGGCATCACACCGGTGGTCGTCCCGAGCAGCATCAGCTCCTCTGCTCGGTCGAGCTCGTCCTCCCGAATAGGGCGCTCGCGAACCAGGATATCGAGCTCACGGCAGAGATCAAGGACGACGTCCCGCGTCACCCCGCCCAGGATGCGATGCGTGAGCGGATGGGTCACCAGCCGCCCATCGAAGACCGCACAGACGCTGGTGTGGGACCCCTCGGTGATCGTGCCATCACGGACGAGGATCGCGTCGTAGGCCCCGGCCTCCTTGGCGCTCTGGCTGGCAAGGACATTGGGAAGGAGCATCAGAGACTTAATGTCGCAGCGGGCCCAGCGCAGGTCTGGAACCAAGATGGCGCGCACGCCGGTCTCCCATGCCTCCTCAGGGGGTGAGTAGGGGATCGCTGTAGCGTAGACGGTGGGTGGTACCGGCTCGTCGGGAAAAGCGTGCCCCCGGGACGCCACCCCACGGGTGATCTGAATGTAGAGCTTAGCCCCTCCCTGCTCCAGCTCATTCCGCGCCAGCAGGGAGGCGACCGCCGGGCGCAACACCTCCAGATCCGGGCTGGGGATACGAAGCTCCTCAAGGCTCCGTGAAAGGCGCCTGTAGTGCGCGTCTGCCATAAACAATCTGTTGTCAAAGGCGCAGATGACCTCATAGACACCATCGGCGAAGAGAAATCCCCGGTCGTCCGGTGAGATACAGACCTCGTCCTTGGGCACAAACCTCCCGTTGAAGTAAACAATCACCTAGGCCTCCGATTCTCGTAAAGCGTGTGACTATGGGCTCGGCGTGGGCAGCGCCTCGCATGGACCGTTCAGATTGAGGGTAAGGACGTCGATCCACCCCTCTGCCACCAAATCCAGGTTTCCTACGCTCAGGTCGACCTGCGCCCACGTCTCTCCAATCGCCGTCACCGCGGTGTAGTCGCCCGGCGCCATCGTCGCGATCACCTCTGCCTCTGGATCCGGTGCGGCATAGACGTCGATCTCGTCCATGGGCATCGTAAAGCAAACGCCCACCGGCGGACCCTTGACCTCGGGCAGGTCCTCGCACGCGCCCTCGAGCCCGACGTCAGCTTCCGGCGGGATCCACCGGAGGCGGAAGACGCCGACGTTCGCCGCCTGGGCGACCCCAGGCTCGAAGCCGATCCATCCATCGCCGGTCGAGGCTTCGGCCTCAAACCGCATCCCCGCCTCCATCTCTCCAAAGACCGGCGCCTGGAGATCCGGGCGCTCATAGACCGTGACGTCCTCCAGAGCAACGATCTCGCACGGCTCAACCGTAGCTGTAGCTGTAGGGGTAACTGGCATCGGCGTCGGCGTTGGGCTCGGAGTCGGGGTTGGGGATGCCGTCCATGTGGGTGTCGGCAGCTCAACCGTCGGCGTCGCTAGCGGTACGGTGGTCGATGTGGGCCTCGGCGTTGCAGTAGGCTCCGGCCGCATCAGCAGATCGCAGCCGCCCAAGAGTGCGGCCATAAGCACCAGACCGGCGAATAACGCACGACCCCGTCTAAGCATATACTGTGACTCTACCCCAATGTCGGTGAGACGCAAGGTCACGTGTTCTGTCACCCTGGCACACCGGTGACGCGATATGATGCTCGTCAGAGACAGAGGCCCCGAAAGCCCTCCGCCGATACAGTCCAGATCCCAACGCTTTTCCAACGCGCCACAACGCAACACAATACTCTGCCAACTCAAGCCGTAGGGTGCCGACGAACTCTTGTGCCATACTTAATGTAGGCTAGTGACGATCACGCCACCTTGGCTCGCACAGGGAATGGGCGGCGCGGTAAGGTCGCATCTACAATAAGAGAAGGGAGAAAACGCATGCTTCAGCTGACGAGTTCAGCATTTGGGAACCAGCAGGAGATTCCAGAACGTTTCACCTGCGAGGGTGAGAACCACTCACCCCCTTTGGCGTTCGGCGATGTCCCCGAGGACGCCGAGGCCCTGGTGCTCATCCTCGACGATCCAGACGCGCCGAGCGGCACCTTCACACATTGGATTGTCTACGATATCCCGCCGCTGCGCAGCGAGCTGCCCGAGGGGTTCTCTCCAGGCGTCGACGCATCTGAGGACATTCCCGAGGGGCGAAATAGCTTCGGCAACGTTCGCTACGACGGCCCATGCCCACCGTCCATGGGAGACGAACATCACTACCACTTCCGCCTCTACGCCGTTGATACCGAGCTTGGGCTGTCTTCGGGCGCCAACCGCGACCAGGTCTTTGACCTGATCGAGGGCCACGTCCTGGCCGAGACGGAACTGGTGGGCGTCTTTGGGCGAAGCCCCAGCCTGTAGCGTCCGTAGACATAACCCGTGCCAGAACTACCCGACGTTGAAGCGTTCAGACGGTATTTCGAATCCACTGCGCTTTACCAGCGGATCACCGATGTGGAGATCCGCAGCCAACAGATCCTTGAGACGAAACCGGAGAGACTTCGCCAGGGGCTCGTCGGACGCCAGTTCGAGGGTACCTGGCGTCACGGCAAGCACCTGTTTGCAGCCCTCGACAATGGTTGCTGGCTCGAACTCCACTTCGGCATGAGCGGCAATTTGACCTATTTCAAGAAGATGGACCAGGATCCCGAGTACGACCGGTTCCTGATTGCCTTCGACAACGGCTATCATCTTGCGTACACGGCGCCACGCAAACTCGGCGAGGTCGACCTGATCGAGGATGTCGACGCCTACGTCGAGGGCAACGGCCTCGGGCCCGACGTTTACAGCGACGAGTTCGACCTAGCGCAGTTCAGGTCACTTCTGTCAGACCGACGCGGCATGATCAAGTCGGCCCTGATGGATCAGTCACTCATGGCGGGGATCGGCAACGTCTACTCAGACGAGATCCTCTTTCAGGTCGGTATCCATCCGCGAACCAAGGTCCAGGATCTCAGCGATCACGACCTGGCAAGCATCTTTGACACGATGCAGGAGGTCCTCGCTACCGCGATTGAGCATCAGGCCCGTCCCACGGACTATCCAGACACCTACCTCACACCCCACCGAGGCCAAGAGGGTGTCTGTCCCGAGTGCGGTGTCTCACTCGAACGCGTGAAGGTCGCCGGACGATCCGCCTATATCTGTCCTGAGCGACAGAGACAACCGAAGGGAGCGTGAAGATGGCAGACAGCGGCGAGACGATCATCTCACTGTGCCCCAATCCGGCACTCGACAAGAGCACGCACATCGACCACGTGGTGCCGGACGAGAAGCTGCGCTGCGGCCCTCCGCGGGTCGATCCGGGCGGTGGCGGCGTCAACGTCGCGCGCGCGATCCGCCGCATCGATGGCGACTGCCTGCTCATCTACCTCGCAGGCGGGCCGACGGGTGACCTCATCGAGGTGCTGCTGGAGGAGGAGGGGGTCCCGGAGCAGCGTCTAGCGGTCGAGGCCATAACACGCGAGAGCTTCACGGTTTTCGAGGACGCCACCGGGCATCAGTATCGTTTCAGCACGCCCGGAGGGGAGGTGATGAAGAAGGAGTGGCAGGATTTCCTGGATACCGTCTTCAATCGTGACGCGCTGCCGCAATATTTGGTCGGTAGCGGCAGTATCTCACCGGGCATGCCCGATGACTTCTATGCCCAGATCGCGCGCCGCTGCCGGGAGAACGACATCCGGTTCATCATCGACAGCTCCGGAGAGGAGTTCCGGCAGGCTATCGACGCCGGGGTCTTTCTTGTCAAGCCCAATATGCGTGAGCTCGGTCACCTGGCAGGCGAGGAGATCCGCGACGAGGAGCACCAGATCGAGGTCTCGCAGGGCCTGGTCGACGCGGGTAAGGCGCAGGTTGTCATTGTCTCGCTCGGGGCCGGGGGCGCCTTTCTGGTCACGAAGGAGCGCCAGGAGCACATCCGGGCGCCGACGGTCAATATTCGGAGCAAGATTGGGGCCGGTGACACGATGGTGGGTGGGATCACGCTCGCCTTGGCCCGAGGACGATCTGTTCGCGAAGCCGCCTACTTCGGTGTCGCAGCAGGTTCCGCCGCCGTGACGACGCCCGGCACAGAACTAGCCCACAAGGATGACATAGAGCGCCTCTTCGACCGGATGTGGTCGCGCGTATCAAGCTAACGCATAGTCGAACGATCACAGGTTCGTTTGGGCTGCGGGCATTCTAGTGGACAGTATCGTGTCGGCATACCATCGCATCGCAGTCACGGCGTCCGCACGCCGCTACACCGCGCCGGGAGGGTCAAATCTGGCCGCGGGCTCGGCTGTAGTCCAGCAGGCTCTCCCGATTGATCAGCCAGATCCCGCGCACCTTCTCGGCCCGCACAATTCCTTCCCTGGCGAGCCAGCGGATGTGTTGCACCGTGTAGTCCGTCAACTGGCTCGCCTCTTCCGTCCCGGTCCAGCCCTCAGCGTAGGCAAGCAGCACCTCGCGATCAAAGAGCCAGGTATCGCCCTCCTGGCGAGCACTGACGCGACCCTGAGCGGCAAGCTCGTGGAGGTAGGTCGAGCCAAATCCCGTCGCCAGGATGGCTTCGTGCATCGAGATCCACTCGAGCCCACCCTCGGGATTGAAGGGCGGGCGCCACAACTGGATATCGGGTCGCCGGTCGCGGATCTCACGGACCAACAGCGGAACCCGATTGCGACGGTCGAAATAGGCGACGAGCTCGCGCGCTTTGTTCGCCTTGCCGCCATTTGGTAGGGCCTCGTAGTCGACGGCGAGATCGAAGGCAAGGTCCTTCAGCTCGCTCTCGCTGAAGCGGTCGACGAGAATACGGCGCAGTTCGCTCAACTGGCCTCGGCTCATGCTCATGAGCCTAGTATACGTGCCTCCTGAGGGCCCGCAACGTGTCTCGACCTCCATGCCGCATAGCGCGCGGCTTTCTTGACAGGACGACCCTGTCGCCGATACAATAAGGTTAGCCAAGGTTAGCCAAGGAGGAATCCATGATCGATCTGCCCATCAAGACTGCCGTCATCACCGGCAACCATGCGTTTGATGTCCCGGCCTTCACCCGCCTATTCCGGGTGTTGCCCAACGTGAACGCCTACATTCAGTCGCTGAGCAATTTCGCCGCGGATGCAGGGCGCGTGCGCGACTGGTACGACGTTGTGCTCTTCTACAACTTCCACCAGGGAGCGCCTGCGTCGGCCGAAGAGGAATCCGGCCTCGGCGATCGCGTTTGGAAGACGCTGGAGCGCCTGGGTGAGACCCGGCAGGGGATCGTGGTGCTTCACCACGCGCTGCTCGCCTTTCGTGATTGGCCCTTCTGGTCCGACATCGTGGGGATCGAGGAACGGGGGTTCGGCTACCACGACGACCAGCATCTGGAGATCGAGGTTGCGGACCCGAGCCACCCCATCACCCAGGGTATCCGTGGCTGGGAGATGGTCGATGAGACCTACACGGTGAACGAGCCGGAACCCGATTGCCAGGTGCTGCTGACGACGGACCATCCCAGGAGCATGCGGGCCCTGGCTTGGACCCACACCTTCAAGCAGGCCCGGGTGTTCTGCTACGAGTCGGGCCACGACGCGAAGGCCTTCGACAACATAAACTTCCAGACCGTGCTGGGCCGCGGCATCGCCTGGGCAGCGCGGAGACTCTAAGCTGTTCAGGCACCCGAAGACTCACAGGATGCATAGGCGAGGACCGCCCAAGTGCTACAGCGAAGGGTCTCAGGGCGCTCTGACCGAATCATCGCCGGATCGACGCCAACCCGGCTCAAGCCAAGCCCTAATGAAGGCCGTCAGTTGGCAGATTCCTAGGGCACTACAATAGGTCTATGGGTAGGGCCATCTATGACAAGGAGGAGCCTTCGGCATGGACATCAACTGGGTCACCACGGCCCTCAGTGCGCTGGTCATACTGGGAGCTACTGTCGTTCACGGAGTCGCAGGGTTTGGACTAGCGCAGGTAGCGATGGGGTTAATGCCTCTCTTCCGCTCACCGAGCTCTGCATCTGTCATCTTCAGCATTATCGCCATCATCAGCAACTTCAGGATCTGGTGGAGCGTCAGGGAGGACTTTGACTGGAAAGCCTGGAGCATTCCGGTCATTGGCCTCGCAGTCGGATTGCCGTTAGGGATCATCGTCTTCGCCCGCCTGAGCCAACCACAGCTTCGTATCGCCATCGGGATTACACTGTTGATAGCGGTAGCGCTGCTGGGTGCAGTACGGCAGTCCTCGGTGGTCAAGGACTGGCTGCGGAACACCGGTTTCGAGCCCGGCTGGCCGATCGGAGTGACCGCGGGACTACTTGCGGGAATCCTTGGAGGGGCGATAGCGATTCCTGGCCCTCCGATGATCCTGTACGGGTCTTTTA
Source organism: uncultured Anaerolineales bacterium (assembly GCA_964586915.1). Lineage (GTDB taxonomy): Bacteria > Chloroflexota > Anaerolineae > B4-G1 > SLSP01 > PWVB01. The sequence continues at coordinate 52,111 of CAZPJP010000005.1, forward strand.
TGCTGGCAGCCGGCTACTGGAAGGGCGACAAGATGAAGGCCGTCTTCACGGCCTTCTTCGGCACGCTGATGTTCTACCGAGTCGGCTCGCTGGCGGTGACCGGCGAGATCACGGCGCCGCTGTTGGTCGAATCCGCAGTGGCAGTGCCCGCGCTTTTGTTGGGGGCTTGGCTGGGCATCAAGATCTATGACCTTGTTCCGGAGGAGATCTTTAGCTGGGTCGTGCTGGCCATGCTCACGGGCAATGCGCTTGTGTTGTTGCTGACTAGTAGTTAAAGGAGTGGACCTATGAGCGGCAAGCAGAGCTTAACGATTCTGCAGATGAACGATAGCCATGGCTATCTCGATCCTCACGAGGAGATGTTCTGGTCCGGCGATCATGGCAGCTATCGCAGAGCGGGCGGGTACGGTCGCGTGACGGGCCTGCTCAAGGCGATTCGCGAGGCAGACCCCGGCAACGTCCTGGCCTTCGACTGCGGTGACACCATCCACGGCACGCGAGCCGCCGTGGCCACCAAGGGCGAGGCGTTGATCCCAATCCTCAACGCGATGGATTTCGACGCGTGGACCGCGCACTGGGAGTTCGCCTACGGCCCGGCGCGGCTCAAGCAGGTCACCGAGCAGATCGACTACCCGATGCTCGCCATTAACTGCTATGATAAGGAGACCGACGAGCTGGTCTTCGACCCCTATATCATCCGAGAGGCAGCCGGGCTCCGCGTCGGGGTCATCGGCATCGCCGCGACCATCGTGGACAAGGTCATGCCGCCCGCCTTCAGTGAGGGTGTCTATTTCACGTTGGGAAATGAGGAGCTCCCCGGTTGCATCGCAAAGCTGCGTCAGGAAGAGCGCGTCGATCTCGTCGTCCTCATCTCCCACCTGGGCTTTCCTCAGGAGATGAAGCTCGCCAGCGAGGTCGACGGGATCGATGTGCTCCTCAGCGGCCATACCCACAATCGCATCCGCAGACCTGCCCTCGTGAACGACACCGTCGTCATCCAGTCCGGCTGCCACGGATCGTTCCTGGGAAGATTGGATCTCGAGATTGCCGACGGCCACATCGTAGACTATGATCACGCGCTGATCGTTGTGAACGAGGCCATCGAGCCCGACGCCGAGGTGCAGCAGCTTGTGGAGGGTGCGCTAGCGCCCTACCGGCGCGACCTGGCAGAGATCATCGGCAGGACGAACACTCCCCTCCACCGGTATCGGGTGCTGGAGGCCACGATGGACAACCTGCTCCTCCAGAGCATGCTCGACCTCACCGGCGCTCAGATGGCGTTCTCGAATGGTTGGCGCTATGGCGCCCCCGTGCGCCCCGGACCCATCACGATGGAGGATTTATGGCACATGATCCCGGTGAATCCCCCGGTCTCTGTCTGCACACTCACCGGGGATGAGCTATGGACGATGATGGAGGAAAATCTCGAGCGCACCTTTGCGCGTGATCCGTACGACCAGATGGGAGGCTACGTCAAACGCGGCATGGGCTTCAACCTCTACTTCAAGATCGAGAATCCCTACGGAACGCGCATCAACGAGCTCTTTGTCGGCGGGGAACGCGTCAAGCCAGATGACGTCTACGATGTCTGCTTCGTGACTGCGCAGGGTGTGCCCGCCAAGTACGGCAGCGATCGTGAGGCCTTGGACGTCCACGCCATCGAGGCGTTGACCCGCTACATCACACAGCATTCGCCTGTGGATGCCAGTCTTCAGGGGACGATCGTGGCTATCTGAGCGAGAGCGCACTCCGGAGGCAGATAGATCCCCTCCGAGTTCGATCTCCGCCTCCATGATCACAGACCTTATAGGGAGAAAGGCAACTTCGATGAGCATACACCTGACCGATCACGGTCTGATCGCGGAATCCAGCACCACCCGAGTCGAGTTCGAGGGCGCGCGTCTCGTCTCGATCAAGGATGCCCGCACCGGGGAGGAATTCCTCGGCAGAGGCATAGGCGAGGACGTGCCCGGTTTCGACCTCTACCATCAGACGGGCAAGATCTCCCCCCTCGGCGTGCATCCGCTGGCTAGCGAGGTGCACGTCAACCGGCTGACCGACCACATCGCGGAGATCGTGCTCGAGGACTGGGAGTGCGACGTCAGCGTTCGCGTCAGTATCGACGAGGCGACCGGCGACGTCGTGGTCGAGCCGTCGGCCTGGACGATGCAGGGCGGCGTAGCCGGCCTGGGCCTCAACGTCCCTGGTATCCGCGAGGATCTCGATATCGTCGGGCCTTTCCAACAGGGGGCCCGGCTCCCAATGCGCCATCCACAGATGCAGGGCAAGAAGGCGGCCTGGCCCAACACGTGGGAGGCGGGGTTCCTCGTCCTGCAGGGGGAGGACGCGGGTTTCTCGGTCCAGGCGTGGGACGACCACTTCATCTTCAAGCAGGTGCAGATCGGTCACGAGCAGGATCCCCAGACCGCCACCTTCGTCACCCAGGCCTACGGCCCGCTGGAGCAGAACCAATGTGTCGGGAACGTGGCGTGGCGTATTTCAGCGCATCAGGGCGGCTGGACCGTCCCGGTGGAGCGATACCGCGACTGGCTCTGGAAGACGTACCGGCTCGACGAGGCGGTTGCGATGCGACCGCCCTGGCTCGACAGCCTCCGGCTGGCGGTCTCCTGGTGCCCGACCCACCTCGATCTCCTGGATGCGCTGTCCGAGCGGATCGACCCCCACGCCGTCTTCCTCCACCTGCCGCGATGGCGTCCCTACGAGTACGACCAGGACTACCCCAGCTTCGAACCCAGCGAGGAGGGCCGGGCCTTTGTGGCAAAGGCCCGCGCGATGGGGTTCCACATCGCGCCCCACGCCAACGCGTGCCAGATGAACCCCGACCATCCCTTCTTCTTCCAGGCCCGGGACTTCTGCACCCGCAGCCCGACGGACCTTCGCTGGGGTGGCTGGAGCTGGCTGCCGGTTGAGGGCTGGGGCAGCTTCGGCCCACCCCAGAGCACGTCGCAGATGGCGGCTAACAAGGACTGGAACATCCTGGTCAACGTCCATCTGGCCTGGTCACCGTGGCGGCGGCAGCTCACACGCCAGGTTGCGGACCTCATCCGCGAGTTGAGCCTCGACAGCATGTTCGTCGACGTCTCGCAGTTGATCCACAACAGCGACAACGCCATCTTGGAGGGCCTGACGTACGCCGAGGGCTCGCTCAAGCTCATCCGCGAGTTGGCGGAGCTCAAGCGTGGGTTCTGCGTGGCGGGCGAGGGTCGCAATGAGATCTCAACCCAGTATCTCTCGGTGGTCCAATTCCATCTCTACAACTTCGCCCACGTCAAGGCCATCGATGGAGAGGACGTCTCGTGGGCCCTGGAAGCCACGACCCCCGTCAATGAGATCCTATTCAACGGCCTGAGCCGGGGCATTGGCTATAACTACGGCAAGGGCAACACCCGTCGCACGATGATCGACGCCACACTCAAGCAGGGCGCGATCCCCACCCTCATCTTCCAAACGCCGGATCCGGTGGCTGAGCTGGAGAGCGAGGAAGCAGCGTATATAATGGGACATGCCAAGTAAGACGACCGGCCAGTGGCGACCGATTTCCATACAAAGGGAGCTGCCCGCTGAGTTAGTGTTTCGATAGGAGGAGAAGATGCCAACGCTATGGCTTTGTCTGGACGATGACGATATCACCGAAGAGCAGGTCATACAGATCGAGGCGGTGGTCCCACAGATGGACGTGGCGGTCACACGCGACCCCGGGGAGGTGCCGGGCTATCCCAGCGAGGTGGAGATCGCGTCGGGCTGGATGAACCCGGACCACGTGCTCGAGATGGACAACGTGCGCTGGGTGCAGCACTGGGCGGCGGGCGTCGATAGCTTCACAAAGCGCCCGGAGCTCATCCAGAAGGACTTCGTTCTGACCAACGGCTCGGGCATCCACGGCGAGCCCATCGCCGAGCATATCCTGGCCTATCTCTTCGCCTTCGCGCGGGGCCTGCACTGCGCCGTGCGCGCTCAGGTCGAACACCGGTGGGGCAAGCCGGAGGACCCCTGCCGGACCGACATCTTCGAGCTTCCCGGCAAGACCATGGTTCTCATCGGCGTGGGCGCCATCGGCCACCGAACAGCCGAGCTGTCGGCGGCGCTGGGCATCCGCGTCATCGGCGTGCGCCGAGATCCCTCCGAGGGCGCGTTGGGTGTGGCGCAGATGGTTGGCCCGGACCGTCTGTTGGAGGTCCTTCCCGAGGGTGACTTCGTCGTGCTGACGGTGCCGCTGACCGAGGAGACTCGCGGGATGATCGGTGAGGCCGAGCTGCGAGCCATGAAATCCTCCGCGATCATCGTCAACATCGGCCGGGGCGGCACGATCCAGCAGGACGCGCTGATTCAAGCATTGCAGGAGGGCCGGATCGGTGGCGCCGGCCTCGACGTCTTCGAGACCGAGCCCCTACCGGACGACTCACCGCTGTGGGATATGACCAACTGTATCGTCACCAGCCACTATGCCGGGCACAATCCCTACTACAATGAGCGCGCCTTCGCCATCTTTATCGACAATCTCCGGCGGTACGCCGTCGGCACACCGCTGCACAACGTTGTGGACAAAGAGGTAGGATACTAGACGTTAAGGGCACGCCTCCTCAGGCGTATCCAGGGAGCTACTGTTATGAAAGAGGAACTGCTGGACCGCGCTGTCGACCTTGCCAAGCGGGTAGGTTACGCGACGCTGGCGACGTCGGACGATCAGGGCATGCCGCACGTTGCCGCTGTCGGCCGCCTCCACCATCCGGCTCAGGGCCATCTGGCCGTGGAGGAGTGGTTCTGCCCGGGCACCTTGGCGAACCTCACGCACCACGGCTCCAAGGTCTCCATCGTCGCCTGGGACCCGGAGAGCGACACCGGCTATCAGGTGCTCGGACGGATGGAAGATCTGCTGGAAGAGCACGTGATGGACGGCTACGTGCCAGGCCAGCGGCACGAGATGCCGCAGGTGGCGCGACGGCTCGTGGTGCAGGTGGAGGAGATCCTGATCTTCAGCAAAGCACCGCACCGCGATCAGCCTGCAGAGGTGGAGCCTTAGTGTCAGAGCACGGCGATCTGCGCCCGACTACTGACCGCGGCTGCCTCCTGACTATCAATCTCGGGTTTCGGGCCGTCGACTATCTCTCCCACGTCATCAGCGGCGCCAGCGCCGCCAGGATCTCGTCCAGGTATTGCGATGCGATGTCATCCAGCGGCATCGCGCCGTTGCGCTTGAGCGGGCAGTCGATGACGCCACGGCGGTACAGGACCTCCTTGTAGCAGCCGGGGAGCTGGTGCTCGAAGAAGAAGAGCGGCGCCATCTCCTTGTAGATCTGCAGGGCCTGGGCCTCGTCACCCACCTCCAATGCGTTCCAGAAAGCGACGACGACGTCGGTGACGTGACAGCCGGGCATGTTGCCGGCGGAGCCCCGCCGATACTCCTCGATGAGGTAGCGACCGCCGGCGCCGCCGAAGGCCCCTTTGCAGGCACCCTCGTTCGCCGCCATCAGTTGCGTGAGCTTGATCGTGCTCGGCGCCGTCTCCTCCTTGACGTACTGCACCCACTCGATCTCCCGACAGAGGCGCAGCAGCAGCTCGGCGCTCATATCCGTGCCGATGGGCGGGCTGTAGTTCTGGATGAAGACCGGCAGCTGCGCGGCGTCGGAGATCGCCCGGTAGTAGTCGACGATCACGCCCTCAGAGAGCGCGCCACGCTTGATGTAGGGCGGCATCGCGATGACACCTTCGGCCCCGATCTCCCGTGCGTGACGGGCGAAGGCCGCTGCCACCTCCTTAGCCACCCCGGCCACGCCGATGATGGCCGGAATACGGCCCGCGTTCTGCTCCACCAGCACCGTTGACAGCTTAAGGCGCTCGGCGTCGCTCAACGACGTGAACTCGCTGGCATTGACGGGAAAGACAAGCCCATGCGCCCCACATTCAACGCAGAAGTCCACCACACGCCGAAAACTCGACACATCGATCTCGCCATCCTCACGAAAGGGCGTCGAGGGAATCGTGAAGATACCGCGAAACGGCGAGGACTGGGCCATCGCGCACGGCTCCTTTCCTGCATCGCTAGAACCCGACCAGCACGCTGTACCACGCCATCCTACACCCGTCCTATCGCGGCGCAACCTTCGGCCGTATTCCCTGCGCACCATCGCCTCTCGAAGCATCCCGATCTCAGAGTTGTGCGCCC
>CAZPJP010000005.1:58394-61816 GCA_964586915.1 uncultured Anaerolineales bacterium
TATTCCCTGCGCACCATCGCCTCTCGAAGCATCCCGATCTCAGAGTTGTGCGCCCTGCACCCATAGCGCTGCGCAGCGCATCTTTGACGTCCTGCGCACCCCACGTATACTCCTTGGATACATGCGCTCGTCGGGCGTCGCGCCCGCACTACCTATTATGAATAACGTCTACTGGCTCATACCCGGACAGCTTGCGGGCCGTTGCGGACCGGATAAGTTTGCTTGGAGTCCCGCTGAACTCTATCGGGGTGGTTTTCGAACCGTGATCACCGTTGCCTCGGAAGTGTCTGTGGAGGACCTGACGCCCTACGGGCTTCTGCATCGCCGCGTGCCCTTCCCCCCGTTGCCGGTGCTCTGGCGACCCGGGCAGCGACGGCTGGTGCGCCGACTCAAGTCTGTGCTACCCTTTATCCACGCACAGCTTGAGGAAGACCGCCCGACCCTCATTCACTGCCACGACGGCGATGACCGCACGGGCGTCGCGCTTGCCGGCTACCTGATGACCTATGACAATATGGACTGGCGGGCAGCCGTCGCCGCTGTGCGGGCGGTCAACCCGCGTGCGATGAAGATGCCAGGCTACGCCGCGGCCTGCCGCTGGTTTGAGACCCCGTAGAAGGGCGCAAAGCCAGCGCCCCGCAGCCGCCCCCGAGCGTAGAAAATCGAGACGATGGAGAGGAGCACGACGATGAAGGAGATTGTCATCACCGTAGGCGACGCAGTTTTGTCGGCCGAGCTGAACGACAGCCCGACGGCCAAGGCGATCTGGGAGCACCTGCCGCTGCAGGCCGAGGCCAGCACGTGGGGCGACGAGATCTACTTCGAGATTCCCGTGGAGATGGAGCAAGCGGCCGATGCCCGTGCCGAAGTCGAGGTCGGCACTCTGGGTTACTGGCCTATGGGCCGGGCCTTCTGCATCTTCTTCGGCCTTACACCTGCCAGTAGCGGCTCGAAGCCGCGCGCTTACAGTCCGGTCAACATCATCGGTAGGGTCACCGACGACCCCACACAACTCCGCGGCACGGAACAAGGTGCGTCAGTCCGTGTAGCCCAAGCCAAGTAGGCGCCCGCGATCCCACACCGGCGGCGGTCAGCCAGTTAGCCGACGCCGCTGGGATGTGGTGTGGCGTGACGCGCTAGGCCCACTCCGGCGGCCCTGTCGTGCCCTGCATCCCTTGTCTCTTTTTCCCTCTTCCCGTCCCATGCTATCATTGGAATCGCACAGCTTGAAGGCCATCATTGTATCCACAGGAGAGTGTCATGGAGTTTGAGAAGCTGGGAGCTTTCTACCTCGGAAAGACCTATGACCTGGAGCAGCAGGCGTTGGGCGATCACTTGGTGATGTACGACGCCCGGGATCTGACAACCCACGCGATCTGCGTCGGGATGACGGGCAGTGGCAAGACCGGTCTCTGTATCGACTTGCTGGAGGAAGCCGCCATCGATCGCGTGCCCGCGCTGATCATCGACCCGAAGGGCGATATCACCAATCTGCTGCTCACCTTCCCCGACCTGGCGCCCGAGGACTTCCGTCCGTGGATCAACGTCGATGACGCGCGGCGAAAGGGTCTGACAGAGGACGCGTTCGCCGCGCAGCAGGCCGAGCTGTGGCGCAACGGGTTAGCCAATTGGGGCCAGGACGGCGACCGTATTCGCATGCTCAAGGAGAGCGCCGACTTCGCCATCTACACGCCGGGCAGTGACGCCGGCCTGCCGGTCTCAATCCTGCAGTCCTTCGCCGCGCCGCCGCTCGACTGGGACGCCGAGGCGGAGCTGCTGCGCGAGCGCATCCAGGGAGCGGTGAGCGCCCTCCTGGGCCTGGTGGGCATCGATGCCGACCCCGTCCAGTCTCGCGAGCATATCCTTCTCTCAACCATTCTTGAGCATTATTGGCGGCTGGGCGAGGATCTCGACCTGCCCAAGCTGATTATGGCGATCCAGACACCGCCGGTTCGCAAGCTGGGTGTCTTCGACGTTGACACCTTCTTCCCGGAGAAGGACCGCTTTGGGCTAGCGATGCGGCTCAATGCCATTATCGCTGCACCGGGCTTCCAGAGCTGGCTCCAGGGACAGCCGCTGGATATTCCCAGCTTTCTCTATACGGCGGAGGGCAAGCCCCGCCACTCAATCTTCTACATCGCGCATCTCAGCGATCCGGAGCGTATGTTCTTTGTGACGATGTTGCTTAACCAGCTGATCACGTGGATGCGCACCCAGCCCGGCACGACGAGCCTCCGCGCGCTGCTCTATATGGACGAGGTCTTCGGCTATTTCCCACCGGTGGCCAATCCGCCCAGCAAGACACCGCTGCTAACCCTGATGAAGCAGGGGCGCGCCTTCGGGGTCGGCGTCGTGCTCACCACGCAGAACCCCGCCGATCTCGACTACAAAGGGCTCACCAACGCCGGCACCTGGTTCATCGGTCGGCTCCAGGCGGAGCGCGATAAGGCACGGCTGTTGGAGGGTCTGGAGAGTGCTGCGGCAACCGTAGGTACTGGCCTCCAGCGCAGCGAGATTGAGAAGATCATCACCGGCCTCAGTAGTCGGGTCTTCCTCTTACATAACGTCCACGAGGATCAACCGGTGATCTTCAACACCCGCTGGGCGATGAGCTATCTCCGCGGCCCCCTCACCCGACTGCAGGTCCGCGACCTGGTGAAGCAGGAGGACATGAGGATAGAGCCCGTCGAGGCAGCGAAGGCGGCAACCGCCACAGCCGCTGCGGCGCCATCCGGCGCAACAGACGCCCCAGCGCGGACAGAGCCCGAGAGCCCGGAAACCTCCGGCATCCCCTACGACACCTCGCCTCCGGTGTTGCCCGCGAGCATGCAGCAGGTCTACCTCCCGCTGCGCAAGGGCGCTTCGGAAGCCGCAGTTGAGGTGGAGCACCGCGCAGGCGGGCGCGTTGAGATCGTAAACCGCCACCTCCTCTACCGCCCCGCAGCCCTGGGGATGGGTCGGGTCCACTTCGTCAAGAACACCAAGGCCCTCCAGGTGAACAAGTGGGAGCCGGTCGCCCTCCTAGCCCAGCCGCCGCAGAGCATCGGCGCGGTGCGCTGGGAGGAAGCGGAGTCCCTGGATCTGGAGACGCGGGACCTGCTGGACCGCCCCGAGCCGGATGCTTACTTTGATGAGGTGCCGGAGACCATCAATGAGTCGACCGAGCTGACAGCGTTGCGCCGGTCGCTGGAGGAGCATCTCTACCGGGCGCGAAGTCTTACGCTGCTCTACAATCCCGCGACCGAGCTCTACGCCAAGCCGGGAGAGAGCGAGCGCGAGTTTCATCTGCGGGTCAGTCAGCTGGCCCGAGAACGCCGCGATGAGGAGGTCGATAAGCTCGAGGCGCGCTACGACAGCAAGCTAAACACGCTAGCGAACCGCCTGCAATCGGCTGAGGCCACCTTGGATAAGCGTCAGGCCGA
>CAZPJP010000005.1:61916-64016 GCA_964586915.1 uncultured Anaerolineales bacterium
GCCCGCTGGGAGTCGATCCTCGACGACTTCGAGGAGACCGCGATCACCCCGCGACGCACCGATATCGAGGTCAACCTCTTCGCGCTGGCCTGGGTGCCCCACTGGTTCGTGGTCTATCGGAGCGGCAATATCCCCCAAACTGCCCTCGTCCCGGCAATCTGACGCGGGACAGGACGACGCTCAAGCGATTTGCTGCATAGCTGGGGAGCGGTTCACGGCTGTCAGCGCGTGCAACGACAGCCTCTAGCGTCCAGGACGCTAGACCCGCTGCCCTCTCACCTTCGAGCACACCCGCTGCCTATAGCCTCCTCCGAGAAGATCGGCGGTTGTGGTTGACATAAAAGATAGATACTGTTATATTTTATATGAGATAAGCTATTGCGCTTACCTCGGCGGGCATGTAGAACGATGTATCAGTCACAGAAAGGAGGGCGAAAGCCCATGTTAAGGAAAGTGTTAGCTTCTGTAGGTGTGTTGGCGCTGCTGACATTGCTCTTGGCAACCGCCGTCCAGGCCGCCCAGACGAAGTACACGTTCAACGACGTGGTGATTGACGAAGAGACCTTTGAGATCGAGGCCGCGGTCAAAAGCAACAACAAAAACGACTACTCGAATTGTAGCTACTATGCCGACGACTATGCCGAGTGGCTCGGCAACTATCAGGAGGACGTAGTGGCTGGGGAGACGGCGGAGGAGGTACTCGAGTTCTGCATCACGAACTTCGATAACCGCACGCAGTAACGAGCCGTTAGCCAGAGCTGGCTCTTTCTCGAAAGAGATAGGCTCGAGCCGACCAGAGTCAGCCTAGAGAATTCGAAGCCGCAAGTCGCAGCGAATCGACTTGCGGCTTCGAGCTTGCAGGGCTTTGGTATTAGTCCTCGCGCTCAAGCACGACCACCCAGTCGCGCTCGTCAGGCAGCTCAAACGCAAAGCCATCAGCATCAACGAGCGACGACAGCGATGCTGACGCCCCGGTTCGCGGATCGAAGCGCCGCACGCGATACCTCGCTGGCGGCGCCGCCAGCGACAGAGTGATCGGCCCCGACAGTCCCCGGACATAGACCACGTATCGCTCTCCAAGCTCCGCCAGACACCAGTAGGTCTCCGCCGGCGGCGCGGGCTGACCGTTGATCTCCCGATCGTCGCCGCGCTCAACGGCAGCGGTCACCAGGTCGTTGCGCGGGGCTAACCGCCAATAGGACAGCGAGGTGAACAGCTCACGCACGTATTGGACCTGGGTCTCCCAGTCGTCATTCTGCAGCGCGTCCACATCGAAGGGGCCCGGGTTGCGCGCGCCGCCCAGGTAGGTCGAGCCGAAGCCAGTGATCGCGTAGGCGCCCCCCATCACGAGATCCCAGGTGGCGAAACGCATCGTTTCAAGGGTCTGGCTGTTAGGCTTATCGACCATCCCGTCCTCGTTGGCGTCCCGCAGGTAGTAAGCATACTCACCGTTGACAACGGGCTTCCCGAAGGGTCGCGACAGGATCGCCTCGGCGTTCAGGCGTGTATAGTTCTGCTGGTAGTCGCCAAAGTCCATCCAGTCGGCGACCGCGTTGAACTCGCGCACAACATAGATGCCACCGGTCCCCGGATGGATGGTCATCATCCGCTGATGGGGATCGGACGCCCGCAGCGCGTCCCCAATCTCGACGTACTCTTGGCGGACCACGTCGTGAGGTCGCTCCCGAACGCTGGCGTTCCACTCACCGGCGACGATGAAGTAGACGTCATAGGCGCTGTAGCGGGCCGCGATGTAACGCGCATAGCGCATCTGTGCCGCCAGGCTTGGGAACCGGTCCCAGGCGTAAGGCTCCGCCTCCGGATCGCGCCACCGCTTGCGCGCCCACGCCAGCACCAAGCCGCCAACCATGCCCTTACTGTTAAGGTAAGCCAAGCGTCGATCCACCTCCTGCCAGTAGCCCGGGTTGATCCGCTCCGACGCCAGATCCTCGAAGGGAGGGCCGCCGCTGTTGTCCCAGCCCAGCTCGCTAAGCAGCATGCTGTGGACGACGGTAAAGCCCTGTGCAGCTCGCACGTCGATATGGTGCTGGGCAGCCGCCCGATCGTGGCCCTGCGTCTCGCTATCGACGTAAAACGACC
>CAZPJP010000006.1:0-1469 GCA_964586915.1 uncultured Anaerolineales bacterium
CTTCAGGAGTTGGAGATTGCCTGGGCGGATGCCTGAGGTTATCTCACCAGACACACCCTCTTTAAGCAAACCAGAGCGGGACGGCGAGGTCCGGTCACAGGACCCCGCCGTCGCCGCTTTGGGCCCGCGAGATCGTCGTCGCAACTTCACCCTCGGTGTTATCAATCCTCCTTGGATTCACCGCCTGGGTCCTGGGCTATCGTCAAGGAGCCGCCAAGTCCGGTAACAGAGACCGAGAAGCGAGGCGTGATTGCACAGTTTTCCCGAGGATTGTCGATCCTCAGTGATAATCCTCTCTATCTGGAGATCACGCCTGTGGAAGAGCGTCCCCTTTACCTGGCGTTCAACAACTCGCTTTTCGGCCCGGCGCGTTTCACTGGCATGATCAGCGGTCTGATCGTGGACTGGGTCGGGTTCACGGTCTTGTTGATCGTGTCGATCGTCTGCTACAGCACGGCCTTGTTCCTCTCCCTCACTATGGCAGAACCTCGCACTTTGGAGCATGGCTGGTTGAATAGCGGGCCCAACGCTCTGCCCTGATCGGCTCCGCCTATGTATTCCAGACTATGAGTCGATCGAGGTCATTCACGCCTGAACAGCATGCTCTGCTATAATGGGTTGACGATGCTCAAGCGCTATCTTATTTGGCCGCTGATGGGCCTGGTGACCGTTGCTTGCGCCCTTTCACCGCTGCTGCCGACGCCGACGCCACGGCCGACCGCAACGCCGCGCCCACCGACGCCTGTCCCCACCCATACCTTGTGGCCCACGGCAACGCCATTGCCGCCGGATACCGGCTGGCAGAGGGTGCAACCGGGGATCGAGGTGCGGAGTCTCAATGTGCCCGCTGGCGACGAAGTCGAACGTGCGACGATAGCCAGGCTGGATCCCGGGTATGTTCGCTTCCGTGTGCTCTACACATCCGGTGTTGCGTATCCGGTCAGCGTGTGGGCCCGGCAGACAGGCGCCCTGCTCGTCGTCAACGGAGGCTATTTCACTGAGGGACACACGGTCACGGGACTTACCGTCAGCGATGGTGTCGTCTACGGTTCGGCCTACGGCGATTACGCGGGTATGTTCGCGGTGACCTACGATGAGCGAGCGACGGTGCGGTGGTTGCGGACGTGGGCCTACGATCCGGCTGAACCCTTGCGTGACGCGGTGCAGAGCTTCCCCGTCGTCGTCAAGCCTGGGGGCGTGATGGGCTTTCCGGCCGATGGTGACGATGGCCGGCTCTCGCGGCGGACTGTTGTGGCGCAGGATCGTCAGGGACGAATACTTTTGTTGATCACACCCCGCGGGTATCTCAGCCTGCACGCCTTGGCCGTCTGGCTGGCAGGATCTGATCTTGAGATTGACGTGGCGCTTAATCTGGACGGGGGCACGTCCTCTGGATTCTGGATGAGGGCGGACGCTCCTACGCCTGTGGCGCAGGTCGATTCGATGGTTCCCGTCCCCGCGGTGATCGC
>CAZPJP010000006.1:1569-7357 GCA_964586915.1 uncultured Anaerolineales bacterium
TGGGCGGTTGCGACTACGGCGTCGCTACGAGGATCTGGCCCAGGGGGAGCGCATCACCCAACGGCTCGCCGTTCTCCGTCACACGGAGCCGTTCTCCGGTGAGATGGTACATCCCGGTTCTCAGCGTGTAGCGACCCGGACCCAGGTCGTTGGGGAGCCACACACCGTAGCGGTCGATGATCTCCTGACCTGGCGTCCAGCCTGAGGTCGGCGCAAATCCGGCCTGCGGTTCCATGTCCACCTGGGCCACCAGTGCACCGTCCCCATCGACGAGATGCACGAAGACCTTGAGCCGTTCCTCCGGTGCCGCAACGGGCGTCCAGTAAAGTGTGACAGGTACGATGTCGCCGGGACTCGGGTTGTGCGTCGACCAATCGTAGCCGGTGAGGCCGATCTTGTCCCCGAACACAACAGCGGTCTGTATGGAGGGTTCGGTCACCAGCGGCCCAGTGCCATAGCGAGCCAGCCGTACGCTGGTCACCCAGGTCTCGGTGGCTTTGAAGGCATACTGCGCCAGGCTGCGTTCGATGTGGTGCCCTGGGTCGGATTCGGTGTCACCCCAGAAGAGCACATAGAGGCGCCCGCCTTGGTGTTGACTCACCCGTGACTCGACCCAGGGCTCGGCCTCTGCTTCCGTCGGGCGGTAAGGCGCCGGATAGACGGGAAGGGGACCCTCATAATAGTAGGTGAAGACCTCCCACTGGTTGGGGGCACTGAGCAGGATGGCGTCGCCGGCACGCCCCTCTTCGCGAATAAGGGCTGCAAGACCTCGGTAGTCATCGCGCTTGTAGGCCGGATCCGTGTAGAGGTTCCTTAACGAACCGATGTGCGCCGGGACCAGGGTGGCCACTAGCATCAGACCCAGCGCCCACCGCACCCGGGACAAACGTTGGCGCCGGCGACCGGTGGCGGCGCCCGATCGCCTCGGGACCTCCAGGGACACGGCGAGGGCGACTGCTAGCGGAGCCACGCTCACCATCAGAAACTTGAGATAGGCCGGTCGATAGATACCGGCTGCTGCGATCACGGCTGGTGGCACGAGAGCCATAGCCACGGCTGCCCATATGACAAAGCGCTTTGTGGAGTCTTGCGCGCGAAGGGAAACGAACAAGGCCAGAAATCCCAACAGGCCGACCGCGCCGAAGAGACCTGCAGGGATCCTTTCCGGTACGGTAATGCCCACCAGGAGCGTCTGGATCAGTGAAGGAAGGGCGGCACCTCCGCTCAGGTCCGGCGGCCGCCAGCCGCTGGCGCGAAGCGCATTAGGCGCCCAGGGTAGAAAGAGGGCGCCCCCGATGAGATGGGCGAGGACCCACGATCCGAGCGTTCGCCGGTCTTGAGAAGTGCCGCTGACCCAGGTGAGGCCGAAGGCCAAGTTCAAGCCCACGAGGGCAAAGAGGTACGCGTATTGTGTGTAGAGACCGGCAGCAATACAGACCGCAAGGGAGAGCACGGTGCTGAGGCCCTGTCTTCTCCCGCTGGAACGTGGCACGCGTTCCAGCAGCAGGGAGGCGAGCCACAGCGTCAGGGCTGAGACACCGCCCAGCTGTGCATACATACGCGCCTCTTGACTGTAATAGACGGACAGGGGATGGATCGCCATAATCAGAGCGGCGCTCCAGGCCACCGGCCGACCGCCGGCACGCTGCGCCGTCGCTGCGACAATAGCCACCGTCAGGATCCCGATGAGCGCCGAGTAACTCCGGAGGGCGAACTCCGACTCACCCGCAAGCGCGCGCCATACCCAAAGCAACAGGTAATAGCCGGGGGGGTGGACGTCGCCCGCGGCGCCCTCGATAACGAGGTGGGCTGGACGCTCGACGAGGCGGGCAGTGTTGCCCTCATCGTTCCAGAAGGATTGTGCGTCGAGACCATAGAAGCGCAGACCGGTCGCCAGCAGCAGGATCAGGATGACCGGCGCCCAACGCAGGAGCAGCTTCCACGGCTCGACTCCGGACGGTTGAGGGGTATGCGCAAGTCCGGTACTCATGAGCAGCCAGATGCAGACTCCGGCGCCTTCTCCTGACCGAGAGCCTCCCAGAGCTTGTCTTCCGGAACGGCGCCACGGCGGATCAGCACAGGGGGATCGGGCACGCAGTCGACAATGGTCGATGGAATCCCGTATGGGGGCGGGCCGCCGTCGAGGATAAGCGCGACACCTTCCCTAAAGAAGGCCGAGGCTTCGTGCGCCGTGATAGCCGGTGGATAGCCAGAGCGAATGGCCCCCGTGATCAGGAAGTGACCGCCGACCGCGTCGAGTAGAGGCTTAAGGGGTGGACAGTTGGCTACGCGCACAGCGATGGGATGAGCCCTGGCGTAGGCTGGCAACGACGCTGCTGGCGGTAAAATCAGCGTCAAAGCCCCCGGCCAGAAGCGCTTGGCCAAGCGCAAAGCTGTGACGGTTGGGCGTGTCAGCTCTGCCATTCTGTCGGCGCTGTCGATGAGAAAGGGCAGTGCAGGCTCCCCCCTGCCGCCGCGCACCGCGTAGAGGCGCTGGATGACGGCTTCGCTGCTCATCACTGTGGCAAGTCCATAGACCGTGTCGGTGGGCACGACAACGATCTCCCCAACCGCCATAAGCGATGCTGCTTGGCGGATGGCCTCTGCGCTTCGCACTGACACGATCGGTGTCGTCAGAATTGATCCTCCGCTAACACGAGCTGTTCCAGAATCACCGCAGCGCCATCCTCTTCTACGGGTGGCGCTGTCCAGGCTGCTGCCTCTTGCACTGCAACGGTGGCATTGCCCATCGCGACGCCGGTGCCAGCCCACCGGATCATCGAGAGGTCGTTCTCTTGATCGCCAACGGCCAGCGTGGCTTCACGGGGAACGTTGACGTACTCGGCAAGCCAGGCCAACGCGCTCCCCTTGTCGACGCCCTTCGGAACAACCTCGATGAACTGCGCGTGAGAGCGCACGACCTCTGCCTCTCGACCGAAGTGCGCGCTGAGAATCTGGCCCATATCGGGAATCCTATCCGGCTCGGCGACGAAAAGGACCTTGTCGGCCGCATGAATGTCGAGCACACGCTCCAGATCCGGCCTGACCTCGGGGTTCGGGCCCAGGAGCTGCTCGTAGAAACGGATAGGATAACGGGGTTCGTCGATATAGAGCTGACCATCGGCGTAGAGGATCCTGTGCCAGCCCTTGGCCCTGCCCAGCGTCAAGGCTGTACGGGCTTGACGGTTAGGGAGGATGACCCGGTGGAGCACCTCTGTATCGAGCCCTTGGATCCACCCGCCCTGGTAGCAGATGAGGGGCATCTCGATCTCGAGGTCCTGAGCGTACGCGACCGTTGCCGAGAACATCCGCCCTGTGGCCAGGGTGACCTTAACGCCGCGCCCAACTGTGTCGGCAATCGCTGCCCTGACCCGAGGGCTAATCTGCTGATCGCCTCCCATCAGCGTTCCATCCAGATCAAATGCCACAAGACGAATCATGATGTGTTCAGTTCTACAATGATGGAAGCATAGCCGCCCCGTTCGAAAGCTGCAGAGGTCGCGAATCTGTCCCCCAGAGCGTGGCTACTGCATAAGCAGGATCGATATCACGGCAGCCCATAGGCTGCCCAGAGTGGCGACGAGGCCGCTCCAAAGGAAATAGGAAAGTGGCCGTTCGCGGGCATAGAAGAAGATCCCCAACGCACCGTTGACGACCAAGAAGATCGCGCCCACCAACGCGAAGTAGAACACACGTGTAGCCCGGCCGATCAGTAACGGCTCACCGTTCGGTGCGAGGCGCAAGGGAATCTCCGGGGGGAGGGAGGGATAGCGCCAACAGAGCATCCCCACCAACAGAATCAGGGCGCCTAGACTGCCCCCCAGCATCAGCAGCGCCCATCGATCGCGCCATATCGGCCAGCGCAGGAAACCGGGCTGCGTGGATCGCTCCTCCACGTCCTGTGTCGGGCCCATCGCCAATCGCTCGTGTAGGGCAGCCAGGAACCCGTCAAAGTCCTCGGGGGAGATGCCGTAAGCCATCCCCTCGGTTCGCAAGATGACTTGCTTCTTGGGTCTTTCGGTCGCGTAGAAGAGAATCGGGTCGAGTTCGGCGCTCTCGCCAGCGTCACTCGCATCGGCTGTTTCACTGTCCTCGGCATCCGCGTCCGAGACCGTACTTGTTGCGGCAGCTATGTCGGAGCTATCCTCGGAAGCCGGGTCGCTGGCCTCGATTCCCGATGCGCGGCCCAAGGCCACGAAGCACCCCGGCCAGCGCAGGCTGAGCCGCACGCGGAGGTCCTTGAGCCTGGCGCCGGAGATGACGTCTATAACGGAACCCATAGGGACCTGATGCTCGACGGGCCCCCAACGGATGGTCAAAGCGTTGCGGTCCAGTTCATAGCTGGCATTGATCAGCCCCCAGAGCTGGTAGAGGACGCGAATGGCGAGGCCGAGTGTGAGGCAAGCGCCGAGGCCGAGAAGAAAGACTCGAAGGGAGAGCGGCGCCATAACGGCGGCAACCACGAGTCCGACCGTTGCCCCAATCAAGACAACCGCGATGGCCAACCCGACAATCCAGCCGGTGCGGACGTCGATCCGCCAAGTATTGTCCATGCTAGGAGATCTGACTAGAGCTCTTGTCTGGATTCAAGAGCGCGCGAGAGCGTGGTGGCGTCCGCATACTCCAGATCGCCGCCAACCGGCAATCCACGGCCCAACCGCGTAAGTCGCACGCCAAGGGGCTTGAGTCGCTGAACTAAGTAGGCTGCCGTATAGTCACCCTCACTCGTCGGATTGGTCGCCAGGATCACCTCGTTGATATCCCCTTCGCGTACGCGCTTCTCCAGCTCGGCAATCCGGAGATCCTCGGCAAAGATGCCTTCCAGTGGGGAAAGCGCACCGTGGAGGACGTGGTAGACACCGCGATAGTCCTCGGTGCGCTCCAAGGAAAGGAGATCCATTGGTTCCTCAATGACGCAGATCAGCTTTTGGTCGCGCATCGGATCCGAGCAGACCGGGCAAGGATCCTCTTCCGTGACGTTGTGGCAGATTGAGCAGAAGCGGGTGTTGTCCACGAGGCCCTTCAGCGACTCAGAGAGTCGTAAGGCGAGCTCGGACTTCCCCCGCAACAGGAAGAAGGCAAGGCGCGAGGCCGTCTTTGGCCCGATCCCGGGCAACTCCGAAAAGGTCTCGATCAGCTCAGTGACTGAAGGGGGGACGGCGGCGCTTGGCATAGTTTAGGATCCAGGCTTTCGGTCTCGGATCTAGAGACCCGGAATATCCAGCCCTCCGGTCAGGGCTGACATACGATCGGCGACCATAGCCTGGGCCTTCTGAATGGCTTCGTTCATCGCGGCAAGGACCAAATCCTGAAGCATCTCAACGTCGTCTGGATCCACTACCTCAGGGTCGATCTCAATGTGCTGGACCTCTAGGGCACCGTTGATGGCGACGGTCACCATACCGCCCCCGGAGGAGACCTCGAGGACTTCCTGGTTTGCTTCTTCCTGTATGCTCTCCATTTGGGACTGCATTTGTTGGACCTGACGCATCAGGTCTTTGGGGTTCATCTGTCCTCTGCCGTAACCGCCTCTTCGACGAGACATAGTATCTCCTTGGAGTGTCTGGATGTTAATCGTTGACCTTCGCGACCGCGCCGAGTTCCTCCTGAGCGCGTCGGATCAGTTCGTCTTCTTCCAGTGGAATGTCGCGCGCCTTGCTGGCAGGTGCTGAACCCGCGCGCTTCGTGGACGCCGATACAGTCTGTGAGGGCTCACTCTGTGCGGGCGCACTTTGTGCGGATTCCCAATCCTCCGCCAGCAGGCAGCGAACGGTGATCGAGCGTCCTG
>CAZPJP010000006.1:7457-57005 GCA_964586915.1 uncultured Anaerolineales bacterium
TGTGCGGATTCCCAATCCTCCGCCAGCAGGCAGCGAACGGTGATCGAGCGTCCTGAGGCGCGCTCGAGGATCTCCTCCACTTTGCGCAGATTCGCTGCTTCTGCGACCTTTCCACAGTGGAATGTGTGTTTGAAGGCTAGCACCAATCGACCGCCGCTGTCCGTTCCGCCGATGTCGGCGTCGCGAAGCAGGGCTCCTAGCATAACCGGTTCGATCTGCCGGATGACGTCGGGCCATGTCTCTTTGAGCACCTCGACCAGGTCGGGCTCGAGACGCGCTTTGGCTTCTTGGTCTTCTGCGTCTGGCTGAGTGTCACTGACAGCTGCAACCGGCGACGCCACAACAGCATCTGTCTTTGATGAACTGACCGATGCTGTCTCCGCTCGTTCACGCGCTTGGTTGGTGACCCGGGGTGTGGATCGTGCCTCTTTCTCAGCTGATGGTTCTCTCCCCTGCCCCTTGGCCTCGGATGATGACTCAGGCTTTGCAGAGGGTGTCGCGGCCTCACTATCGGCGACCTGCACAGCGTTCAGTGTCTGACGCGTGGCGCCGGGCTGCAAGGCAGCTTCCACGAAGGCGAGCTCCAAAGGCAACTGAGGTTGCCAGCCCATCCTCTGTCTGGAGGCCGCTTCGCTAAAATGCCGAACAGCCTCGACCAGCCGATCGGGATCGGCTTTCTGAGCCATCTGTGCAAAGGCCGAGCGCTCGTCATCTGTTGGATCGGTCCAGGTTTGGCCTGCGCCTAACCGCATAAGCAACAATCCCCGCAGGAAGTCAGCGGTCTGGCGAGCGAGTTGGCGTGGATCTGCCCCTCCATCAACTGCCTGGTTGATGATCTTCAACCCTTCGGAGAGATCTTCATCCACCCAGGCTGCCAAGAGGGATCGTACGACTTCACGTCGCTCCGCGCCAAGCATCAGCCGCACATAGTCCGCTGTGATCGACCCGCCAGCAGCCATCTGGTCGAACAGGCTGATTCCGTCGCGCATACTCCCGGTCGCGGCTCGCGCGATGAGCTCCAGCGCCGCGGATTCCACCTCGACGCCTTCGGCGTCTGCTATCGTTTGCAGGCGGTCGACAATCGCGTCGACCGAGATGCGGCGAAACTCGAAGCGCTGGCAGCGCGAGAGGATTGTCTCGGGAATCTTGTGGACTTCTGTGGTCGCCAGCACAAAGATGACGTGCTCGGGTGGTTCCTCAAGTGTCTTGAGCAGCGCATTAAAGGCGGCGGTGGATAACATATGGACCTCGTCAATCACGTAGACCTTGTACGTCGCCTGGGTGGGACGAAACCCAACCTTCTCCAGGAGGTCCCGAATATTGTCCACGCCGGTGTTTGAGGCTGCGTCGATCTCGATCAGGTCCATCAGTCGCGCCTGATTGACGGCGTTGCAGATCTCGCAGTGATTACAGGGGCGCTCCTCTGCAGGGGCGCGGCAATTTACGGCTTTGGCGATGAGGCGTGCCGTTGTGGTCTTCCCGATACCGCGGGGCCCCGCAAGCAGGTAGGCATGATGGATATGCCCTGTCCGCAGGGCATAACGCAGGGTCTTAACGATATGCTCTTGGCCTACAACGTCGTCAAATGACTGTGGGCGCCATTTGCGGTAGAGTGCTTGCCCCATCCATGCCTCCTCTAGTCAAGAGATAGTCTATCATGGATGCTACGCGGGGCAAGCATTTCGACCCGCCAGAGTGGTGGGGAGGCTTCCTGACAAAGCAAAACCGGGGGCGTCCCAGAACCCCCGGTTTCTCAGAAGGAGGAGAATCTTTGCCTACGGCCCCTAAGTCCGTATTGATAGTAATATACCATTTTTATACCTTTTCAGCTTGACGCAAACCTGACGGTTTCCTGACGCGGAGGTGTCGATCGCGCTCATCTAGGGCGTGGGACCCTTCGCGGAGCAGGGCGTTTCGAACGAACGAGCGATCGTTGGGCTCAGCCCTCGTCCGCTGCGCGCGTGCGCAGTTGCCCGCAGCCCGCACGGATGTCGGTGCCGCGGCGCAGTCGCAACGTGTAAGGCACATGTCTGCGATCCAAGATATCGGTGAACGCCTCGACGCGATCCGGTGGGGAGGGGCGCCCCGCGTATCCCTCGATCGGATTCAGAGCGATGAGATTGACGTGAATCAGCATGCCCACCACTCTGGCGGCGAGTGCGCTGGCCTGCTCTGGAGTGTCGTTGACGCCGTCAATGAGCGTCCATTCGAGCGTCACCTGCCGGTTTGTCTTGTCGATATAGGTTTGAATGGCGCTGAGGAGCGAATCCAGGTTGTACTGACGGTTAATCGGCATCAGGTCGTTGCGAACCTCATCGGTGGCTGCGTGCAAAGAGACAGCCAGGTTCACCTGTGTGCCCTCGTCAGCAAAGCGATGTATACCGGGCACCACCCCGGCCGTGCTGACCGTCAGACGTCGCTGGCCCATCTGAAAGCCCTCGGGGTGCATCAAGCGGTAGAGTGCAGCCATCGTGTGATCATAGTTGAGAAAAGGTTCACCCATACCCATAAAGACCACGTTTGTCAGTCTTTGGTTTTGGGCCTGGAGCTCCCGCTCAAAATGCAGAACCTGGGCCACGATCTCACCGCTCGTGAGATTGCGACAAAAACCCATCTGTCCGGTGGCACAGAAAAGGCAGCCGATAGCGCATCCGACCTGCGTGGAGACGCAGGCCGTACGGCGATCGATGTAACGCATGAGGACGACCTCGACACGTTGACCGTCGCGCATCTCCAGCAGATCCTTGCGCGTCTCCCCACCGATGGATTCCTGAACGGACACGACGTCGGGCACGTAGAGGTCTGTCTCCGCCTCCAGCTTGGCCCGGAGCGTCTTGGGCAGTGACGTCATCTCGGAGATCCGAGTTGCCAGGTGCGTGTAGAGCCACACCCAGATCTGATCGGCGCGATAGCGGGGCTCACCCCATTCGATCAACAGAGCTTCCAGCTCGTCGAGGCTAAAGTCGTAAAGATTGGGTTTTGATTCTGCCATAAACTTCCTGCTTCCTGATTGTCCAGTGTATGCAAATGACCAATGGATGTTTTCTAGCCCAAAGGCCCAAACTAGCTGCCTACGGCTTGCCAGGCCTCCACCAAAGCTGGTAGGTCCTCAAAGATAAGGGTGGGGCGAATCGGTGACTGTGCGGCCTCGTCTATCCCCGAGATTCCCGTCAATACCAGCGCTGTCGGCATGCCCAGCCGGATGCCGCCAAGGATGTCGGTGTCCAGCCGGTCGCCAATGACCAGGGTCGTCTCCGGCGTCGTGCCCATGCGCGCCATCGCTTGTTGGTATAGCGGGGCGGAGGGTTTGCCGACGATCGCGGGTTCGATGCCGGTCGCGGCCTCCAGCGCTGCGGTCTGCGCGCCGTTACCCGGTGCCAGGTTCGACTCCATAGGAAAGGTCCGATCGGGATTAGTGCCCACGAACGTCGCTCCGTCGAGGATCAACCGCGTCGCGGTTGCCAATTTCTGCCACGTGAGATCCTGGTCCCAGCCCACGACGACAAAGTCGGCGCTTGGTGTGTCCAGAGCATCGCAATACGCAAGGTCATGGGATTCCAGGGCCTCCCGTACACCGTCGCCGCCGATGGCGAACACCGTAGCCTTCGGCTTCCGTTCCGCGACGTAACGGGCTGTGGCGACCGCGGAGGTCAGCACGTGATCGACGGTGGTGTGGACGCCCATGTCCCTCAGCTTACCGGCGTACTGCTCCGGCGTGTGGCTTGAGTTGTTCGTGACCATCACGTGCTCAAGTTGCAGCTCGCGAAAAAGCCCGAAGAAACGTTGGACTCCGGGGAGGGCGCGCTTGCCGCGCCAGAGGACGCCGTCCATATCACAGATCAGCCCCTGAATCTCACGAAAGTCGAGTGCCGGGCCTTGAGACATCGTTGCGTCGCGGAGTTGATGATAGGCCTCCGGCGTATCTACATCCGCTAGAACTTGGGCGTTGGGGACCGGAAGGTAGGTAATGTGATCCTTGTGCCGGTTGAAAAGCGCTCTTCCACCTACGTCGCCGGAGAGCTGCGCGAGCTCTGCGAAGAACCTCTTTGCGAAGAGCACGGGCGTGCCGCGCTGTCCTTGCTCCGTTCTCGGGATGATGATCTCAGCCCCGGTCTCTCGCCACTTTGCAACGAACCTTTGCAGAAGATGTGGCGTGATCAGGGGTTGGTCGATAGGGAGGAAGATCGCAGCCTCTGTCTTTGGGGGCAGAGCCGCGATGCTCACGCTCAAACTGCTGCTCATACCCGTTCTCCAACGGTGGTTCTGCAGGATCCGCACGGGTCTGGACGCTAATAAGGGCATGACTTGATCAGCCTCAGCACCTAGAACGACGGTCACAGGATCCAGCCCGGCCATCCACGCTGTGTCCGCAGCGTGGGTAACCAGTGGACGTCCCTCCCACGTGAGCAGTTGCTTGGGGCGTCCAAAACGCGTGGATCCGCCTGCAGCGAGTACGACGGCGGCAACGGTGGTGTCAGGCATTGAGCATTGAACCTCAAGCGTCATAAGTCAGCGAACGTAGAACCGCACGACTCATTGTACTGGGTAACGGACCAGCGACAAGGGCTATAACGAACGTGCCCTGTCCGCTTGCTACAGCGGGCAGGGCAGCAGAATCGACGTCGTGAGTTCGGCGTCTAGACCTCGTGCTCCTCCAGGAGGAGTTGAATGTCCTTCCCGTCGGTCCGGTGGATCGCCTCCAGGTACTCAATCACCTGGCCTGTCGCATCGTAGGTCTTCCGCTTGAGTTGCATGACGGCGGCCGGCCCCTTTAGATTCAGAACGCTGAGCTCTCGGGTCTTTCCCAGTACCCGCTGGACGGTTTGATTGGCAAATGCGAGACGAATGCCGAGGTCTTCCTGGAGCACGCGATAGAGGGAGCGCTTCTCGAGATCTGCCTCGAGAATTGGTTCGCAGAGCGGATAGCGCAGATAGGCTGTATGGAGCGCCATTGGCAGATCATTAGCCAGCCTCAGACGACGCACCCTGATGACCTTATCATATTCGGAGACCTCGAGATGGCGCGCGACCTCACTGCTGACGGGCACGACCCCGGAGCTCATAAGCTTGCTGCTTGGCGTCATTCCCTGACGTAGCATGACCTCGGTGAAGCCGCGGAGGGTCGTGTGGTCGCAAACGCGCGAGGCGCTGTGGGCTACAAAGGAGCCGCGTCCCTGGTACGCACGCACATAGCCCTCCTGCCGGAGCATAGTCACGGCTCTACGGGCCGTCAGGCGGCTGATGCCGCATTCGGCTGCGAGTTGACGCTCAGAGGGAAGCTGGTTGCCTACCTCGAGCTCACCCTCCTCAATCGCCTCCCGTAGTTGATAGTAGAGTTGTCTGTATAGGGGAACGGGGCTGTTTGCGTAGAGCATAGGTTACCTCCCAAACAAGTTATCGCTGACACGCACTCAACCATTTAAACTCAGGCGGCTTTCGAAGACCTTTACAACGACCAGGAGGACCTAACAGAAACCTTCCAATTAGTGGAATCCCGCGTGCTCGGGCGATTGTGGTATGCACGGGGGATGTTATACTGGGGGTCCGGTCGACATTTTGGGCGATACGTGGGTTCGCGTCAACGATAGCAGAGGCGAAGATGTCAAAGCAAAAGAAGACGACACCGGTATCACGTCGGGCGACGTGGTTGATCTGGGCGATCGCAGCGGGGCTCCTTGTGCTTCTGGCTTCGGCTTTCATCAGGTCTTGGAACACCAATCGGACTCTGCGGGCGGAGCTTGCGGAGTTGCAGCCGATGGCAACCGCCGCCACGGAGGAGCAGGAGGCATTGAAGACACAGATGGCCTACGTCCAGACGGACGAGTACGTCGAGGCTTGGGCCCAGGCGCGCGCTGGTATGGCACGCTCCGGGGAGACGTTGGTGGTGTCCGTCGCGATGACCCCAACGCCTACACCCGTGCCTCTGCTCGTAGAGACTCCCACGCCAACTCCCACTGCGGCGCCTCTTTGGTCGCAGTGGTGGCAGGCGTTGATGGGAGACTGACCATGGTTGAGGCGTCACAGAAGGACCGGCTATCTGACCCTCAGGCGGTTCTTCACGTCGCCACAGACATTGCCCGAGAGGCAGGTGCCTTGATTCGAGAGAGCTTCGGTTCGGGAGCTCGGGTCGACTACAAGGGCGCCGTCAATCCTGTCACCCAGACCGATATGATGGCCGAGGAGCTCATCCTGTCGCGTCTGCGGGAGGCTTTCCCGGACCATCACATCCTGGGCGAGGAATCGGGTGGCGATGGTGGGTCGGATGGGGAACCGCTCTGGCTTGTGGATCCTTTGGATGGTACGAACAACTTCGCGCACGGATTCCCACATTTCTGTGTCTCTTTGGGGCTGCGGATCGGCGGCGACGTGAAGATAGGCGTCCTCTACGATCCACTGCGTGACGAGGTTTTCGCTGCCCTGCGCGGCGGTGGCAGTACACTGAATGGGGCGACCATTCACGTCTCCGATGCGGAGCTGCTATCCGAAGCCTTTCTGGCGACTGGGTTTCCCTACAGTCGGCGGGTCGCGGCCTCTAACAATGCTCGGATGCTGGATCATTTCCTGCGCCGCTCTCAAGGGGTACGCCGTGCGGGCTCGGCAGCGCTGGATCTGGCTTACGTTGCATGTGGGCGCTTCGACGGCTATTGGGAGCCGGGGTTAAGCCCCTGGGATGTGGCTGCTGGTGTGCTGCTCGTCGAGGAGGCCGGCGGACGGGTGACGGACTTCAACGGCGGGCAGGCACGACTGTGCTCCGGAGAGGAAGTGGTCGCGAGCAACGCGTTGATCCATCGCGAGATGTTGGCGGTGCTGCGGCTGGGTCCAACCGCGCCTCATCCCGACTTCCCGGCGTTGGTCTCCTGACGGTCGTCGTCCACCCAACTTTCGAGGGTCTCGGCTATTCGGCGATCGGTCACTGCCATGGGGAGGGTATGTAGCTCCTCAACGGTGGCCCACGTGAAATCCTGGCACTCCAGACATACGGGCTCACCGCGCTCTAGGCGGCAGAGATACGCATAGAGCGTGATGCGGAAGTGAGTGTAGGCGTGCTCGATGACGGTCAATTGTTTTCCGACCGCAATGGTGATGCCCATCTCCTCTTGGAGCTCTCGTTGTAGCGCCTGCGGTAACGTTTCACCTTCTTCGCGTTTGCCGCCCGGGAACTCCCAGAGCCCCCCAAGCATCGCGTTCTCTGGGCGCTGAGCCACCAGAACCTCCGGCGCTTGGGTGCCAGCGGTCTCCCGCATGATGACAGCCGCTGTCACGTCGTAGTGAGGCGTCGCCTTGCGCTCCCTCGGGGCCGGGTAGGCCTCTTGTTGTCCAAGCTCGCGGGCCTGGCAGAGATCGCGCCACGGGCAGAGGAGGCAGCGCGGAGCACGAGGAGTGCAGAGCGTAGCTCCCAACTCCATCAGGGCCTCGGCGAAAGCGCCTGGCTGCCCCCTGTCCATCCAGAGGGCGACCGCCTCTTCCAGGTCGCCTCGGCGGGGATCGGCTATCGTCAGGATGCGTGCCATCACGCGCCGCACGTTGCCGTCCACGGCGGGGGCGGGAATGCCGAAAGCGATGCTGGCGACGGCGCCGGCGGTGTAGGGGCCAATACCTGGCAGGGAGCGCAGCGCCGCTACATCCGCCGGAAGTCGGCCCTCGTGCTCGGTCATCACCTCCTGGGCAGCACGATGCAGGGCACGCGCTCGTGAGTAGTAGCCCAACCCTTCCCAGAGCTTCAATACGTCCTCCTGGGACGCGCTGGCGAGGGACGCCAGCGTTGGGAAGCGCTCGAGGAACCGCTCATAGTAGCCGATCACCGTGTCGACCTGCGTTTGCTGCAGCATTACCTCGGCGACCCACACTCGATAAGGCGTGCGGTTGTGCCGCCAGGGAAGGTCGCGAGCCCCTCTCTCAAACCAGGCGAGGAGGTGCCTTCGCGCTTCCGTCTGATGCGCCTCCAGGTACGTGCGCTGATCAGCGTCTAGGCTCATGTCGCGATGATGCGCTGGCGTTCGTCTCGTTGTCCGACCTTGGTATGCGCCACGCTATTGTGCCCCGCTATCGCGCTCCGACCACGTTGGGGGCAGGGGCCGTCATATGAACCCAGACCCACGTCCCCGGATCGGCATCGCTACTGTAGACGACGTGCGCATCGACCGGGGTGTGAGGCGTCGTCCACTCGAAGAGCCATTTGGCGTCCGAGATAGCCAGGTTGACACAGCCGTGGCTGCGGGTGAAGGCAAAGCTATTGTGCCAGTAGGCTGCGTGAAGTGCATAAGCGCCATTGAAGTACTGGGTCCACTCGACGTCCTCGAGATAATACCAAGCTGGGTTCTCGGGGCCAACGTCCTGGTTCCGCATAGGTGTGGTTGGATACTTTCCCCAGATGCGCGTCAGACCGTTGGGCGTCCAGGTGCTGGTTCGCCCCGATGACATCAAAGTGGCGAAGACCATCCGGTCGCCCTCGTACGCAGCCAAGGTCTGCTCGTAAGTGTTGATCTCAATCCATTTTTCGTCAGGATTCACGCCCTCGGGCCGCGGGTCGACATCGACTCTTGAGGTGTACGATTGCTCAACCCACTGGTCAGGTCCTACCATATACCAGAGTTGGTTACCGATAGGTTCTTGCGCAAACATCGTGATGCGCTCATAGCGGCGCAATAACACGTCTCCACGTTGGGCCTCGCCCGGTATGGCGGAGGGATAGACGTCGCGATTAATCCACCCGAAGGGATACTCGGGCTGCGCGCTCAGCACCACGCCGCGGAAGTGGGAGGGCGTGGTGAACCTTAGATGTTCCTCCTTGAGGAACTCATCGCGGTTGATCTCGTACCACGTCTCGCCGTTATACTCCACGCTCGACATCACACTGACCCAGTTGTCACCGGCCTGGAACTCGCGCACCGGTGGGAGCGCCGCTGCGGCCTCTTCAGGATGATGGTAGGTCGCAGCAGGAAGTGCGTGGACGTAAGCGAAGGTGTACGGCGTGATCGCACCCGACGGTGCCTCGATTTCCTCGATCGCGAGCTCGGGGAGTGGATCGGGCAGCCGAGCGCGCAGATAGGCCAGACGCACTTGGCGGGCGCCGGGACCGTAGGGCGGGCAGCGTGAAGGATCGCGCTTCATAGTATCTGCGCTGCAGATGTAGTTGTCGGAACTCCTATCAGAAAAGAGCTGGAGCTGGTTATGTTCCAGGAAAGTGGGCTCAAGGGGCGCGGCATAGGCGGTGGAAGGCGCGGCGATCCAGGCTGAGACGATAAGCGTCAAGATGACGAACCTCAGAAGCAAGCTAAAGTAGCGTATCCGCGTGGTATGTTGGGTAATCTTGATCATTGCGATATCAAACGTGTCCCGCGCTCTTGGTGGCGGCTCTGCCGGGTTAGGATCCTCGCCTGTAAAAACGCACAAACCATTATACCATGATTTAACTCTTCCGTGCTTAAGCTTCTTGCAACGAAATTCTTTGTACTTTATAATCATAGGTGACACGTAAGGTGGTGGAATGCTTATTCTCGACGAAGCGGTTACGGTTCTTACAGAGTCGCCGGGTAACCTAGTCTACTTCCTGGTGACGCTCTTTGCGCTACAGCAGGCCTTCGTCTCGGCTCTGACGGCAGCTCGGGCCGTTCCGGGACGGGTGCTGGCTCGCCGTTGGATGTGGGCCGCTGGCGGACTGCTGGCGGCGAGAGTTGCCCTGATCATCGTGGGCTTGCTCGGCGTAGCGGGCCTAGTGACGCCCGGTGATGTCCTCCCGCCGCTGGAACGGTGGGTTCTCGTCGCGACAGCCTTGGTCTTGGCGTGGGCCGCGCTCTTAGGTCACTTGCCTAGAACATGGCATACCTGGGCTCTGCTGGGTCTATTAGGTGCGACCGCGGTAGCCTATGGGGTCGGGGTCATGGTGCGATCCGGCGTCGAGGCCGATGTTGCGTTCCTCTGGGGGCCCTTTCTATGGGAGCAGATTGGGGTTCTCCTCGCCTTCGGCCTGACGGTAGTCCTGGCTCTCATCGTCCGACCGGAAGCGTGGGAGTGGGTGTTAGGTATTGCCCTTTTCTGGATCTTGGGCACGGTGGCCCAGCTGATGTGGGGTAATCCGCTCGTGCCGATGGATGGATGGCAACGTCTGGCCTCACTTGTTGCGCTCCCGCTCCTTTCGGTCCTGGTCCATCACCAGTTACTGAGCGGGGATGTTCGCTCGCGACCGCGGGTGTCGCTCTCCGAGCAGGTTCCGCTGGCGGAGATTATGCAACGGGTCGGAAGTGCGCGCGATCTCGAATCCGCCTTGATTCTCGCCTCCTCACGGTTGGCGGAGCTGCTGGGTGTGGACATCTGTGCGGTGGCGCTTGATTCGGAAGAGGCTGATGGGGCAGTCCAGGTGGTAGCGATTCATCCTCCGACGGCGGCTCAGATGGATCCGCCTCGCCTCCCTTTGGCGGACTACGAAGGGATCCGTGTCGCCTTCGAGGAAGGCCAGATGGCTGTTGCTGCGACGGAAACTGAGAGTCCGTGGATGGCCCCCCTCTACCAAGCTCTCGGCGTTGAGGAGCAACGTCCGCTGGCCGTGATTCCCCTCCGGCGTCAAGGCCGTGCCTTAGGCGTGTTAATGCTGGGGGGACCGCAGGGTGGCGGACCCTGGCGAGAGGCGGACCTGCAGACCGCGTCTCAGGTCTCGGAACTCCTGGCAGATGCCATTGCCTCAGCGAAGGCGAGAGGCGCGGGGGCTGGCGTTCGGGCACTGGAAGGTCGAGCGCCGGATGAGGAGCGTGACAAGCTTGTCAAGGGTCTTGCTCAGGCCAAGAAGCAGATAGACGCGCTTAGTGCGCGCATCAAGACGCTGGTGCAGGAGATCAAAGCGCGCGATGAGGAGATCCTCGCGCTCAACACCGAGGCGAAGGCCAAGACACAAACGGCGTCCGAGGCTGAACTGACCGTCTGGCAGAATGAGGTACGCCAACTCGCCGATGAACAGGCGGCCTCCCAGAGGAAGATCGAGGAGTTGACTGCGGATCGTGATCTCCTGCTGGATGAACGGGCCCGCCTCACTGAGGAGCTGCTCGAGGTTCGGCGCACGCTTGAGCGTGTCGAATCCCATCGCGACAGCCTCGAAGAGGAGATCGCGAGCTTGAGATCGCGGTTGGAGGCGAGCGCGGAGGCTGTGCCTGTCGGCTTGCCTCTTCCGTCTGCCCAGGAAGGGGCCTCGGTGGAATCGGAGGCCCCGGAGGGCCCGCGAGGCGTCGTCGGCTTGGTCATCGCAGATGAAGATGGACAGATCACTATGGCGGATGCATTGGCTCGCCGCATGTTGCGCCTGCCGGTCGGCGACGCTGTCGGGATGCCGATCAACGGCGCGTACCCGGATAGTCGTTGGAGCCAGACCATTGACGACCTGCTGTCTGGGATCAACGGGAACGGCCCACGGCGAGCCCATCTGAGTCTGCCCGTCGACGACAGCACCATCGAGGCTGACTTGGCGACGTTGGTGGGGCGTGATGGAGATGTGGATGGACTGATCGTGACCTTGCATTCGTCCGACAGCGATCTCGAGCGGTACGAAGCGATCACGGGCCTTGCTAATGAGTTCCGTACGCCGATGACGGCGATCACCGGCTATTCGGACCTGCTGCTGGGTGAGCAGGCCGGCATTCTCACCGATATGCAGCAGCAGTTCCTGGAGCGGGTGAAAGCCAACGTGGAGCAGCTCAACCATCTGCTGAATGACCTGGTTCAGGTGGCGTCTCCGGATAGCCGAGCCATCGAACTCTCCCCCCAACCTGTCAACCTCATTGAGATCATCGAAGAGGCTGTGATGGGGTTGGCAGCGCGCTTCCGGGAACGCAGGCTGGCCGTACAGTTGGATTTGCCGTCGGAGCTCTCGTCGGTTGAGGCCGACCGGGATAGCCTCTACCAGATCATGCTGCGCCTTCTATCCAACGCCGTGCTCTGCTCTGAGGAGGGAACGCAGGTTGTCATCAGCGCCCGCGAGGAGGAAGCGTTGGAGGACACGCGTCATTTGCGGATCTCGGTCGAGGACACTGGAGGTGGTATTGCTCCCGAGGATTACCCGAAAGTTTTCCGACGCTTCTATCGGGCTGACCAGCCCCTGGTCGAGGGTATGGGGGAGACCGGTGTAGGGATGACGATGGCCAAAACACTGGTCGAGGCGAGCGGCGGGCGGATCTGGGTAGAGAGTGAGCCCGGGGTGGGCAGCACCTTCAGCTTCCTGCTCCCGGTGGACGGGTAAGGCTGAGCTTCTATGAGCAATGAGCCGCCGTACAAACCTCTGTTGCGTCTGATCGGGATCGTCGCGATTGGTGGCCTTTTCTTGGCGCTCATCGTGGGCAGCATCTGGTTGATGCAGGCCGATAGGCTGATGAGCACCCGCCCACCGGGAACTCGTTTTGAGATCCCAACGGCGACCCTTTTCCCCACGCTCCCTTCGACGACACAGGCGCCACCGTCTGCTACGACCGAGCCACCCACCCCGACCGAACCAGCCCCCATTGGCGAGGCGACAAGGGAAGAGCCGTCCGCGACGGATACGCCGACAGTGGCGCCAACGCCTTCGGAGACTGCGACGGCTCCGGTCGCGTTGGAGACCGAATGCGAACCGCCCGTGGGCTGGGCATCTTATACGCTTAAGGCCGGTGAAACGCTACACACTCTGGCCGGTCGTTCCCAGACTACGCTTCAGGCGCTTCTGCAGGGCAATTGTCTCGCCACTGTCCACGATGCGGAGCCGGGCGATACGATCTACCTTCCTGCCATCGCCTATGCGACTCCCAGCCCTACGGTCAAGCCGTGTGGCCCGCCGGGTCATTGGCAGCGTGTTCTCATACAGCCTGGCGATACCCTTTTCTCTCTGGCGGTGCGCTATGGCACGACCGTTCAGGCGCTGCGCGATGCGAACTGTATCACAGGAGACAGGCTTCTCTATGGGCAACGGTTCTATGTGCCTCCCACGATGGTGGTGCCGCCTACCCCGACTTGGACGCCGTTCCCCACCCTGACGTCGACGAGCACGCCTCTGCCCACGCCTACACCGACGAAGACGCCTGTGCTGCCTACATTCACGCCGACGCTAACACCGACTTCGACGCCTGTGCCGCCGCCTACGCTGACGCCCACCGAAACGCCGGTGCTCGTTCCGACCTGGACGCCGATAACCTGGCCTTTGCCCACGGAGGCGCCGACCGGCACCCCAACGCCGGAGAGCCCCTCGACGGTGGCTCCTGCCACGGCCACTGCCACAGCCACGGTTGAACCCACAACCGTTGTTAGCGGTGAGCTGGCTACGCCGACCTCGTCTATCTCTTTGACACCGACCTCTCCTGCGACTGTCACCGCAACGCCGACGTCGATGCCTTGACGGATCACGCGCGATAAGCAGACCGGGCTGAGCGCGTGGCGAAGCGCTCAGCCCGGTTCTAGTTGTGCTCTAGCGATATCGGATTCGATCTTATCGCTTTTCCCACTTCACGGCGTCGAAGCCGATCAATCTACTGCGATACGTCTCGTAGGTCACGTCCGACAGCGAGACATAGTCGTCGCTCGTGCCGGCGAACCTGTACGTACCCAGAGAGACCCATTGTCCCCCATCGTAGGCGGACTGGTTCACGATACGCAGGGTGTAGCCCCCGGCGTGTCTGACCCAGTAGCGCGCCTGTCCTGTGGTCGTGTAGCGGTGGGGGATGTAGACGAAGACTTCATGCCAACCGGCCTCCAGATTCGGATACCATCGCGCCCAGTTGTAGTTCGGTTGCACGGAGCGGTTGTTGTATGTCCAGACCATGCGACCGTTGTATCCCTCCGTGACGGTGCGCCAGCCGGCCGCCGCGCCGCCCTGAACAAAGCCCGGATCCGTATCATCCACGATCACGGTGCCGCTGGGGTGCGGAGTAGGGGATGTGGTGCCCGTATCCCATGCGAGCTGGGCGACGGCGAGTCCGTCCTGCTCGAAGTACTGCAGTTCGATCGTGATCGGGCCACCAGGCAGATAGAGCTCACCGCTATAGGTTGTCGCAGACTGACGATGCCAAGCGTCAACCAACAGGTGTCCGTTTACCCATAGTCGGGCGCCATCATCGACCGTCAGCTGGAAGGTGTAGTGGCCTGCGGGCAGATCCACGCTCCGGGTCCACCGTGCGGAGAAATGGTCGGGGTTGATCGTGCCGGCTTGTGGCGATCCAAAGCCCCAGTTGTGGTTGACGGCTGCTTCGGTCCTGACCAGAGCCGGGTTACCGCTCAAAGTCGTATTGTTGAAGTACTCCGCTTTCCACTCGCCGGGCGCCGGAGGCGTCTCACCCTTGAGATGCCACTGCACTTTCGCCATGGCGATACCCGTCTCTTCGAAGTACTCCACCTTGATGAGATGGTGTCCCGAGCCGAGATATACTTCGGCGGTATAGCTCTCCGGTGGGTGCACGTACCACTTATCCAAGATCAGATTGTTGTCCACCCAGACCCGGATGCCATCGTCACTGGTGACGGTGAACTCATACGTTCCCGGCGTCACATCGATGTACTTGGTCCAACGGGCCGAGAAACGGTCCGCGTTCACCTCTGAGCTGGGTGAATTGACGCCCCAATCGTGATCGATGTTGGCTTCGGTGCGGGTCAACACCGGACTGCCGGAGAGACTGGTGTTGTTCCAGTAGCTGGCCTGCCAGACAGGATCGGAATGCTGGGGCGTAATGGGGCCCTGAGCCCCGACCGGCAGGGCCAGCGCGGACAACACGACCAGTACAAGACTCAAGACAATCGTTCGTCGATACATCGTTCGACCTCCTTCGTGATACTGCTTATGTAGTGTGGATCGCAGCCTTGAATTCAGGTTCGAAAACCCTTCTACTATCATGACGTCGAGAAACGCCCACGTGTTCCACGCATGGTCTATGCTCCACTTCCATGATCACCAGATTTGCGTTGCATGTCCGTTACGGTCGGATAACGTTTTGAGCTGCATCGGACACTGCCCGATCGGCATCGCCCGCGCTAGTCTACAGGGGTAGCCCTGCTTAATCCGCAGCAGCTGATCGGGTCAGTCCTCTGTATGGGCTGGCAGTACCGGTTCTGGCCCGTGAACGTCTTCTGGCATAGACCGAGCTGCTGGAAGCGCCGGTGTCGATTAACTGGACGTCAACGGGGCGCAAAAAGGTCCGCAATTCACCAGTGTCATTGGGCGATCTGGGGGCTGGTGAGGGGAGGAGGGTGTTGCTGTGGAATGATTGCTACGAATTGAGGTGTCCTGTTGAGAGGAGGGCGATGAGCACGGCTTGGCGGTCCGTCCTCATCGCCATGGGGAGTTGGCAGGGTGCATTAGTCGGCGAAGAGGATCTCAAGGAGTGTGCCTACGTCATCTCTGCCTGTGAGCGTATCCAAATTGTATACTTCGGTATAGCCGCAGTTAGTGCAGGAGACGAACGCATATCGATAGGGTTGAACCTCGAAGAGCCGCGAGATTCCTGTGCCTGACATCGCTAACTCCTCCACGTGAGCGCCGTGATGGTCGCATTTGGCGCACACGAACTTCTCCGCGATCTGACTCTTGACATTCGTCACTGACTGCCTCCTTATCCCTCATTCCTCATCCTGATCCTTCTCGCTCTGCTCGCGGATCTCCTCCAGTGTGCGTCCGCTGAGGACCGACTTCGGCTCGGTACTGGTGGGGTTACGGCGGGCATCGGCCTTCTCATCCTTCATCTTGATCAGCAGCCAACGTGCATCATCGTCTTCCGCGCTGCCGGTGCGGATGAGCACATAGCCACCCTGAAGTTTCTTGCCCTCCAGCCAGACCTCGACCTGACCGTCTTCGATGGACTCAGCCATCGAGCGGGCGCCCTCCTCTTTCTCGGCACGGAGATTGCGATACGGCCCGGCGTCCCACACGAGCACGGTCCCCCCGCCATATTCGCCCTCGGGGATGACGCCCTCGAAGTCCGCGTAGTCGAGCGGATGGTCCTCCGTGGGGATGGCCAAGCGCCTGACGCCGGGATCGGTGGATGGCCCTTTTGGGACGGCCCATGATTTCAGAACGCCCTTGACCTCCAGGCGGACATCATAGTGGAGGCTGCTGGCATCGTGCTTCTGGATCACGAAGATCGGTTGATCTCCGGGCTCCCGCTCACCGCCGGATGGTTCTGGCGTCTTACCGAAGTCGCGTTTCCTAGTGTACTCTTCCAGCGCTGACATAGCCACCTCGTCTCGTGTCTCTGCTGCTACGGTTGGGCCGTGACTGCCTCAAATGACGACAGGATCTGATCCATGTCATTGCGTAGACTCTCTGGGATGTCGACGTCATCAAAGCCGACCTGCTCCGGATCCTCGGTGAGGGAGATGTAGAACTCCAGATCGTCCCCGGTGTAGGCGACCAGCACCTGCTTGAGTTTCCCTCCGTCGGCTACGACGCAACGTGTGACCGGCTGGTTCAGGAGGGTGAGGGTACCCGCTTCGCTCATCGTGCCGTCGGGCGCCTCGGCGGAGCCGATCACCGTCGTTTCGCCAACGCGCTTATGCTCGATCCGCAGGACGTGCGTCGCGCTCCGAAGCTCCAGCGCTGCTGCAGCCGGCCCGCCCTCCGTCTCTGCACCGGACGGGATCTCCGTCAGCGTCCACTCCGGTGGAAATCGAAAGGCGAATCCTGCGTCGGGATTGGCGTACCGCTGCCAGCCGGGGAACGCATCTACCGTCGTTGTTGCTTCATCGCGGGTGAACGTACCCAAGATACCGTCGAATACGGTCTGGGCCTCATCGGGTATGTCCGCAAGCGACTCGGTCCCCTCTGGGTCGTTCGTCATCGTGATGAAGAACTCAATATCCGGGAATCGCTCTCCGACAAAGGTGAGTCTGACCGCTTCTCCGTCGACGACAACATGCTTGGGCAGCTCGCGTCCCAAGAGGTCAACCAACCCTCGACCCTCCAGGTCGCCGTCAGGAAGGGTGCCGGGGCCCATCGGCGCGGCCTCATCGGGTCGCTTGAACTCGATGAGTATCCTCAGGGAGTCCTTCGACAACCCCACTGCATTGGGCGCCGGTTCCTCTCCGGCGGCCCGGTCGGTGAGCAACTCGATGGTCCAGTCGGCGGGATAGCGAAAGCTGAAGCCGTAGTCTGCGTTTGCGTATCTAGGCCAGTTGACCAAGCTCTCGGTGGCGGCTGTGGGAGAGGGCGTCGGGGTGGCCGTTTGTTCTGGCGAGGGGGTGGGTTCGGGTGTCGCTGACCCCTCGACTGTCGCCGACACCACCGCTGTCGCCGACGCAACTGCCGTCGCTGACGCAACTGCCGTCGCCGACGCGACTGCCGTCGCTGACGCTGAGGGAGATGCGGTTTCCTCAACAGTCGTGGAGTCTACGTCCAGGGTCACCGGGGGCACAGCCGGAATTCTGGGGGCGCAAGCGCTCAACAAGATAAGCCCCAGGATGACCAGCCGGCCAACTGCTATGGCTCGTGTCTTCATGGTCTGCAGCCTCCTCGCCTCATCATCGGGATCTATCCCTCATCATAGCACAACTTGGAAGATGTGAAGGAACAGCTCACGTGACTGTTCGTGGCGCAGGTGCGCGCGTGCAGTGTTGCGCCATGCGCACTGTTGCGCCATGCACTTGAGCACCCGCTCCCTCGTGCTACAATCGGGAACTGCTTGACATCCGGAAACGTCGGGCGCCGGCTGTCCTAATTTCGCTCGGGCCCGTAAGGGTACGTCTGCAAGGGCACGTCCGCAAGGGCACGTCCCGTGAGGGCTTGGCCCTCGGGGGACACAGGGCAACTGGGAGGTCCAGCGAGGTGATATGAGTACAACTGAGGCGGTAACGTGACGAGACTAGTGGATAACGACGGACAGTTTTCTGTAGACCTACAGCCTATCGGTCGTCGGGCATCGATACCTCCCGAGATGACTTTGCTTGAGGCGGCGCAGTTGGCCGGCGTCGAGATCGTCGCCGTCTGTGGGGGCGCTGGTTCCTGCGGCAAGTGCCGGGTTCAATGTATTGAGGGTGAGCTGACGCCACCCTCCGCGGAAGAAAAGCAGCTGTTCAGCGAGACGGAGCTTACTGCTGGCTATCGTCTGGCGTGCCAAGCTCGTCCGCTCAGCGACGTGAAACTCCACATTCCACCCGACTCGCTCAGTGCCCCTCAGCGCCTGCAGGTGGAAGGGTTGGAGACAGAGATCGCGCCGGACCCGGTCGTCGAGCGCGTCGACGTCTCCCTCGATCCCCCGACCCTGCAGGACCTCCGTTCCGACACCGTGCGTCTGACGGATGGGCTGGCAGCCCAAGGTGTGCCGCGCCCGTTCTTTGGCCAGCCGGTACTGCGCTCCCTGTCTGAAGAGCTGCGCGCCCGGGATTGGTCTGTGTCACTGGCCCTTCGCCGGCAGGGGGCTGGGGCCCGCCAACCCAAGGTGCAGCCTTGGCGGGAGGTTGTGGGGGTGCTCCGTCGTGACCGTCCTATGGTCGGGCTCGCGGTGGACATTGGGACGACAAAAATGGCAGCCTATTTGGTGGATCTTCGTTCAGGCTACACCTTGGCCAAGGATGGCTTGATGAACCCCCAGATTGCCTATGGGGAGGATGTGGTGAGTCGTATCGCCTATGCCAATGAGAATCCCGAGGGCCGCGAGATTCTTCAGAGGCGGGTGGTTGAGGGCTTGAACGATCTCGTCAGCACGCTCTGCGCCCAAGCAGCTGTTGAGACGCGGAAGATTGTTGACGCCGTCGTGGTCGGCAACACGGCCATCCACCATCTATTTGTGGGGCTGCCAGTGGCGCAGCTCGGTGCATCACCCTACATCGCTGCAGTGAGTGAGCCCCTCGACATTGAAGCCGAGCATCTCGGGCTCGAGCTTGCTCCGGGCGCCAGGGTCTATCTACCGCCGAACATCGCTGGCTATGTGGGGGCGGATCACGTGTCGATGCTGTTGGCGACCCAGGCTTGGCAGGCGGAGGCCCCGACGGTGGCCTTGGATATCGGTACCAATACCGAGATCAGCCTGACCGCGGGGAACCAATTGTTAAGCTGCTCGTGCGCGTCAGGTCCGGCCTTCGAGGGTGCGCACATTCACGCCGGCATGCGCGCGGCAGCTGGGGCTGTGGAATACGTCCAGATCACGAAGGACGACCTCCGTGTGCAGACGATCGGCAACCGACCCGCTGTGGGCATCTGCGGGTCTGGCATCCTGGATGTCGTCGCGGAGCTTCGCGCTTCGGGCATTGTGGGACGCACGGGACGGATGAAACGGGATCATCCGCGTGTCGTGAACTGGAATGGGGGCGGCGCCTTCGTGCTGGTGGATAAGAGCCGCACGGGTAACGGACAGGATCTCCTGGTGACGCGCCGGGACGTCAACGAGATCCAGCTGGCCAAGGCGGCCATCCGTGCTGGTGTAGATGTCCTCTTGGATGAGGTGGGACTGTCGTACGAGGATATCGACACGTTCATCGTCGCGGGGGCGTTTGGAACGTACCTGGATCTGAAGAGCGCCACACGCATCGGCATGTTCCCCCCCTTGCCGCTCAACCGGTTCAAGCAGGTGGGCAATGCTGCCGGCGCCGGCGCTCGACGGATGCTGGTCTCCGCATCCCAGCGGCGTATGGCTGAATCCATCGTCGATAAGGTGCGCTATATCGAGCTCACAGCGCACGCTAGCTTCACGGACGTTTATATGGGTGCGATGGTCCTCTAGGCGCCTTCATCTCGGCCTTCGCCCTGTCGCGTCAGCTGGGACCAGGCTTCGGGTTTGGTTGGCAGCTCTCACCTTTCGAGTCAGGCTCGGTTCTCGGCGAGGGTTGCGGTCTCAAGGATGGCCGCGAGCATGCTTGTTTCGTGAGCGATGCCGCGACCGGCGATGTCGAATGCTGTGCCGTGATCTGCCGAGGTGCGCACGATCGGCAGGCCCAATGTGATCGTGATTGAGTGCTCAAATCCGTGGGTCTTCACGGCGATGTGCCCTTGGTCGTGGTACATACAGACGACGACGTCGTAGTCTCCTCGAATGGCCTGGAAGAAGACGGAGTCCGCCGGGAGGGGGCCGTGCGCGTCGATACCCCGAGCCCGTGCGGTTTCGATCGTGGGTGCGATCTCGTCGATCTCCTCCCGTCCCAGCAGGCCATTCTCGCCGTTGTGCGGGTTGAGCGCAGCGACGGCCACTCGGGGTTCGGCATAACCTAGGTCCTGCATGCCCTCTACCGTCACCAAGATGGTCTCCAGCACGTTGGCCCGGGTGATTCTGGCGGCGATCTCACGAAACGGGAGGTGGCGGGTGACGTGAGTCACGCGCAGGCCTTCCGTCGCGAGCATGGTCGTGCAGTGCTCGGTATGGGTCACGTCCGCTAGGATCTCCGTGTGTCCAATATAGTCGTAGCCTGCGAGCCGCATGGCCTCTTTGTTGAGGGGTGCTGTGGCGATGGCATCGATTTCGCCCGCCTGGGCTAATTGCGCAGCCTCTAACACATATTCGACCGCAGCACGCCCCGCTACGGCGGACACCTCCCCCATTGTGACCGTCGCCGGGTCGAGGTTGTGGAGGTCGAGCGCGGTGATCCATTCCGGGTCAAAAGCTGCGGCTCCTACATGATCGATTGGGCGGACCCGTTCTGCTAGAGCTGCGAACTTCGGGTCGCGGAACACTCGACTGTCTCCAATCACCAGCGGCTGGCACCGTTTGTGGACCTCTGAATGATGCAGCGCCTTGACCACGACCTCCGGGCCGATGCCCGCGACATCCCCAAGCGTGATCCCTACGATGGGTAACTTACCTGCCATAGTCGCTCCTCATTTGCTTGACCTAGTATCGTATGAGTATACACTCAATTCTGCTCCCACGCAGGCGTAACGGCGGGCGTTGTTGGGATAGGTTCTCCTTCTAAAGGGGTGGATGCACGGATGCGTTCCCCGTCTGATAGTGAGGAAGACGTAAGGGAGATGGTGACTGCCGGTGTAGACCAATCCAGGCGGACGATCCTCATCGTGGATGATTCCCGTATGAGTCTGCAGTTGATGACGCATATGGTCACGATGCATGGCTACGAAGCTGAATCGGTGACCAATGGCCAGCAAGCGCTCGACCTGGCTCGATCGACGCCCCCCGACTTGATACTGCTCGATATTATGATGCCCGGCATCGATGGGTTCGAGGTCGCCGAACGCCTCAAAGCTGACGAGAGGACCTCCGAGATACCCATCATCTTTATCAGCGCGCTGAATGACGACAAGAGCAAGGTCCGCGCATTCCGTTCAGGTGGGGTCGATTATGTCTCCAAACCCCTCCGCGTCGACGAGGTCATCGCGCGCGTTGGCACCCACATCCGTTTGCGCGATGCGCAACACCGCCTGGAGAACCAGCTGGCTGAGCGAGAGCAGCTCATCTCTGAGCTGGATGCGCTCAATGAGCAGCTCAAAGAGGAGATCGTCGAGCGTGAAGCGGCTCAGGAGGCCCGTGAGGCTTCCCTGAAGCTTATGCGCCGCGCGCTTGACAGGACGGAGGCACTCTACCGGGTCACACGCTCCCTGATCGCGAGCGAGGGCATAGAGGATATGCTCGAGATGGTGACGACCAGCGTTGCCCGAGCGTTGCCCGCCGATCGTGTTGTGACCATCACGCTGGATTTGGAGGCCGAGGAGATCTCGTTCCTGGCCAAGGCTGGCCCCGGTGTCGCGTCCGTTGTCGATCCCTCTTTTGACGAGTTGATGGAAGGCCTGACCGGGTGGGTGGTCAAAGGGGTGCAGCCGGTGATCTCCCCAAAGGGGCATCCCGATCCGCGTGAGAGTATGGCCGTTCGACGGCGCCGTGAGGAGACAGAATGCGGTGCGATCCTCGTCGTCCCGCTCTACTATCAGGGCACGATGATGGGCACGATGACCGCGATCAACCGCCCCGACGAGCGCGACTTCGACCATCAGGATCTGGCGCAACTCAGTGCTATCGCCGGTCAGATCTCCATTGCCTTGGCCAACGCGCGGCTTTCCGATGAGACGGCTTACCTCAAGGAGTTCAATGAGGGGATCGTCCAGGGTGTCGCCGAGGCGATCCTGCTGACCGACAGCGAGCAGCAGATCACCTTTGCGAACCCAGCTGCCGTCTCGATGTTGGGCTATGAGCCCAAAGACCTCCTGGGGCGGCCCTGCGCGATGCTCTTCCCGCATGAGGAAACGGAGGCCGCCGCCGACACGGTGCTTGCATGTAAATCAGGCGTCGCCAGGCGCTTTGAGACGACGCTGCGGAGTCGCGTCGGGCAGCGCGTACCCGTCCTTGCCAGCATTCGCCCCCTCTACCAGGAGGGTGAGGTGACCGGCAACCTCGTGGCGTTCACCGACATCACCGAGATCAAGCGGGCCGAGGAGCAGTTACGACAGTACGCTGCCGACCTGGAGGCTCGGAATGCTGAGCTGGATGCGTTCGCTCACACGGTAGCTCACGATCTCAGGAGCCCCCTCACCGGCATCATGGGTTTCATAGACCTGATACGTCGGGCGGCAAAGGAACGGGGCGCCGGCGACATCCTGAAGTATGCTCACTACCTCGACCGTAGCAGCATCAGGATGAACAACATTATCGATGAGCTCCTGCTACTGGCCAGTGTGCGGGAAATGGACCAGGTCGACGTTCGCGCTGTGGATATGGCCAGAACCGTGCAGGAAGCGCAGGACCGCTTGGACTACCTGATCGAGGAATACGAGGCCGAGATCTCGACCGCCGACGCATGGCCTGCGGTTATTGGCTATGGCCCGTGGATCGAGGAGGTCTGGGTAAACTATCTAGGCAATGCACTCAAGTATGGCGGGCGGCCGGAGGAGGGGGTTGCGCCAGAGATCACGCTCGGCTGGGATTGCGTCGACGGTGAGGATAGGATCCGTTTCTGGGTAAGGGACAACGGACTGGGATTGCGGCCCGAGGAGCAGGCGCAGCTCTTCACACCGTTCGAACGGCTCCACAACGTGCGCGCGGAGGGACACGGGCTGGGCCTCTCCATCGTTCGCCGCATTCTGGAGAAGCTGAGCGGTGAGGTGGGCGTCGAAAGCACGCCCGGGGAGGGTAGCAGATTCTACTTCACGTTGCCGCGTGCTTGAAGCCTTCCCCCTATTCGATCACGACCGTCACCCCAACCTCCGCCCAATTGTAGAGCGTCTCCGCTGCCGGAATCCCCAGGATGATGCAGCCGTAAGAGGCCGGGCGTCCCAGCGATCCCTCCCAGAGTCGGTTTCCGCTTGCCAGGATGGGCAACTCGTGGAATCCGTTCTCGACACCGCCGCCCGCGTGGTAGACTGAGATAAAATAGGGCATCCAGAGGTCCCATTGCGAGGCAAAGGCCTTTTCGTGCTTCTCCAACACCTGGAATGTCCCCCGGTGGGTAGGTGACGACTCGATGCCTGTGGAAACGGGCCAGTCATAGATCTGTTGGCCGTTCTCGTAGACGTAGACTCGTTGCTCGTCCAGCTTCACCACGATCTTCTTGCCCACGATGGGCA
Source organism: uncultured Anaerolineales bacterium (assembly GCA_964586915.1). Lineage (GTDB taxonomy): Bacteria > Chloroflexota > Anaerolineae > B4-G1 > SLSP01 > PWVB01. Next base: position 30,892 of record CAZPJP010000006.1, read on the forward strand.
TATTCGGCGTGAGGATATCCTGCGATGGGATGCGGAGTTCCTGGCCTACGAACAGCCGATCCACGTCAATATCTCGATTCGCCTCAGCGACAAGTCCCGGGGGCATGTCGAATTTCGCGGAGAGACTGGTCAGAGTGTCGCCGGGCTGCACGACGTAGGTCCGCTCTGGGTGCGCTAGATAGAGCCAGATCTGTGTCTCTCCAGCATCAAAGGCTTCCAGGACCTGGCCCGCAGCTTCATCGTAGCGGAACCCGCGCCCGTCTCCTAGTCCTTCCGCAAGCAACACAAGCGTATCCCGGATGGCGTATTGATTGACATCCACGGAGGGCGCACCGCCCTCGCCCGGCACCAGATAGAGCCAATCGGCGATCTCATCCCGGTCCAACTGCCAGCTCAACGTCTCCTCGGTCAACACGTCGTAGGTCAGAATCTTGATCTCACGTGTGAGAAGGGCCTCAGCCTCGGCGACAACGTCGTCCGCCTCAAGTTCGGTCGCGGGCAGGGTCTCAACGATCAGGGGTACCTCCACGCTATAGGGGGTCCCCCCTACGTCGCGGAGACGCGCGAGGGTTGTTGGGATATCGAGGGCCCGGCCCGGCTCCCCGGGTCGTATCACAACCTCGCCCTCCACCAGGTCGATGGCTGGCTCCACCGGCAGCGTCGAGACCTCCTGGTCGAGCTCATTCAGTAGCTCTTGCGCGGCGGTGGTGTCGAACAAAAACCGAGGGGGGACATCGTGATAATAGAGCCAAACGCTCAACTGGTCCTCCCACGATCCCTCGCGACCGATCGTGTAGGCGGCCCGTGCGGTTCCCTGCGTGTCCACGCGCAGCCCAGCCAGTGACCAGGGATAGGACCAGCGACGTTCACCGTCGGTCAGTACGAGCACGCCGGTATCGACCTCGTCGGCTACACGCTCGAGTGCGGCGGCGGCTTCTTCAACGGATTTCCCGCCAAGATCCACCCCCAGCGCGTAAACGTTGGGGTAGATGTGGTCTTGGTAGAGTCGGTTCATCCGCTGGACAAAGACCCAGCCACAGAAAGCTGCGATCCCAACCAACAGGATCAGCAGCCCAAAGAGCATCCCAGCCGCAAAGGACCTTTCAGACCGGCGAGTTGAGGCTTGAGCAGTACCTGCAACCATATGTCCCCCACCTAACTGACCAAAGCGTCAGGCTTCATAAATAGTGTCGATGGCCATCTTCTTATTCTGTAGACGACCTGGTAAGGTGGAAAGTTCCACGGATGGCCTCTCATATTATAGGCGAACTTACCGTAGAAGCATCTGTCGGTACGGTTGTCTGGGGACACACAAGCGCCCGCGGAAAGGCTCCCGCGGACGCTTGCGGATTTAGTCTATGCCTGGGCTTGGCCGCCGACTTATCCCCTTACCGTAAGCGTTGCCAAGTCAGGCGGGCCTTGGCGGCCTGCGTCGCTTCGAAATACTCCATCCGGACGGTGTGTTGACCGCCACTCAGATCGACGATCGCGGTCCGTATGCCCCGCATCGGGCGCCAGCTGTTCAGCACCAGGCGATCATCTATGTAGAGCCGGACGCCATCGTCGGTCGTCGTCGTGAAGCGGTAACGTCCTTCCTCGAACGTGAACGTGCCCGTCCAGCGTGCCGCGAAGTGGTTGGTCGGGATGCCCTCCGCCGGTGAGGCCCAACCCCAGTCGAAGTCAATGGCTTGATCCTGGCGCACCACCACCGGCGTCTGGGTCAGATCGCGACTAGCGAAGTACTCCCCAGTCCACGGACCCGGCACCTGCACCGCCCCGATTCTCCCTGGCGTGGGCTGGGGCGTTGGCTGCGGTGCACCCGCCGTCCGGAACCCATACTCCGGCGAGGGCGGCGTAGCCTCGGCTGCGGCCGCCGTGGGCGCATAGTCCCACCAGAACTGCACCCGAGCCGCCCCGGTGCCCTCGAAGTACTCTACACGCAGGGTGTGGCGTCCCTCCAACCAGTGCCAGTTCTGATAGTGCCAGACGTAATCCTGCGGTTCCCAGTGGTTCAGCCGCAGATCCACATCATCGATCCAGAGCCGGATGCCGTCGTCGGAACGGGCGTTGAAGCGGTACAGGCCTGGCGCGAAGTCGATCGTGCGCACCCACCGCACTGAGAAGTTATCCGATGTCATCCAACTGACCGGTGCGCCCTCGCCCCAGTCGAAGTTGATCTCAGCGTCGGCCCGGATGAGCGATGGGCCGCCCCGCAACTCGCGATTGTCGTAATAGCGGCCTTCCCATCCCTGGAGCGGGTCCAGCCGATTCCACCAGACGTGGATGGCGGCCTCCCCGCCCGCCTCAAAGTAGTCCACGACGACGGTATGGTGACCGCCGCTCAGGGTGATGTCGCCTGCGTGGGTGTTGGGCAGCTTCTGCTTCTGCCAGGCGTCGACAACGCGGTTTCCGTCCACGTAGATGCGGACACCATCGTCACTGCTGGCGTAGAAGCGGTACGTGCCGGCCTCGAAGCCCAACGTCCGCGCCCAGCGTGCCGAGAAGTTGTCTGCCGGCACCTTCTCATGGGGGCTGCCTGTGCCCCAGTTGAAGTCAATGGCGACATCCTTGCGACTGTGCACAGCGTTTCCGGAGAGGTGTGGGTTATCCCAGAAGTTTGCCGTCCAGACCTCACCGGATCGCAGTTTCTCCCAGCCAAGCTGGATGGCTGCCACGCCGCCCCGTTCATAGTACTCAATGCGCACACGGTTCACGCCGCCGGCGATAACGTGGTCGACGCTACGCCAGACCGCGGCACTCTCCTGCCAGTCGTCGACGACAAGCAGGTTGTTGACCCAGACGCGAATCCCGTCGTCAGCGCGGTAGGTGAAGCGGTACGTGCCGGCCTCGAACCACACGTCGCGGGTAAAGCGGGCCGAGAAGTCGTCGGGTGGGATACCGGGGCCTGGGCTTCCGGTGCCCCATTCGTGAGTCAGGTCGCTCTCGTAGCGAGTGAGTGCGGGCGCGCCGGTGAGCCCTGTGTTCGGGAAGTACTCTGCGTACCATTCCCCTGACGCCAAGGCGGGCGACTGGATCCCCAGAACTCCTCCCACCAAGAGCACGATGATGATGCCCAAGCAAAACCTCGGGCGGTTGACGCTATGTCCTCTTACTCTTCCCATCTCTGCTCCTTCCAGTCTGATTCTGATTCGCTCAGCTCGATCTCAGTATCGAACTGAGCGTAAAGCTCCGCTGATGACACGATGCCAGGGTTGTGGGCGGATCGAGGGCTACTGCCCTCAAGCCACCCCTTCCATGATTGTAGACGTCCGTTAGGGACAGAAAGTTCCACGCTGAGAGGCCCCAAATCGCTGAAGTTATCCACAGATCGCTATGAGTTATCCACAGGTTAGAATGGGCGATACGATTCCACAGTGGGGGAGATGCTTGAGTTAGGGTTGGTTAGCGGGGTTTTTGTCGGGATTTATCTCGAATATTACCCCTTATGTGGGAATTCCTAGTCGGTCGGGCGCCGATTGGGTCCCGAGCCACTGAGCCCTGTGGATAACTCTTCCTCACTTCAGCCGTGATTTGCCCCTGCATCGGCGCCTCGCCGCGTCAACTCACCTTCTGGCCCGATTCGGGCACGCACCTGAGAGATGAAAACGTCCTTCAGCGAGGGGAGCACTTCGTCGATGTGCTCTACGGTGAGCTCTGCACGCTTCAGATGCGCGGTGACTTGGGTGGTCAGCGAAGGGTGTCGCTAGCATAGCATCCGGTCGGCGGGCGTCAACGCCGCAGACTTGTATTGACATGTCAGTTGTCTGACATATAATGAATAAGGAGGCTCCTGATGGATCTTGACGACTTGCCCAAAGCTCGCTCCCTCCGCGACCAGGTTGAAGGCACGGTCTCGGAGCTGATCAAACAGCTTCGCCCCGGTGATCAGCTTCCGCCCGAGCCGGAACTGGCTCGTCAGCTGGGCGTGTCACGTCCTACGCTCCGTGAGGTGCTGCGCACGTTTGCCGAGAGAGGGGTGCTGGTCCGGCGGCAGGGCGTTGGTACCTTTGTCGCCTCCCGTATCCCGGTTCTCGAAGCGGGCCTCGAAATCCTGGAGAGTCTCGAGCGAATGGCGGAACGTCTGGGATTGGCTACCGAGATGCTCTATCTTTCCGTCTCGGAGCGCGCGGCGACCCCAGCCGAGCTGCGAGGTCTGCATCGTGACGAGACGACGCCCGTGCTTGTCGTGGATCGGGTCATCGCCATCGGGGGACAGCCCGTCGCGGATCTGCGCGATGTCGTGCCGCTTACCTACCTCACAAAGGCAGACATCTGTGCCCCCGAGGGCACGACGGCTTTCCGCGGTTCGGTGCTGGACCTCCTGCTGGCGCGTGGCTCACCGGTGCTGACGGTTTCGAAAACGCGCATCGCCGCCGAGTCGGCGGACGCCGAACGAGCGGGTCGCCTGTCCATCGATCCTGGGTCCCCTTTGTTGAAGCTGGTGGCCCAGCTCTTTAGTTACGATGAGCAAGTCGTCGATTACTCGATCAGCACCTTCGTTCCGGGGTACTTCAAATTCCATGTAATACGGCAGGTGCGCGGCTGAGTCTTATGGTGATGCCGTAGCCATCACACTTGCGTGCTCACCCTGCTAAGGACGCAATATGGAGGCTCGTAGATGGGTGATATGAAGGACCAAAGTAACGCTTCGGCGGTGCGGGCGGCGGTTGAGCGACAGCGCGAAGCCATGATCCAGTTCATGCGTGACCTCGTCGCCATCCCCTCAATCGATTCGCAGATACAAGAGGTCGGGGTGCGTGCGCAATCAGAGATGAATCGACTGGGCTTCGACGAGACCTGGTTCGATGCCATGGGCAATATTGTGGGCCGCGTCGGCGATGGCCCTCGCGTGATCCTCTTCGACAGCCATCTCGATACCGTGGGAATCGGCGATCCCGACGAGTGGGAGTGGGATCCTTTCGAGGGCAAGATCGCGGACGGCATCCTCTACGCCCGCGGCGCCAGCGATGAGAAGGGCAGCACGCCGGGTATGATCTACGGACTCGCCATCGCTAAGCAACTCGGTCTCCTTGAGGGCTGGACCGCTTACTATTTCGGCAACATGGAAGAGTGGTGTGATGGCCTGGCGCCGCGGCAGTTGATGGAAGAAGAAGGTATCGTGCCCGATTACGTCATCGTCGGCGAACCCACGAAGATGCAAGTCTACCGCGGCCACAAGGGCCGGGTGGAGATGAAGGTCGTCGCCCGTGGCAGGAGCGCCCACGCAGCCAGCAACGAATTGGGGGACAACGCCATCTACAAGCTCGTCCCCGTGATCCAGGCCATCAGCGAGTTGGAGCCGGCTTTGGGCGATGATCCCTTCCTTGGGCACGGTAAGATCACCGTCACCGATATGGAGGTTGAGACGCCTAGCATTAACGCCGTACCTAACCGCGCCACCCTCTACATCGATCGGCGTCTGACGTTTGGCGAGGAGCCTCAGGCCGAGATCGAGCGGGTGCGCGGCCTGATCCCGCCGATTCAGCGGGAGGCGGGCGACGTTTACGTTGAGCTGCTGCGCTACGCCGAGCCCAGCTACACCGGGTATGTGATGGAGGTCGACAAGATCTTCCCTGCCTGGGCGCTCGACGCCGATCACCCGCTGGTCGCTGCCGGCTTGCGCACCTGTCACGAGATCGGTCTGCCAGCGCACACGCCGGGCAAGTGGGACTTCAGCACCAACGGCAACTACTGGGCCGGCCGAGCCGGAATCCCCACCATCGGCTTCGCGCCCGGCGACGAGAAGACGGCGCATACTGTGCAGGATAGCGTTCCCCTCGACGATGTCGTCAAAGCCGCCGAGTTCTACGCTCTCCTGCCTTCGTTCATCCCTCAGGATGCTTGAGGGCCTCAGGGATCCTGACGTCTTCGAGCTGAGGCCTGCGCTAGCCAAGGACTAAACACAAACCATAGGAGGTACACAGTGCAATCGTTTCTTCGCGGGCGTAACCTGATAGCGGATCTTGATTTCTCCAAGGAGGAGGTTGAGACGGTCCTCGACCTGGCCTGGGACCTCAAACGCAAGCGCGCCATCGGCGAGCCCCATCCCCATCTGCGCGATAAGACCCTGGCGATGCTCTTCTTCTTCAGCAGCACCCGCACGCGCAGCTCCTTCGAGGCGGGCATGGCCCAGTTGGGGGGGCATGCTGCCTTCATTGAGTCGCGCACTACGCAGATCTCCCACGGTGACACGGCCGAGGAGATCGGCCAGATCTTGGGGCGCTACTTCGACGGGATCGCCATCCGTCATTGTGACTGGGGGGTCGGCAATGACTATCTCAACCACGTCGCCGGTGCCTCTCGGGCTCCCGTCCTCAATATGCAATGTGACGTCTATCATCCCTTCCAATGCCTTGCGGACCTGATGACGATGATGGAGAAGAAGGGACGGGATCTGCGGCGCAAGAAGATCGTCGTCTCCTGGGCCTACGCATCCTCTTACCTCAAGCCGATCTCCGTGCCACAATCCCTGATTCTGCAGATGCCCCGTTTCGGCATGGACGTTACCCTCGCCTACCCGGAGGAGTTCGCGCTGATGCCTGAGATCGTCGACGAGGCCCGGGCGCAGGCCCGCCGCCACGGCACCGGCTTCGAGATTGTGCACGACATGGATGCGGGGTTCAGGGACGCCGATGTCGTCTACGCCAAGTCGTGGGGGCCACTCCTGACCACCGCAGACCCCGATGAGGGCAAGCGGATTCAGGATCAATATCAGGAGTGGATCACTGACGCGCTGAAGATGCGGCTGGCGGCCCCTGACGCGATCTATATGCATCCGCTCCCGGCGGACCGCGACGTCGAGGTCACCAGCGAGGTGATGGACGGGCCGCAATCCGTCGTCTACGATCAGGCCGAGAACCGTCTCCACGTGCAGAAGGCGACGATGGCGTTGACTATGTGGTAGGTGAGGGCGCGTGAGCATGCGGGCCCCGGGGGATGCACTGAGCTTTCCGCGATGAGCGTGACACACGGCACCATAACACAGGCGCCTCAAACTTCAGGTGCTTCATAGTACGTAAGGAGAGCTGAACATGGCACGAACGAAGTGGGCGGTGATCGCGATCGGGGGGAACTCGCTGATCAAGGACAAGCAGCACCAGACAGTTGAAGATCAGTACCAGGCAGCCAAGGAGACGTGCTATCATATTGCTGATATGATAGAGGATGGATGGGATGTTGCCATTGGCCACGGCAATGGCCCTCAGGTCGGCTTTATCCTCCGCCGCTCGGAGATCGCTGCCAGGGTCGCTGGCATGCACGAGGTGCCGCTGGACGCATGCGGTGCCGATACTCAGGGCGCTTTGGGCTATGCGCTGCAGCAGAATCTCTACAACGAGTTTCGGCGCCGGTCCATCGAGAAAAGCGTGGCGACCGTCGTCACCCAGGTACGCGTCGATCCCGACGACCCAGCCTTTGCTAATCCCTCGAAACCTATCGGCGGTTTCATGGAAGAGGCGGAAGCGCAGGAGCGAGCCGAGCGTGACGGGTGGACGATCGTCGAGGACGCCGGGCGAGGCTGGCGGCGTGTCGTCGCTTCCCCCGAGCCCCAGGAGATCCTGGAGCTGGCGGCGGTGCGGACGCTGCTCCGCAACAGCATCATCACCATCACCGTAGGCGGCGGCGGGATTCCCGTCGCGGAGCAGGAGAACGGCGATATACGCGGCATCGAGGCCGTCATTGACAAGGACTTCGCCTCCTCCTTGCTCGCACGCTCCATAGAAGCCGAGCTTTTTCTTATCTCCACTGCTGTTGAACAGGTCTATCTCAACTATCGTCAACCCGATCAACGCCCCATCGATGTAATGACCGTTGCTCAGGCCAAGCAGTACCTTGCGGAGGGGCACTTCGCCAAAGGTAGTATGGAGCCCAAGATTCGCGCCGTCATTCACTATCTGGAGGCCGGTGGCAAGCAAGCCATCATCACGGACCCGCCTCACATCACCGCTGCCCTGCACGGCGAGACCGGTACGCGTATCGTGCCTGATGCGGCTTAGCGTGTCCGTCGGACACGAACCCAGCACCTTGTGTTCGGGCCGTTCAGCTCAAGAGAGAGAACTATGGATCACGTCCTAGGGTTCAGATGCACCCTCTGTGGCGCCGACTACGATCTCGACGAGGTCGAATACGTCTGCCCCCGCCACGGCGACGACGGCATCCTCGACGTCCGCTACGATTACGACCGCCTCCGTGCGCGCCTCGATCGTGCTGCCCTCACCGCCAGCCGCGAGGGCAGCATCTGGCGTTACAAGCCCCTCCTCCCCGTCGTGCCCGATGCCCCCGTGCCCCCGTTGCGTGTGGGCTGGACCCCGCTCTATCCGGCCCCCCGGCTTGGTGGACCGCTGGGTCTCGATCGCCTCTGGGTCAAGGACGACGGCCTTAATCCCACCGCCTCCTTCAAGGACCGCGCGTCTGCGCTGGCTGTCGTCAAGGCGGCGGAGGCCGGCGCAGAGGTCATCACGACCGCGAGTACGGGGAATGCCGCCGCGGCGCTGGCCGGATTGGCGGCGAGCGTTGGAATGCGGGCGGTGATCTTCGTGCCGCGAACGGCGCCTCCAGCCAAGATTGCCCAACACCTCATCTATGGCGCTCAGGTCCTGCTTGTCGATGGCAGCTATGATGACGCCTTCGATCTCACCCTACGCGTCGCACGCGAGTTCGGCTGGTACAATCGCAACACCGCTTACAATCCCTATATGACCGAGGGCAAGAAGACGGCAGCCTACGAGATCTGTGAGCAATTGGGCTGGACAGTGCCGGACTGCGTCTTTGTCCCGGTCGGGGATGGCTGCATTCTTGGTGGGATCCACAAGGGTTTCAAAGATCTACTCGCTCTCGGCTGGATAGACCGCATGCCTCGCCTGATGGGCGTACAGGCTGAGGGATCGGCAGCTCTCGTCGAGGCGTTTCGGCGTGGGCTTGGCCCTCAGGAGATCGAGCCAACGAAGGCGCACACCGTTGCCGATAGCATCTCGGCGAGCCTCCCACGGGATCGCGCTAAAGCCCTGGCAGCGGTCCGGGAGACCGGAGGGCTCTTTCTTTCTGTAAGCGATTCTGACATTCTGGCAGCCATTCCTACGATTGCCCGGGCAACCGGGGTCTTCTGTGAGCCGGCTGCGGCTGCAGCCTATGCTGGACTGGTCGAGGCTGTCGAGATATCCGCGGTCGAAGCCGGTGAGCGGGTTGTGCTTCTCCTCACCGGCTCAGGACTCAAGGATGTTGACAGCGCCAGAAAGGCCGTCCCAGAACCGCCGGTGATTCCCCCGCGCCTCAGCGCTGTGCGCCAGGCCCTGGGGATATGACGTCGAGGGGCGCGACGCTGAGGTGCGATATTCTTCACTCAGGACTTGCTCGCGCTGGACTACAGTCCAGCGCCCTTGCTCAGATCAAGATACTGGCCAAAGCTGAGAGGGCGACGTCGTTACGTAAGGCCCATAGTATCCTGCTTTGGCCGTGCAAGATGGAAAGGCAATAACGATGATTGACTTGACGATAGATCCAAAAGGACTGGAGCACGCGGTGAAGCGTGCTCGGGCGCGCGATATTATTATCCCAACTTTCGCGCAGCAGAAAGACCCATCTCTGATCCCTGCGAAGATCAAAGAGGAGCTGGCGACCATTGGGCTTTGGGATATCCATCCTCGGAATCTTTTTCGAATTACGTGGAAGAACGAGCCCGTTGGCGAGGGTGGGGAGTTCGACGGCGTCAACTATGTGGAGATCCCTTCAGAGTTGACCGGCGTCGATGCGCGAATCCTCGCGCTCGTCGGTAAGTGGTTCCCGACCGGCTCGCACAAGGTTGGCGCGGCCTTCGGCTGCCTTGTGCCTCGCCTGGTCACCGGGCAGTTCGACCCTACGTGGCAGAAAGCCGTGTGGCCCTCTACCGGCAACTACTGCCGCGGCGGAGCCTACGATGCTAGCCTCCTCGCCTGTGACTCTATCGCAATCCTCCCCGAGGAGATGAGCCGAGAGCGCTTCGAGTGGCTGGCACGCGTCTCCGGTGAGGTGATCGCGACGCCGGGCAGCGAGTCCAATGTGAAGGAGATCTTCGACAAGTGCCACGAGCTCAAGGCCGAGCGCGGTGACGAGATCGTCATCTTCAACCAGTTCGATGAGTTCGGCAACTACCTCTGGCACTACGAGATCACCGGTCACGCGATGGAGGAGGTGCTGGCCCGCGAGCTCAGATCCGGGGAGCGCTACGCGGGCATCGTCTCTAACACAGGGTCCGGTGGCACCATTGGCTGCGGTGATTACCTCAAGCAGCGCTTCCCGACCAGCAAGGTCGTGGCCAGTGAGGCCCTGCAGTGTCCCACCCTCCTGCGCAATGGCTTCGGTGCCCATCGCATCGAGGGCATCGGGGACAAGCACGTGCCTTGGATCCACAACGTTCGCAATACTGACGTCGTGATGGCGGTCGACGACCAGGCAACCATCGACCTGATCAGGTTGTTCAACGAGCCTGCTGGTCGCAGCTACCTCAAGGAGCGGGGGGTGCCCTCCGACTTCGTCGACCAGCTCGATCTGATGGGGATCTCCAGCGTGGCCAACGTGCTGTCGGCCATCAAATTCGCCAAGTGGTTTGAGCTCACCAGCCGCGATCTCATCCTAACCCTATGGACGGACTCGATGGAGCTCTACCAGAGCCGCCTTCGCGACCTTCGCCAGACGCAGGGCGCGTACACCGCGCTCGATGCCGCTGCAGACTATGAGCGTTACCTCTTGGGCGAGGATACGAGCCATATGCTGGAGCTGACGTACCCGGAGCGGCAGCGTGTCCACAACCTCAAGTACTACACCTGGGTCGAGCAGCAGGGCAAGACGTACGAGGAGATTCAGGCGCAATGGTACCAGGATGACTACTGGACGCGCATTCAGCAGCAGATCGGGGAGATCGACGATCTTATCCTCGAGTTCAATGAGCGTGTGGGTCTGTTGTGAGACCCTGGATCTTCTAGCCAGAATACCGCGAGAACACGCGCGAACGCGCGCGCGAGCTCGCGCTCTAAGTAGGGAGGTCAGTTAGCATCATCCGTTTACAGAAAGCCTGTTGCAGGTATACTAGCGACAGCCGAGGCTGTTTTCCGTTTCCCGATAGACCGAGGTGAATGGTATGGACCCACGTATCTCTGTCGTTGCTCCCGTCTACAATGAGGAAGCCCTGATTCGGGAGTTCTACGAGCGTGTCAATATCACGATGGGCCGCCTGGGCGAGTCCTGGGAGGTCATCCTGGTGAACGACGGTAGTCGCGATCGGACACCAGAGATCCTTGATGAGATCTACGCCGAGGATCCCGACCACGTAGTTGTCGTTCATTTCGCTCGCAATTTCGGGCATCAGCTGGCGATTACGGCTGGGATGGACTACGCTCGGGGCGACGCTGTGGTGACGATCGACTCCGATCTCCAGGATCCACCTGAGGTGATCGTCGATCTGGTGAAACGATGGCGAGAAGGTTATGAGGTTGTCTACGCCGTTAGGTCGGCCCGGGAAGGGGAGTCCTGGTTCAAGCTCTTCACGGCGAAGCTCTTCTACAAGCTGATTCAGCGCTTGACCAATGTGACGATCCCGATGGAGGCCGGCGACTTCCGCCTGCTCGATCGCAAAGCTTTGGCCTATCTTCGGGCGATGCGTGAGCATCACCGCTTCGTGCGCGCGATGACGTCCTGGGTGGGATTTTGCCAGACCGGCGTGCCGTACCGTCGTCATGCGCGCAAGGCCGGCTCGACGAAGTACACAGTGCGCCGGATGGTGCGGTTGGCCATTGATGCCATCACCGGCTTTTCGCTGGTGCCCCTGAAGCTATCGCTATGGGCGGGCTTTGCGTCGGTCGCCATAGGCTTGGTGCTGGCATTTGTGCTCTTGCTGATTCGCTTAGGAGGGACCGCGCCTCTCGCTGGTCAGGGCTTGACGGCTAGCCTGGTGCTCTTCGTTGGTGGCGTCCAGCTTGTCATGGTTGGTATTGTTGGAGAGTATATCGGGCGGATCTATGATGAGGTACGCCAACGCCCGCTCTACACGGTGCGCGAGGTCAAGCGCCGGGCGTAGGGGCAACCCTTGTGGTTGCCCGCTTGTGGTTGCTTGTGGTTGCCCAAAACCGTTGTGGTTGCCCGTAGCGCGTTCTGAGGTAAGGAGCCTGGTATGAAGCTCTGGGAGATCTACTACACCGCCACATCGTTGGCCGATGCGCTGGATTTGCTGGCGCAGTACGGTGAGCGGGCGCGTATCGTGGCCGGAGGGACCGATCTCATTGTCGAGATTCAGAATGGTGCTCGTGCGCCGGAGGTCATCATTGACGTGACGCGGGTGGGCGGGCTGGATGGGATTCGCCTTGAGGAGGAGAACGGGCTCATCCACCTTGGTCCGATGGTCACACACGCTCAGGTCGCCGCGTCTTCCCTCCTGCAAGAGCGGGCCTTGCCCTTAGCGCAGGCGTGCTGGTGGGTGGGGGCCCCGGCCCTTCGAAATCGCGGCACGATCGCCGGCAACGTCGTCACCGCCTCCCCTGCCAACGATACGATCACCGCCCTCGCGGCGCTGGACGCACAGCTCACCCTGCAGAGCGTGCGTGGCAGCCGTACCGTGCCCATCGGCGAGTACTATGAGGGCGTTCGCCGTACGGTGATGCAGCCCGATGAGATGCTGGTCGATATCGCGTTTCCCGGATTGGAGGAGGACCAGCAAGGCGTGTATCTCAAGGTCGGGCAACGGCGGGTCCTGGCGATTGCCGTCACCAACGTAGCGGTAGTCATCACGACGGGGGGCAACGACGTCGTCAGCCATGCCCGGATCGCGTTGGGGAGTGTCGCGCCCACGATCGTCCGCGCACCTTCAGCTGAGTCCGCGCTCGTTGGCGGTGTGCTCACGGATGCTCGCATTGCTGAGGCAGCGGCCCGGGCAAGGGACGCTGCCCGCCCTATCGACGACGTCAGAGGATCGGCCTGGTACCGCAGCGAGGAAGTCTCCGCTCTGGTGCGCCGGGGCCTCGAGACCCTGCGCAGCGGGAGTCTGCGCCTGGGCCTGCCGAAACCGGACGCGATGGTCAAGCTCTGGGGCAAGACGCGACGATGGCCACGTCTTAGCGGCCCCACCATCGCACATCACGCTGAGGGGAACGAGCCCATTCAGACGGTGGTCAACGGTGAGAATATCACCATCCATGGCGCCAATGGCAAGAGTCTGCTGCGGATGCTGAGGGAAGATCTCGGCCTGACGGGATCGAAGCCCGGCTGTGAGGAGGGCGAATGCGGGGCTTGTACGGTCTGGTTGGATGGCTTCGCGACACTGGCCTGCCTCACGCCTGCGCCGCGGGCGCATGGTGCCCGCATCCGGACGGTCGAGGGGCTCAGCGAGGAGGGAGCCCTGCACCCTGTCCAGCAAGCGTTCGTCGATGAGGACGCGGTGCAATGTGGCTACTGTACCCCCGGATTTGTGATGAGTGCGGTGAAGCTGCTGGAGGAGTATCCCGATCCCGATCGTCAACAGATCAAGACCGCTCTCAGCGGGAACCTCTGCCGCTGCACGGGCTACTATAAGATCATCAGCGCTGTGGAAAAGGCGGCCAAGCGATGAAGCGGACGGTTCCTGACAGGGAGGCCGGTCAGATCACCCTCTACATGCGGACCTACTACTCTCTCTTGCGAACGACGGATGCGGTACAGATCCGCACGCTGGAGGAGACACACTCCGCGATGTCTCCCTCACTCCATCCCAACGCGGGTGCGATGGAGCCGGATATGTCGGCTTTTGTCTACACAAGCCTACGCCTGCCGCGGTGCCTCTTTGACGTCCGGCAGGTGGTCTTGGGGCAGAGTGAGGAGGTCTTCCGGCGTCGAGGGTATCCTGAGGTTGAATCCTGGCGGGTTGTGACGGCTCCAGCGCGCCGCCGCCGTATGTTCTATGACGGTGACGAGACCCTGGCCGTCTACATCGCTAGCATCTCGGACATTGATGACATCGTACCGATGCTGACGGCGTTTCAGATTGAGTGGAACAAGATGCACACGCTCATCGGCATGCAAGCCGGTCTGACGGCGCGGCTGCGTGCCTGCGTGGAGCGTGGGACGTGGGATTCAGACCTCCGTGAGCAGACGCGACGGGTGCTCCGTCTCTCGGAGGATGACTGGGGCCGGTTGGAGTCCATTTGGGAGGACGAGTTGCCCGATCTTCTGGCTCACGTCGGCGAGCAACGGAAGCGGATGTCCGTCACGCTCCTCGCGGGATCTTACGTCGAGTATCTTCGGGCCACGCAGAAGTGGTGGGATCGCGTCAACGAGCGCGCACCCTTCGATCTCTCAGAGCGCCCGATCTATTTCGTCTCCAGCAACACCCACAGTGTCGCCAACATGGTCACCAGCTTTGCGCAGCGCCACGAAGACCGCCTGACAGCCTATCTAGCGTCGGAGGCCGATCCGGAGCTCTGTGCAGAGGCCGAACGCATTCAGCAGCGTAAAGTCCCCAGCAACTGGTCGAATCTCCTCTATTATGTCCTGAAGAAGTATCTGCAGACCTCTGAGGGTCAGGACCTCCTCGAGCTTAGAGATACCTATGAGGCAGAGCGGGGCGTGACGCGGATACCGAGTCAGCACACCTTCGATCTGGAGGTCCAGCTGATTGAGCTTTCGACATTGGACGGGGAGTCTCTCGACAGCCGGCTGGTGGACGAGCTACCGCTCGCTCAACTTAGAGGCTCGAATGCGATTATCCTTAACATTGACTATCCGCTTGGCTTTGCGGCCTACCATCTTCTGTCACGGATTGCCGTCAATGTCGGCGAGCTCCGCGGCGCCTACGTCATTGGCAAAGCTGCGACGCTCAATGGTCGGATCGGGGATGTATTGATCCCCAATCACGTCTATGATGAGCACTCAAGCAACACATATCTCTTCAATAACGTCTTCACGGCGTCGCACGTTGCGCCGTTCTTGGTCTACGGCGATGTGCTGGACAACCAACGCACCATTGCCGTGCACGGCACCTTCTTGCAGAACCGCTCCTATATGGAGTCCTTTCTGCGCTTGGGATACACCGACGTGGAGATGGAGTCGGGCCCCTACCTCTCGGCCCTCTATGAGTTCATCCGTCCGCGACGCTATCCTGAGGATGAGCTCGTTAATCTCTACCCGGTGCCCTTTGAGATCGGCATACTGCACTATGCTTCGGACACCCCGATGAGCAAGGGCCGCAACCTGGGCACGCACAACCTTTCGTACTACGGTATGGACCCCACCTACGCCACGACGGTGGCTGTCCTGCGTCGGATTCTAGCACTGGAGACGCAAGTTCAGTCTGGCCTGACGCCCGTGGCGGAGCGAACAGGACAAGGAGAGCGTGCATGAAAGGGAAGTACATCGGCCGCGAATTGCCGCGATTTGAGGCGCGCGAGAAGGTCACGGGGGAAGCCCTCTATCCCGGAGATCTGACGATGGGTGAGGCGTTGACGATGAGACTGCTCTTTGCGGGTCGCCCGCACGCGCGCGTGATCGAGGTGGACACCTCTGAGGCCGAGCGCCTGCCGGGCGTCGTCGCGGTCTTCACGTCGCGCGATGTACCGGTCAATGAATACGGGCTTCAGTACCCCGATCAACCGGTCCTCTGTGGGCCTGGCAGTGACAAATCCGGCACGGACATAATACGTTTCATCGGCGACCAGGTTGCTGCTGTCGTAGCCGAGGACGAAGACGCCGCCGAACAGGCGCTCGAACGTATCCACGTGACCTACGAGGATCTCCCGGTGGTCACGGACCCACGTGAAGCTTTGAAGGAGGAGGCCCCGGTGCTCCATCCCTCGTATCCGGGCACCGACATGCATCCCGAGTTGGTCTTTGAGAAAAACCTCGTCTCCCGCCACCGGATCCGCCGAGGCGACGTTGAGGCGGCATTTGCGGAGTCCGACGTCATCGTCGAGTCAAGCTATGAGGTCCCCGGCCAGGAGCATGCATACCTGCAGCCCGAGGCCGGGTTGGCCTATCTGGATGAGGAGGGCCGGATCACCGTCGCGGTCGCCGGGCAATGGGCCCACGAGGACCGCGAGCAGATCGCTCACGCCCTGAACGTGCCACTGGAGAAGGTGCGGATCGTCTATCCTGCGATCGGCGGTGCCTTCGGTGGCCGTGAGGATATGTCCGTCCAGATCGTGTTGGCCCTCGCGGTGATGCGTCTCCAGCGCCCGGTGAAGATCACCTGGAGCCGTGAGGAGTCGATCCTGGGGCACCATAAGCGGCACCGGCTCTTTGCCTACGCGCGCTGGGGTGCCGCCAGCGACGGGAGGCTGTTGGCCGCGGAGTCTGAGGTGATCGCGGATGCTGGCGCCTATGTCTACACGACCAACAAGGTGATGGGCAATACGGTGCTCACGGTCAACGGGCCCTATCGCATTCCCAACGTGAAGACCGATGTCCTCTCAGCTTATACGAACAATATTCCCGGTGGCGCGTTTCGCGGGTTTGGGGCCCCTCAGGGCAACTTCATCGCGGAGTCGCAGATGAACAAGCTGGCCGCGGCTCTGGAGATGGACCCGGTGGGGCTCCGTCTGCGCAATCTGGTCAGCGATGGCGATCCGATGCCGTGGGGAAAGCCGCTCCCTGACGATGCTCGCGGTCTCCGGCAGGCCTTGATCGCGGCGGCTGAGGCGGTGGGCTGGCAGCGGCAGGATGAAGAGGAGGGAGAGGAGAAGGACGTGGGGAGGTGGATTGCCCCACCGGTGGGCGAGGCCGCAGCACGGCCCAAGGATCCTGCCTATCTGAGGCGTGGCGTTGGGATTGCGCTGGCGTTCAAGAATATCGGTTTCTCGTTCGGATATCAGGAAAACGCCTGGGCTGGGGTGGAGTTGCAGGGCGCAGCCGAGATCGAGCGCGTGATCGCTTACGCCGCCAGCGCCGACGTGGGCCAGGGAGCCCGCACGGTGACACGGCAGATGTTTGCTGAGGCGCTGGACGTCCCGGTGGAGAGGGTCGATCTGCGCCCTGTGGATACGGCGAACACCGAGAGCTCAGGCTCTTCCTCGGCTTCCAGGATGACCTACATGATAGGGAATGCGATCCGCGGCGCCGCGGAGAAAGCCTTGGACAAATGGCGCGATGAGGAGCGTCCTGCCAGGGCCGAGCACACGTACTTGGCGCCGAAGACGACGCAGATTGATGCGGAAACTGGGTATGGACACCCCAACTTCGCCTACGGCTACGCGGCCATCGCGGCTGAGGTCGCCGTTGATCTGGAGACGGGTTTGTGTCGGTATCCACGGATCGTCTGCGCGAACGACGTGGGTCAGGCGATCAATCCCCGCCTCGTGGAGGGGCAGATTGAGGGCGGCGTCGTGCAGGCGCTGGGCTGGGCTACGACCGAGCATCTCGTTGAGTCGGAGGGGCGTCTGCTCTCGCGCTCATTCAGCACCTATCTGATGCCCACAATTGAGGACATTCCCGGACGCGTTCAGTCGATTCTCATCGAGAATCCTGAGCTGCACGGGCCCTGGGGCGCTCGTGGGATGGGGGAGATGCCCTTTATCGGGGTCGCCTCGGCCCTGCATCACGCGTTGCGGCAGGCCACGGGCGTCTGGTATAATCGCTTCCCCTTCAACTCAGAGCTGATCTTGCGGGGGCTGCACGGTAAGATCCCCTGACGGCATTCCTCGTGCTGGCGCTTTTTCTCTCCTTTATGGTATATTGAGCCGCGCCCGATTTGCCTAGAGGAGTGAAATTGATGCGTCGTTATCTCTACAGCCTGGTGCTGGTTGCCTTGCTCTTGCCGGTGGTCTCCCTTACCGGCTGTGCCGATCTGGCTCAGCTCTTTCCTGAACCGGAGGAAGAGGAGCTCGCCTCTCTCTATGTGCCTCCGACGCCCGATCAGCCCTTTTCGACCAATGCGTCCACGACGGCAAGAATGCTGGGGCGCGGCAAGATGATCGTGGGGGTGCGCTACGACCTCGAGCCCTTCTCCTACGTCACCGCTGACAGCCAGTTGGCCGGTCTGGAGGTTGACCTCGCGCGCGAGCTGGCTCGCCGTTGGATGGGCTCCGAGGAGGCTGTGGAGTTCCAACAGGTCCGGTCGGACACCGCATACCAGTATCTCTCGGAGGGCACGGTCGACATCGTGTTAGCCGGGCTCGTCCATACCCGGGAGGCTGAAGCGTGGGCTGATTTCAGTCCCCCATACTTTACCGATGGGATGGCGCTGTTGACCTTTCCTGACGCTGAGATTCAAGGCCTCGAAGATATCGGTGAGAAGTCGGTCGGCACGGTAACCTGGACAGATAGCCAGGAGGCGTTGGCCGCAGCCGCGCCGGTGACGCCGAGTCACAAGATCTATACGAATTACTTCGACGTCGTGGAGGCGCTCCGCGCGCGTCAGATCGATGCCTATGCCGATCAGCGACACCGCCTGGAGCGCGCGCGTCGCGATCTCCCCGGAGCGATGATCGTGGGTCAGTGGACCTCGGAGCCGGTGGCGATGATCTACCGTCAGGACGATCCCTTCTTTGCAAACTTGGTGCGCCTGACGTTCCAGGATATGGCCGCCGACGGTACCCGCGATGGGCTCTACGAGCGTTGGCTGCCCGGTACTTCCCCACCCTCGATCGGCTTCTTGTCCGGGCGTGTGCCAACGCCAGAGCTCACGCAGTCACCCCAACAGCTCAGTGATCTCGATGTGCTGGCTCGCATCCGCGACCGAGGGGCGCTGGCCGTAGGGTACTACCAGGACCTTTGGCCTTATAGTGGGGATCGTGCCGATGGCATCCCTACAGGTTTCGAGGTCCGACTCTTGGAGCGTGTGGTCGAGCTCTGGCTCGGTACCAGCGACGCGATCAACTTTGTGCCCGTGGTTGATGAGGTCGATGCGCTGCAGCGGCTGGAGCGCGGAGACGTCGACATTTTGGCGGGCAACTGGATACATACGCGCGAGGCGGAGCTGCGGGTCGACTTCTCTATCCCGATTCTTGACGATGGTGTGGGTATCCTGTCGTTGGCCGCCTCCCCCGTCGCTGAGTTGCAGGAGCTCAGCGGACAGCCGGTAGGGGTGGTGGCGGGCAGCAGCGCTGAGGCTGCTGTGCCGACCCTGTCGCAGGGCGTAGGGCTATCGGCCGCGGGCTACCCTAGCTTTGAGGAGGCGCTGGCGGGCCTTCAGGCCGGGGAGGTGGTCGCTATCCTCACGGCACGCCGACCGGCGCTTGACGTGCATTTCCGGCAATCAGGCTACGCGTTCACCGACCGCCGGTATACGTACCGGCCTGTTGCTTATGTGCTGCCCGAGGGGGACTCCGAGTTCCGCGATCTCGTGAACCTCACCCTGATGTCGCTCGAGGATCGGGGCATCTATCAGGAGCTCTACGAGCTCTGGTTTGATGACCCAATCCCTCAGCTGGAGTCGTGGCCGGGAATCTCGGGAATCTCGCTCGTGATCCAACCTTAGTTCGATCTCAGTCTGGGCCCTTATATCGCCCGCTAATCGCGAGCGTTCCTGCGCCGACCTCGATCTGCGTGATCTCGGCATACGCCTGGACGAATACGAGTACCTCGGCCAGACCCTTGCCCAAGAGGTCAAAGAGCATTTTCGGCATGCCGATCGACCCAACCTGTCCCTCGATGAAATCGAAGGTCAACTCGCCCTCAGCTGCGTGGGGCGCGATGACAAAACGGATCGGCAATCCCCATCTTAAGAGGGCGATCTCACCTCGCGCGATCAAGCGTCCGTCGCCCTTGAAGTGAACGCGCGTATCCTTAAGACCGATGCGGAGCCTCAAGGATCGTAGGCCGCCGGACCCCTCCCGTTGGCCGAGGAGGGCGCGCCACACGTCGATATCGATCTCCTCACCGCCTAAGCTTTCCAGCCCCTCGATCTGGTCGAGTTGGTTCAACCCCACCTGCTCGAGCTCTCGGGTCAACTCCCGACGGATGTTGAGAAAGGAGGTGACCTCGGTGTCCGTTAGGCTGATCGCGAACGTCCTCGACGCCGCAGCTCTCTGCCCCGCCGTGAGCGTCTTCTGGACAAAGCGGAGTGCAGCGTCACGCGTGATAGGGGGTGGCGGTCCGTCGTCGGGCAGGGAGGTCTCCTCAGCACCGGCACAGCCGGTGAGGATCAGCGCCATTCCTAGAACAAGATTAGACAGCAGAGTCCATCGCCTTCGACCTCGTGTCGTTGAGCGCCTTGACCCGGCGTGTATGGTCATAGTGAGTCTCCTTCTGCCTTGGACGGACGGATTATGATGCCCTAAAGTCCCGATAATAACGCATAATAGCATCACGCTTATA
Organism: uncultured Anaerolineales bacterium; assembly: GCA_964586915.1. GTDB lineage: Bacteria > Chloroflexota > Anaerolineae > B4-G1 > SLSP01 > PWVB01. The sequence goes on from CAZPJP010000006.1 coordinate 51,136, forward strand.
ACGTATATTATAGCCGGCCACGACGATAATGCAAGCGTCGGAAAGCCCCGCGGGTCAGCCTAACCCTCGTCTTTCCGCCTGATTGTGGTAAAATTATAGTGTGAACGAGGCAAACACTTCCCAGAAAGAAACACGTCGTCCTATGGGCACGTTGGCCTGCATCACCACCGGATTTGAGGTCACTGCCCGACATCCTACGCTGATGGTTCTCCCGTTGCTCCTGGACCTGTTTCTCTGGCTGGGCCCTCGATTGTCAGTTGCGCCGATCCTAAAGGGTATCAAGGCCTTTCTTGCACGATGGATGACAATCGATGTGGGGCTGCCTGAGGTGACTGAGAGCTATGCAGCGGCCGGACAGATACTCGACGAGCTGAGCCAGGGTTATAATCTCTTCTCGTTGCTCAACACCGGGCCGTTGCTGGGAGTTCCGGTGCTGACGCCTGCCCGGATGTCAGCAGCCTCTCCCGTGGGTGTCCAGCCGGCTGTCGAGATCGGTTCGCCCTTTCTCGCGATGTTGGGGATGGCAATCCTTGCGCTGATGGGCCTCGCCCTGAGCGCCCTTTATCTGCGGTCCATTGCGCTCCGCGTGATCGAGGAGACGGAGGCTCCGTTGCCGGGCCCCAAGTCGTTTCGCCACACTTGGGCCCAGTTTGTAAAACTGGGGCTGTTGCTCTTTGCCGTGATACTGGGCTTCTCGATGATACTTTCCTTCATCGTGACGATGATGGGGCTCTTTAGTTTCGCGCTGGCTGGCCTCTTTATGACCTTGGCCTTTTCTGTCATGTTGTTTGTGTTGGTTCATTTGGTCTTCACGATCCCTGGCATGTTGCAGCTGCGGCGGGGAGTGTTGCGGGCGATGCGGGAGAGCCTCTTGCTGACCCGTGGGGATTTCCTGAATGTCGTTTTCTTGCTCGGGCTGGTCTTCGTGATCTCTCAGGGCCTCAACGTCGTCTGGACGTTGCCGGAGCCCGATTCATGGGCAGCGCTGGTGGGGTTGGCAGGTCACGCGTTTGTCAGCACCGCGCTCACAGCTGCGTTATTCGTGTTCTATCAGGAGCGCTTGCGGTTCCTCGAGGTCTTGAAGCAGCTCTATGCGACTCAGACCAACGAGGCGCAGGTCCATCCGATATTTGGAGAATAGTGTCCGTACGTGGACGTGAGCGGCTTGAGTCCGCTGGGGTTCTCGACGGCTTGTGGGGCAATCACCTGATCTACGGTTGGTAAACTACCTATGGCTGGAAAATCGACGAATAACCCGACGCTAAAATACGACGCCTCGACCATCCAGGTGCTGGAGGGGCTTGAGGCAGTGCGCCGCCGCCCCGGTATGTACGTTGGCGGCACCGATATCCGTGCGCTGCATCACCTTATCTATGAGGTTGTCGACAACTCCATCGATGAGGCCCTGGCGGAAGCTTGCGACCACATCCGGGTGACGATCGAACCCGACCTGACCGTCTCTGTCATCGACAACGGTCGTGGGATCCCCGTGGGCATCCACCCCGAGAAAGGGATTTCGGCGCTGACCCTGGTTCTTACGACTCTGCACGCCGGCGGCAAGTTTGATGGCGGTGGGTACAAGGTCTCCGGCGGACTCCATGGCGTCGGCGTGAGTGCCGTCAACGCCCTCTCCGAGTGGATGGAGGTCACTGTCAAATCGGACGACGGCAAGGTCTATCGCCAGCGCTTCGAGCGCGGCCTACCGGTGACGGCCGTCGAGGTCGTCGGCACCTGTGACCCTGAAGACACCGGGACGACGGTGACCTTCCGCTTCGATCCGACCATCTTTGAGGACGTCGCCTACGACTTCGAGACGCTGGCCCAGCGCTTCCGCGAGATGGCCTTCGTCACCCGAGCTGTGACCATCGACTTGATCGATCGCCGTGAGGACCCGGCGCGCCGGATGTCCTTCTACTTCGAGGGCGGGATCCGCGCCTTCGTCGAGTATCTCAACCGCAACCGCAGCGCGTTGCACGAGCCGCTCTACATCGAGAAGGAAGTCGACGACGTGATCGTCGAGGTCGCGTTCCAGTATAGCGATAGCTTCAACGAGACGGTGCTCTGTTTCGCTAACACCATCAACACCATCGACGGCGGCACCCACTTGACCGGTTTTCGCTCCGCTCTGACGCGCGCCATTAACGAGGTCGGGCGCGACCTCTCGGTTCTCCGGGACAGCGATCCGAATCTGAGCGGCGACGACGTCCGGGAGGGTCTCACGGCGGTGATCAGCGTCAAGGTGGCTGAGCCTCAGTTCGAGAGCCAGACCAAGGTCAAGCTGATGAACGCGGAGGTTCGCTTCGCCGTCGAGACCGTCACCAGTGATGCCATCCGTGAGTTCTTCGAGACGGACTCGCGGGCGGCGCGACGCATTGTGGAGAAGGGGCTGACGGCGCTGAAGGCGCGCGCGGCGGCCCGCAAAGCACGCGACCTCGTCATCCGTAAGAGCGCGCTGGAAAGCATGACGTTGCCGGGTAAATTGGCGGACTGCTCCAGTCGCGATTCGGCGAGCAGCGAGATCTTCATCGTCGAGGGTGACTCGGCGGGTGGCTCTGCCAAGCAGGGTCGCGACCGTCAGTTCCAGGCGATCCTGCCGTTGCGCGGCAAGATCCTCAATACCGAGCGGGCGGGGCTGAACCGCATCTTGAGCAACAAGGAGATCCAGGCCATTATCTCGGCGCTGGGCTGCGGCATCGGCGACCAGTTCGAGGTCGGAAATCTGCGCTACGATCGCGTCATCATTATGACCGATGCTGACGTCGATGGCGCCCATATCACCACCCTCCTGCTGACGTTCTTCTTCCGCTACATGACATCGCTTATCGAGGAGGGCCATCTATATATCGCACAGCCCCCGCTCTATCTGGTCAAAGCGGGCCGCCAGGAGGAGTATGTCTATACTGAGGGCGGCTTGGCCCGCACGATCCGTGAGTTGGATGGCCGGAAGTACTCGCTCCAGCGCTACAAGGGCCTGGGCGAGATGAACCCCCAGCAGCTCTGGGACACCACCATGGACCCCGGCCAGCGCACGCTCCTCCGCGTCCACATCGAGGACGCCGCCGAGGCCGATCGCGTCTTTGACATGCTCATGGGCAGCTCCGTCCCCCCGCGCCGCAAGTTCATCCAATCCCACGCCCGCGAGGTCCAGAACCTCGACGTGTAGCTTCGGCCACCTTGGTAGGAAGTGATCGCCTCTTCTGGGGCACGCCAGGCGGTGAACGCGGTGAAGCGCTGGATCAGCTCAGCGCTCAGCCGCCGCGTTTTCTGCTTGGCTCTCGTCCTAATCGGCTACGGCCTGTTGCTCCTGCCCACCGTAGCCCGCCAGGGCGTGTCCTGGGACGAGCAGACCGACCTCGAGATCGCCCGCTCCTATCTCGCGCAACCGGTCGGCTGGCTCCGCGGATCCGGGGCCGACCCCAGCCAGACCCGCCTGCCGATGTCCGCCGTCGCTGCCGTCTACACGCTCCTGGGCACCGGCGACCTCTTGACCGCGCGTTTGCTCAGCTGTCTCGTGGGCGCCCTCACCATCGTGGGGGCCTACGTCGCCTGCCGGCGTGACCTTGGCGCCCACCGACGCGATTTGGGCGCCGGCAGAGGCCTGCTCGCCGCCGCGCTCCTGGCCACCAGCCCCTTCTTCCTCTCTTTCGCCAGGACCGCCTTCACGGAGACTGACATCTACGTGGCCTGTGCCTTCGTCTGGCTCCTAGTGGTGGTCTCTCACCTGCGCGAGACGCCTAATCTGGGCTGGGCGACCGTCACCGCCCTCATCCTGGGTCTGGCGCTCTCGGCCAAGTTCACCGTCGTCGCCATCTTCCCCGCCATTGCTTACGCCATCCTTTCCATTTCTGGTGACCGGCAGGCTGAAGCCCTGTCGCTGCACGACCTGCGCAACGGCGCGGCGCTCCTAGCGGCGATGGTCGCGGCCATAGTCTTGGGCCGGGTGACCCTCAACGACCTGCCGCCCGCGGATCGCCCGGAGCCGCTGCTCCGCCTGCTTTTCTACCTCGCCCTGCTGGCCTGGGGCGCGGTCCTAGTCTGGGCGGTGCGTCACCGCCACCGGGCCACCTCGCCCCTGCTTCTCCTCGGCTTCGTGCTGGCCTTGGCCCTCGGTACTTTCATGATCCTGCCGCCGGTTCACCTGACCAACCCCGCTATCCTCGCCAGCCTGTCCGGCAGATTCCGGCACGAGATGGGATGGAATCCGGCCTTCGCCGGGGAGGCGGCGGCCCTGCATCTAGCCTCTGTCGTCTTCAAGTCCAGCCCCCTGATCGGGGTGGGGCTCCTGCTCGGCCCGATTCTGGCGGCGCTTAGTTGGAGGGCAAAGGAGGCCGTCAGGTTTCCGCTTCTCGTCGTCGTCTGCTACTTTTTGGGCCTGATCCTGCTACCATTGGCGCAGACCTTCTATATGGTCCCGCTGCTGCCGCTGCTGGCGATCCTGGCCTCCGACCGGCTGCTCGCGCTCGCCTCGCGTCGCCGAGTCCTAGCCGGCGTCGTGGGCATCGCCGCCACCCTCGTGCTTGGCGTCGACTTGGCCCGCTGCTATCCCGACTTCAACCTGAACGGCTACCAGTGGCTGGGCGCGCGATACCTCGCGGGCAGGTCCACCATCGGCTACCGTAGCGTCGTCCAGACCACGTCCGACGGCGTCCAGCAGGCGGCGGAATGGCTGAACCAGCACGCCCGGCCCGGCGACCGCGTCGTCGTCTACGCCTATCCCTGGCACATCCTAGAGGCCACGAGCCCCAACCCCGACTTCCGGCTCGTCCGAGGAGAGTGGAGCTCCGTGCGCACCATCCCGGACTACGTCGTCGTTCACATCAACCACACCATCCGGCAGCGCTGGGCGGCGTGGTACACCGGCGCGGAGGCCAACACCCCCGCCCAGAGCGTCTTCTGGGAGCCCTACGATGCCGCGTGGCTCCATGCGAACTTCGCCAAAGTTATGGCCGTCCGCCGCGCCTTCGGCATCGAAATGGTCAGCATCTGGGAGCGCAACGCCCGCCTCGCCTCCCGCGGTCCATAGCCCTCTATTACGCCTGCTGACGCCGCATCCCGCCCCTTGTCGCGCCTCCTGCTCGCACCAGCGCCACAAGGGCCCGGGCGAGATGAACCCCCAGCAGCGCACGCGCCTGCGCGTCCGCATCGAGGACGCCGCCGAGGCCGACCGCGTACTCGAATGTTTATGCGCAGCTCCGTCCCCCCACGCCGCAAATTCATCCAATCCCACGCCCGCGAGGTCCAAAATCTCGACGTGTAGGGTTGAGACAGCGTGGGCCGCTCGACCTTGTGTGATGGCCCACGAGATCGGGGCGCATGCGCATCAAGGCAAGCCAAGGGCGCACAGTCCGCGTTGCAGCGGGCCACCGGCTCCCGTAGATTGCTCGCCGTAAAGACTATGGACCGCGGGCATTCTGATGCACGGCATCTTGCCCGCTTGCCGCGTCAGCGGCAGGCGTTCTACGTCACAAAGCGCCCGACCAGGGTCCGAGACTCGCTCTGGAGTGACCGGGACGTGCGCCTGCTGCCGGAACGCTCGCGATCCATCTCTTTTTTGAGAGACCTGGCGCCAAGCTCCACCGGCGGAACTACTAAGCCATCTCGCGAGCACCATCATCGTCCTAACAAAGAAACTGCAAGATTGATGCCAGGGTAACCGGTTGAGCCTCTCCCTGTAAACGGAAGTTACGCTCTCAAAACATATATAAGAGCCGCCGAGGAAAAAGGTTCCCCCGATTTGGTGGACACTACGCTAAACAGCACCAGACATCTGATGACAGGTCTGCTCGTAGGCCACCGGACTCTGATAACCCAGCGACGAATGCAGACGCCGACGATTATAGAACGACTCGATGTAGTGGAACAGGTCGCGG
>CAZPJP010000007.1:0-11179 GCA_964586915.1 uncultured Anaerolineales bacterium
ACAGCGGTGGACCTGGGTGATAAAGGGTGGGATCCCGTTTTCGGTCACGGGCGCATTGACGCGCTCGGCGCCGTCGAGAGTCTGCTCAGCCTGCCGGCACCCACGCTGCACGCCATAAGTGATCCAGATTGGGACGCGAGCTATACGATCAGCTGGTCGGAGGTTGATCACGCCACCAGTTACTGGCTGGAGGAGGCGGATAACACAGCGTTCGAATCACCGGCTGCTCTCTACAATGACTCGAACACCCAGACATTGGTAACCGAGCATACTTTTGGTACCTGGTACTATCGCGTCCGCGCGGAGCGCACCACCGCCGGACTCATCAGCCCCTGGAGCGAGGCTCAGAGCATCGTCGTCGGCTTGGATGCGCCGGCGCTGCAGCCGATCGCGAATAACGGGATGAATAGTTACGAGATCGAATGGGGGAGCGTCACGGGCGCCACCGGCTACAGGCTGCAAGAGTCCCCTCACAGCACCTTTGACACTCCCAAGACCATCGAAGTGGGTTCTGTCCTGACCCACCAGATCACCGACCAACCTGGAGGCACCTGGCACTATCGCGTGCAAGCCTACAATGACGGCGGCGACAGCGCTTGGAGCGAGACCCAATCGGCGACGGTGCTGCCGGACGCCCCAACGCTCGCGCTCAGCCCATCGCACACTGATCCGGATGCCTACACCCTGTCCTGGAGCGTAGAGACGGGAGCCACAGCCTATCGCCTCCAGGAATCCTCCGACATTACCTTCACCCAGCCTGCCACCCGTTACTTCGGCATTGACACCCGTTACCCTATCACCGGGCAACCGAGCGGGCACTGGTACCATCGCGTGCAGGCCTACAACCAAGCCGGCTTCAGCGTGCCCAGCGCTATCACAGACGTGGTCATCAGCTCAACGATGGTCGCACCCCCGATACTGCACGCGATTCTCAACCCCAACAGCGATCGGTCCTATACCGTCACCTGGAGTCCCGTTCCAACGGCGACGTACACGCTGGAGGAGAGCGCCTCCCCCTACTTCGAGGCGCCAGCGGTGGCGTACAACGGCCCCCTCACCCACTACACCGCGATCAACCACCGGCCAGGCTGGTGGTACTATCGTGTGCGAGCGCACACGTCACTGGGCAATAGCCCGTGGAGCAACGAGGAGTTGGTGTTTGCGGAGGCCCGCGTCTACTTGCCGCTTATGACGCGTACAAGCCCCGCTCCTGCGGGCGATACACGCCGGGAGTAGCCAGTTCTGAAGGCGGACCTCCCCTGCGCACGCTTGATTGAGCACTCCCCCCAGCTCTGGAGAGCCCATACTCACTCCTCACGCTTTTCTGGATAGACAATCCTGCATCGGAAGAGTATAATCGAACGGCACCACAACCGACCGCTCTTCTAGCTCAAACTCAAACCAGGAGGTGTAGATGGCAGAGGCTCAGTACATCGCCGCCCTCGATCAAGGCACGACCGGCACCCGTTGCATCCTGTTCAACCACCGTGGCGAGCCCGTCATCTGGTCCTACGAAGAGCACCGGCAGATCTACTCGCAGCCGGGATGGGTCGAGCACGATCCGCTGGAGATCTGGGAGAAGACGCAGGGCGTGATTCAACAGACCCTGACCCAGGGCAACATCCCCAGCGGCAGGATCGCCGCCGTGGGCATCACCAACCAGCGCGAAACTACCGTGGTCTGGGATCGCCACACGGGCCAACCGCTCCACAACGCCATCGTCTGGCAGGATACCCGCACCAAGCATATCTGCGATGAGCTGGCTCGCGACGGAGGACAGGACCGGTTTCGGGATACGGTGGGCCTGCCGCTGGCGACTTACTTCGCCGGGCCCAAGGCGACGTGGCTGCTGAACAACGTCCCTGCCGTGCGTGAGGCCGCCGAGAAAGGGGATGCCCTCTTCGGCACGATCGATACGTGGCTGATCTGGTGGCTGACGGGGGGACCCGGAGGTGGCACGCACGTCACCGACGTGACCAACGCCAGCCGTACGATGTTGATGAACTTGCGCACCCTGGACTGGGATCCTGAGATCAGGGACATTCTCGACATCCCCGCCTCGATGCTGCCCGAGATTCGCCCCTCCAGCGCGGCCCGGCCCTACGGGTTCACCCGGGAGAACGGGCCCTTCGGCGAGAGCATTCCCGTCACCGGCATCCTCGGCGACCAGCAGGCCGCGGTGGTGGGCCAGACCTGCTTCACGCCGGGCGAAGCCAAGAACACGTATGGGACGGGGTGCTTCATGCTCCTCAACACCGGGACGGAGATCGTCCCTTCGGAGCGTGGGCTGCTCACGACGCTGGCCTATCAATTCGGCGATGCGCCGGCGGTCTATGCTCTGGAGGGCTCAATTGCCATCACGGGCGCCCTCGTCCAGTGGTTGCGGGACAATCTCGGTTTCTTCACCCGCGCGCCACAGATCGAGGATATCGCTCGGCAAGTCGACGATGCTGGCGGCATGTATATCGTTCCGGCGTTTTCCGGTCTGTTCGCCCCGTACTGGCGGAGCGATGCGCGCGGCGTGATGGTGGGCCTCACTCGCTATATTGACAAACATCACATCTGTCGCGCCGCGCTGGAGGCCACCGCCTACCAGACGCGCGACGTCATCGAGGCGATGGAGCAGGATTCCGGGGTTCCCCTGGCGAAGCTAAAGGTCGATGGAGGCATGGTCGCCAACGAGCTTCTGATGCAATTCCAGGCCGATATCCTGGACGTTCCCGTGATCCGCCCCCAGGTCACCGAGACGACAGCGCTGGGTGCGGCCTACGCCGCCGGGTTGGCCGTCGGCTTTTGGGAGGACGAAGAGGCATTACGCCGAAACTGGGGCGTTGATCGGGTCTTTGAGCCCGACATGGACGCGTCGGAAAGGGAAGCGCTGATCGCCGGATGGCACAAGGCGGTGGAGCGCACCTTCGACTGGGTTTCGGACTAGACAGCCTATGCGCCGCACGATCTCTGCTTTCATTCTCGATCTCGATGGCGTCATTACGGACACGGCCGAGTACCACTTCCAGGCGTGGAAGCGCCTGGCCGATGAGGAAGGTATCGCGTTCACCCGAGAGGACAACGAACAGCTGCGCGGGGTCTCGCGCCGGCGTTCCCTGGAGCTCTTGCTTGGCGATCGCCTGTCGGACTACGATCAAGTCGAGATTCGGCGCATGATGGCCCGCAAGAACGGCTACTATCAAGCGCTGCTACAGCTAATCGACGAAGGGAACTTTCTGCCGGGCGCCCGCGAGCTGATGTCGGAGATCCGGAGCCGAGGCCTCAAGATGGCGATCGGCTCCGCAAGCAAGAACACCAGAACGGTCCTGACAAATCTGGGCATCCTGGACATCTTCGATGTGATCGCTGACGGCCACAGCGTGGAACACGGCAAACCGGCGCCGGACCTCTTTCTCTTTGCAGCGGAGCAGATGGGTGTAGAACCGGTCGCCTGCGCGGTGATTGAGGATGCCGCTTCAGGGATCGAGGCCGCGCTGGCTGCCAGGATGGTTGCGATAGGCGTCGGGCCGCCAGAGCGTGTCGGGTGCGCCCACTTTATCTACAGGACAACTGCCGATATCGATCTAGACGCAATACTGAAAGGCAGATGAGGTAGCTATGGACTCAGACCCAACCGGAACGAACCCGGTCTACGACGTCATCATCGTCGGCGCTGGCGTAGTCGGCGCGATGGTCGCCCGCCGGCTGTCGCGTTACCAACTCGACATCCTCTGGATCGAGAAAGAGGCCGATGTCTGCACCGGTGCGACGTCGGCCAACTCGGCCATCATTCACGGGGGATATGCGGCGACGCCCGGGACCCTCAAGGCAGAGATGAACGTCAAGGGCAACCCTATGTGGGATCGCATGGCCGAGGAGCTGCACTTTAGCTTCGATCGCTGTGGCACGTACGTCGTCGCGATCGGCGATATGGAACGACGCGCCCTGGCGGAGCAGGAGGCCCGTGGCAAGGCCAACGGCGTCCCGGTGGAGATCATCTCGGGCGATGAGATGCGGCGGCGCGAGCCGAAGATCAGCCCGGAGACCACCGGCGCCCTTTATTGCCCCGTGGGAGGGGTCTGCGACCCCTGGGGTGCCACCATCGCCGCAGCGGAAAACGCCGTTATGAACGGGGTGAGACTGATGCGCCGGACGGCCTTCGAGGACTTCATCTGGGACCGGGAGAGACCCCGTCACATCATCGGGGTCAGGACGAATCGGGGCGAGTTCCGATCCCGCTGGGTGATCAACGCCGCGGGGCTCTATGCCGACGCCGTGATGCACAAAGCCGGCGTGCGGCCCGAATTTGAGATCACGCCCCGGCGCGGTGAATACTACGTCATGGATCGCAACCAGTTCGAGCTGAACGACGTTCTCTTCCCTGTGCCCACGAACGTCAGCAAGGGTATCCTGGTGACCACCACCGTCCACGGCAACACGATCATCGGCCCAAACGCTGAGGAGATCGAGGACAAGGAGAACACCGCGGTCACATCCGCAGGAATGCAGGAGATCTGGGACGGCGCAGTCAAGTTGATTCCCACCCTCAGCCAGCGCGACATCATTGCCGTCTTCGCCGGGCTGCGTCCCGGGGGCAACGCGCCCAGCCCGAACCCAAACGTCGATTATCATAAAGACTTTGTGATTGATATCCCGGAGGAGACGGTCGGCCTGGTCAACCTGGCTGGCATCGAGTCCCCGGGTCTGACGGCGGCACCAGCGATCGCCGTCCGCGTCGTCGAGATGCTGAAAGCAGCAGGCGAGAATCTGCAGGCGAAGGCCGACTGGAATCCGGTTCGACCCCCGCGACCCGTCTTCCGGCACTTAACGCATGCCGAGCAGGCGGAGTTGGTCAGGCGGGATCCGCGCTATGGTCGCATCATCTGTCGCTGCGAGTACGTGACCGAAGGCGAGATCGTCGCGGAGATCGAAGCCCCAATCCCGGCAGACACCTACGATGCGATCAAGCGACGCACGTGGCTGGGCACAGGACGGTGTCAAGGCGCCTTCGATATGCCGCGCGTGGTCGAGATCCTGGCCCGCGAACTGGATATGGACCCTCTGGAGGTCAGTAAGAGGGGAGATGGGTCGGCGTTCCTCACACGCAAGACGAAACAAGTGGGACAAGAGTCAGCATGAAAGAAACCTATGATGTCATCGTGATCGGCAGCGGTCCCGGAGGTTTGGCCGCAGCGATAGCAGCGAAACGAGGCGGCGCTGAAGAGGTGCTCATCCTGGAGCGCGATGTGGAGCTCGGGGGTATCCTATTGCAGTGCATCCACAACGGTTTTGGCGTCGAGATCTTTGGAGAGGATCTGCCCGGCCCTACCTACGCGCAACGGTTCATTGATGAGGTCAAGGATCTCGATATTGAGGTACGCCTCGACACGATGGTCCTGGACGTTACCCCCGACCGCAAGGTCTATGCCACGAGCACGCGCGGAGGGTTCTCGGAGCTGCAAGCCAAATCGCTAGTGCTAGCAATGGGGTGCCGCGAGCGAACACGGGCCCAGATCCGCATCCCGGGGATGCGCCCGTCCGGCATCTACACCGCCGGTACGGCCCAGCGGTGGGTTAACGTCGAAGGATATATGCCTGGCAAGCAAGTCGTGATCCTGGGGTCAGGGGACATCGGTATGATTATGGCCCGACGCCTCACCTTCGAGGGCGCCAAGGTCGAGCGCGTGCTAGAGGTGATGCCCTACCTCACCGGCCTGAGCCGCAACTATGTACAATGCCTCCTCGACTTCGACATTCCGCTGCAGCTTCGACATACGGTCAAACGCATTCTGGGCAAGGATCGTGTGGAGGCTGTGGAGGCCGTCGCCGTCGACGAGAGCTGGCAACCCATCGCGGGAACCGAGGAGGTTATCCCCTGCGACACGCTCTTGCTTTCAGTGGGTCTCATCCCGGAGAACGAGCTCTCACAGAAAGCCGGCGTGCGCCTCGACCCTGTCACAGGCGGGCCCTACGTCGATGAGAGCTACCAGACGAACGTGCCAGGGGTCTTTGCCGCCGGCAACGTCGTCCACGTCTACGACCTGGTGGACTGGGTGACAGAGGCCGGTCAAGTCGCCGGCGCGCGCGCAGCGGCCTACGCCGCAGCGGCTACTCCCGGCCCGCGGCTGCCAACCGTGCAGACGGCAGCGGGTGAGCGCGTGCGCTACGTCGTACCCCATAGGGTCGATCCGGAGAGACTGACGGAGGACGAGGTCCGGCTGCAGATGCGGGTCACCGAGCCCCTGGAGCAGCCGGTACGAATTGAGGTCTCTGACGGCGAGAGCCTGATCGCCCGCCGGGGCGCCCGCTATGCTCGGCCCGGCGAGATGGTCAACCTGACGCTGCGACAGCGTGATTACGAGAGAGTCAGGCAGGCCAAAGAGCTACGCGTGAGCGTTACGCCGCGGTGAAGGGTCTGGCTGGCCCGTCCGAGACGGAAAGGATTTAGCGATGACTAAGATCACCGAAGAGATGATCTGCATCACCTGCCCAATGGGATGTACCCTGGAGGTCACCCACGACGACGAGACGGTGCTGAACGTGGAGGGCAATACGTGTAAACGCGGCCTGACCTACGTGCAGCGCGAGTTGACCGACCCGCGACGGATGGTCGCGACGACCGTTACGGTCAAAGGTGGCCTTCATCCGCTGGTTCCAGTCTATACCCGCGAACCCTTCCCCAAGCCTCGGATTTTCGATCTGCTGGCAAAGATCCGCGAGGTTGAGGTCGAGGCGCCTGTCGAGGTGAACCAAGTCGTTCTCAGGGACGCACTGGACACCGGCATCGATGTGATCGCCAGTCGCGATATGCCCCGCGAAGGCCTGAGGCCCTCCCGAACCTGAGCGGAGCGCTCCGGCGTTCAGCAGGAGACAAAGATTGAAGATTGTGCGGTTGAAACTTAGCGATCTGTACCCACATTGGCACAAGTCCCGATTGAACAGGAGGTACATCGACATATGAAAACAACACGCGCAGAGAAGCTAACCGGACCGGAGTACCAGGATGCGCGCGGCAGAGACATCGGTGAACCGGCGGTCCCCGATCAGCCCTACAACGTGATCCTTATCAACGCCGACACCTATCGATATGATAACCTCTTCGACCGCGCCGCGGTGCCCGTGACGACGCCGAACCTCGACGCCTTTGCGAACCGTGCGGTCAGCCTGAGCCACTTCTACGCCGGTAGCTTTCCCACAATTCCCGAACGGACGGACTTAATCTCGGGCCGCTACGCCTGGCCCTGGTATCCCTGGCAGCCGCTTGCGGAGAAAAACCGGATGCCACAGCTACTCAACCCGCACGGATATGTCACCCAGCTCATCTGCGATTGCCCGCACCTCTTCAACGCGAACTTCAACCAGGCCTTCAATGCCGCCTATCACGTCCGGGGACAAGAGGGCGATACGGCCTTTCTCCACATGAATGATCCGATCAAGGAAGTGATGCCACCCGAGAAAACCCGCACCGGACACCATTTTCAGGATCGGAACCTGGTGGATCTCCACCGCTGGTCCAATCGTTACTGGCGCTGTGAGGAGGACACCTTCCCGCCGCGGACGGCGGGCCGCGCAGTACGGTGGCTTGAAGAGAACCACCAATATCGTCCCTTCCTCCTCTGGGTCGACTTCTTCGATCCGCACGAACCATGGGATCCGCCTGAGTATATGGTCAGGAAGTACGATCCTGCCTACGAGGGTACGCCGATGATGCATCCTAACTACGGCAAGGCCAGCGATTACACGCCCGAGGAGCTACGCAATCTCCGCGCGCACTATTGCGCCGAGGCTGAACTCGTCGATCGCTGGGTGGGACGGATCTTCCAGAAGCTCGACGACCTCGATCTCTGGGATACTACGGTGGTCATCTTCACCACCGACCACGGGATGAGCTTGGGGGAGCATAACCGCACGGGCAAGAGCAATATCAACGAGGGGGACGATCGACTCTGGCCGCTCTATCCGGAGATCGCGCACATCCCCTTCCTCATTGCCGCCCCCGGCCTGCCACGCGGCGCGACGGTGGATATCCTGGCTCAGCCAGCTGATATCCTGCCCACCCTTATCGAGCTCAATGGCCTGGACGTCACGCCACCAGATCCGTTCCAGGGATCCTCTTTCGCACCGATGTTGAGCGAGGAGACGCACCCGCCAATCCACGACTTTGTAGTCTGCGGATCCTACCTCCGCCTCCAGGACGGCGGGCTCCCACCCACCGCGGTGACCCCGATGGTCTATACACACCAATGGGCCTACGCGCCTTTTGGGCCAGACGATGCTCGGTCTATAGGTCACACGGGCGCCCTCTTCGACCTGAACGTAGATCCTTACGGCGAGACGAGTCTTTCGATGGAGTATCCTTCCATTGCTGAGGACATGCACAGCAAGCTCATTCAGTGGCTCGAGGAGATCGGGGCGCCGGAGGAGGCTATCGAGGTGTACAGGTAAGCAGCCCCCGGTGCGTGCGTGATGCTTGTATGCCCACGCACATCACACAGACGCATCACGCACACGCTTCAGCATGCTGACTCACTGAGGCCTAGATCAGAAAGGAGCGATGATGCTACCGCTATCTTTTACTACGCTGGGTTGCCCCAGCTGGACGCTGCAGGAGATCGTCGAGAACGCCGCAGAGATGGGATACGAGGGCGTGGACTTCCGTGGGTTACAGGAGGCGTTGGATATCACGACACGTCGGGAGTTCACCACGGAGTTGAGCGCGACGAAGCGCCTCTTCGCCGACCACGCGATCGCGGTTTCGGGGATTGCGACCTCGGCCCGCTTCGCCGTGACCGACGAGGACGACCTACAACAGAACTTCGACGAGGCGCGCCGCAATATGGCGCTGGCCGCCGAGCTCGGTGCTCCGGTCATCCGGGTCTATGGGGGCCGGGTCCCGGCTGGCTACACCGTGGAGGGTATGCTACCCACTCTCGTCCAGAATCTGCGGGCGATTGGCGAGGAAGCCGAAGGATATGGCGTCACGCTGGCGTTGGAGACGCACGATGATTGGACGAACTCGGCGGTCTTCGCACGCCTGATGCGTGAGGTGGATCATCCTCGCGTGCGGGTGCTCTGGGACCTGCACCACCCCTACCGCACCAACGGCGAGTCCCCCGAGTTCACCTACAATAACCTGGCCCCCTACACGGTCAGCACTCACGTCAAGGACTCGGTGCCCACCGAGGAGGGCGATCACCAATACGTCCTGCTTGGGGAGGGTGACGTCCCGCTAAAGACGATGCTGGATCTGTTGACCGAGGGTGGCTATGACGGCTACGCGATCCTCGAATGGGAAAAGCGGTGGATTCCGGGACTCCCTGACCCGGAGGTCGCGTTTCCCCAGTACGTGGCGAAGATGCGCGAGTGGCTAGCGTAGCACGATGAACGTCATCCTTATCGTCAACGACACCTTCCGCCGCGATCACCTCGGGTGCTATGGGAACGACTGGATCGAGACGCCCCACCTAGATGCTTTCTCGAAGCGTGCGGCGATCTTCGACCAGTATTATTGGGCTGAGGATCTTGCTTAATGCACCGTCGAAAAGGTTGACATCCGATCTCTTTCGTGTATACTTACTCCCGTGACGGTCGGGTAGAATCTTGACCCAAGGATCGGCCGTGCTATAATCGGTTTGCGCCGATGTAGCTCAACGGTAGAGCATCCGCCTTGTAAGCGGAGGGTTGTGGGTTCGATTCCCACCGTCGGCTCACGCGGGCAGTTGATCCGAGCGGCAAAGGAGGCTGACTGTAAATCAGCTGGCATACGCCTTCGGGGGTTCGAGTCCCTCACTGCCCACTGATCAAGCCCATGTAGCTCAGTCGGTAGAGCACTATCTTGGTAAGATAGGGGTCATCAGTTCAAGTCTGATCATGGGCTCAAGGTAGCCGAAAGGGTGCCTTATAGGAGACTAACGTAGGCGAGTAGCTCAATTTGGCAGAGCAACGGTCTCCAAAACCGTAGGTTGCGGGTTCAATTCCTGCCTCGCCTGCCTCGAAGTCAAGACACCGCCCGATCGGGCGGTGTCTTAAAGTGTAGGCAGTATGAAGAGCACGGATGTAGTGCGTGGAGGCATCGGTGGCGAAATCGAAGACCAGGAAGGCTAATCCGATTGTCGCGTATTTCCGCTCTACCCGAGCGGAGATCCGCAGGGTCCGATGGCCCACTCTTGACCAGGGATGGGCAATGACCAAGATTGTGATGGCTGTGACGTTTGCTATGGCCATCTTCCTAGGCGTCCTCGACTTCGCCTTCGGTTGGCTGCTGGGCCAGGTGATCGGCGGCAACGTGCTCTTTATGATCCTTGGCGCGATCGTTGCCGTCGCCTTGATTGGTGCAGTTTACCTAGTTGGTCAAACTGAAGAGGTTTAGAGGCTTTGGTACCTGAAGAGCGTGCCGTGGAATCCGCTGCAGAATCTGCAGAACAAGAGACAGAAGAGCAGGCCCTCGAGGAAACCGAGGAGGGGCTAGGCTCCCTGCCTGATCTCGACCTATCCCCCGATGCGCTCTTTGAGCGCTTCGGGTTTGAGGCGGCCACTGAGCCGGACGAGGGGGAAGAGTCGGACGAGGAAGCCGTGCCAGAACTCGAGTTCGAAGACGAGGTCGAGGAGATAGGCGTTCTCCCCGATCCCTTTGCTGATGAAGAGGTGAAGGAATCGACGGATGAGCGCGCCTGGTTCATCATCCATTGTTATTCGGGCTACGAGCACAAGGTCCGTCACAACCTGGAGCAACGGATTGAGTCCATGGGTATGCAGGACTACATCTACCAGGTCGTGGTGCCCACCGTCGAGGAGATTGAGCTGAAGGACGGCAAGCGACGCACCGTTGAGCGCTGCCTCTATCCCGGTTACCTGATGGTGCAGATGCGGCTCACCGACGACTCCTGGTACGTTGTGCGTAACACACCAGGCGTGACTGGCTTTGTGGGGATGGGCCACAAGCCCACACCGCTCCGTGCAGAATCCGTCCAACGTATTCTGCGTCGTATGGAGTCGGCAGCACCGGAGGTTCGGGCCACCTTCAAGCGCGGACAGAAAGTACGCATTATCGAGGGCCCATTCGCCGATTTCATCGGTTCGGTGGACGAAATTGACGAAGAACGGGCCAAGGTGCGAGTCCTTGTCTCTTTCTTCGGGCGGGAGACGCCCGTGGAATTGGACTTCCTGCAGGTCGAAAAGGCTTAGGTCCGAG
>CAZPJP010000007.1:11279-23514 GCA_964586915.1 uncultured Anaerolineales bacterium
ATGGCAAAGAAAAAGGTAAAAGCAGTCGTAAAGTTACAGATTCCGGCCGGCAGGGCAAACCCGGCCCCCCCGATTGGTCCTGCGTTGGCACAGCACGGGATCAACCTGATGGGGTTCTGCAAAGAGTACAATGCCAAGACCGCGCATCTCAGCGGGAGCATTATTCCAGCAGAGATCACGATCTATCAGGATTCATCGTTCACCTTTGAGCTGAAGACGCCGCCTACGGCCGACCTGTTACGGAAGGCAGCCGGTGTACCGAAGGGCTCCTCAGAGCCCAACCGCGACAAGGTCGGCACGATCAGCAAGCAGCAGCTACGCGAGATCGCCGAGACCAAGATGCGAGATCTGAACGCCAATGACATTGAGGCCGCCGAGCTGCAGATTGCCGGTACGGCTCGCAGTATGGGGATTCGAATCCGCGACTAATCCAGCATTTCGTTGAGTGTGTGGGAGGGGAGACCCGTTAGAACCACGAGGAGTTAGATATGGTAAAAGGTGGAAAGAAGTACCTAGAAGCATTTGCGAAGGTCGACCGCGACAGGGTCTACAGCGTGCCCGAGGGCATATCGCTGGCCAAAGAGGTCAGCTATACAAGTTTCGACGGAACCGTCGAGCTGCATCTCCGCACAACTCTGGATCCGCGCCGTTCCGATCAGGCAATCCGGGGCGTCGTTCGGCTGCCCAAAGGATTGGGCAAGACCGTTCGGGTGGTCGTCTTTGCTGCCGGTGAGGCAGCACGCATTGCGGAGGAAGCGGGCGCAGATCACGTCATCAGCGATGAAGAGGGCATCCAGCGGATTATGAACGGCTGGACCGATTTCGATGTCGCCATCGCAGTACCCGATATGATGCGGCTCGTAGGCCGCCTAGGTCGGGTGCTGGGTCCCCGTGGCTTGATGCCCACACCCAAGACCGGCACGGTTGTCCCAGAGGATGACCTCGCCCAGGTGGTCGATGAGGCGAAGGCCGGTCGGGTGGAATACCGTCTGGATCGCTCCGGCAACATCCACTGCGCCATCGGGAAGGTCAGCTTCCCAGATGACGATCTGATCGAGAACATGGCGGCGATCATGAGCACGATTCGTCGGGCACGCCCCGCTGCGGCTAAGGGTCTCTTTGTCCGCCGCGTGACGTTGGCGCCCACGATGGGCCCGGGCGTCAAAGTTGATCCGGCCGAGGCCCTGGCTATGGAGACGGCGTAGTCATCCGTAACATTAACAGTAAGTAAACCTGTCCGCCAGAGACAGCAGGTGCACGTGCGGTCCCGAGGACCGCAAGAGTGCTTAATCCAGCCTGCCGAGGCAGGATCCAGGGAAACAGAGAGCTCTGGGCGCCGCCTGATAAGGCACGTCCAAGAACTTCGTATCCTGAAAGTCCTTGCGTCGGTTGGCGCAAGGACTTTTTCGTTGTCTCCTGAGGTCGGCAAGGCCTTGGCGGCAGTCGTATCTGGTAAGGAGGTGAGAAAGGTTGGCTATTTCACGCGCTCGTAAAGAGGAATTGCTGGAGGAATACCGTCAGCAGCTATCCGAGAGCACCGGTTTCGTGATGGCGGAGTACAACGCTCTGAGCGTACCTCAGATGCAGGAGCTGCGTCACCGCGCGAGCGAGGAAGATGGCGAGGTTTTCGTCCTGAAAAACACACTCTTCGCCCTCGCGCTGGAGGAAGCAGATCTCGACGCGCCTGAGGAGATGCTCACTGGACCCAATGTCGTGGTGTTCGGCCATCAGGATATTCCCCCGCTCGCCAAGCTCTTCCGAGAGTTTGCCCGGAGTGTGGAGGAGGAGCGCTTTGTGGTCAAGGGCGGCCTGATGGAAGAACGCATCTTCGGTCCTGATGAGGCAGCGGCCGTTGCCGATCTGCCGACACGCGAAGAGCTGATGTCTCAGGTGCTGCGCACGATCAACGCTCCCGCAACGCAGATGGCCGGTGTGGTCGCCGGTGGCATTCGTCAGGTGGTCAATGTCATCAAGGCGTACGCTGACAAGTTGGAGGAAGCCGGCGGGGGTCCCGCCGAGACAGCCGAGGCGGCGGCATAGTCCTCACGCCTAGGTCAATCGAGTAGAGGCTTTTTAACTCATCGTGAGCGCACGGCTTTGCCGCGTAAC
Organism: uncultured Anaerolineales bacterium; assembly: GCA_964586915.1. Lineage (GTDB taxonomy): Bacteria > Chloroflexota > Anaerolineae > B4-G1 > SLSP01 > PWVB01. Next base: position 13,389 of record CAZPJP010000007.1, read on the forward strand.
TCGTCTCACGGAACACAATGGAGGATTTTTAGAAATGGCAGATCTGGATAAGCTTGTTGAGGAAATTAGCGACCTTACACTGATGGAGGCTTCTGAACTGGTCACGATGCTCGAGGAGAAGCTCGGCGTAAGCGCCGCGGCCCCTGTCGCGATGATGGGTGCAATGCCCGCCGCCGAGGCCGAGGAAGAGGAAGAGCAGACCGAGTTCAACGTCGTGCTGCAGGACTTTGGTCCCAAGAAGATCAACGTCATCAAGGTCGTTCGGCAGCTCACCAACCTGGGCCTGAAAGAGGCCAAGGACCTGGTCGAAAGTGCGCCCACCAACGTTCTCGAAGCCGTTGGCAAGGACGTGGCCGAGGACGCAAAGTCCAAGCTCGAAGAGGCCGGCGCCAAGGTGGACGTCCAGTAACCTATCCTGAAAGCGCGGATCTCGACAGGACATCCGCGCTCTTACCAATCCGTAGGCCCCCTGAGATCTCAGGGGGCTTTTTCTTTAGGCTGTTCTCCACTCACTCACTGTGCTATACTCTTGTTATTATGCGGGTCGGCCTATGGTGGATCGACGTGTACACACTACGCATCGCGGGTGCCGTTCTGATCGCGATGGCCTGGCTGGTATGGGTGAGCCCCGGTCGTCACGAAGGTCGCGAACAGCGCCTGGGATGGTGGTCACTGGCTGTGGCGCTCTGTGCAGTGGTGTTGGGACGCATAGGCTATGTCGCTGAGAACTCGGGCTACTTCCGTCAGAATCCGGAGCATCTCTTGCGACTGCGACAAGCGGCAGGACTCCATGGCACAGCCGCGTTGCTCGGAGGCCTGCTTGCCGCAGTACTCTGGGCCAGAGCTTCAGGGCGCCAACTCTGGCTCCATCTCGCCAGCCTCACCCCGCCGGCGCTTTTCATCGCAGCGGGCGCGTGGTGGGCGTGCCAGGACGTCGGCTGCGCCGCGGGTAAGCCCCTACCGGGCTCCGCCCGCATACCGAACTGGCTTGCTGTCGAAGCGCCCAACCTCTACCATACCGTCACATCCCGCTACCCGGTTCAACACCTGGGCGTCGTTTGGGCACTCCTGACCGCCGCCCTGGCCTGGTTTCTGCGTGGCAATGGCGCTGCAGCGCTGCCCCTTTACATCGCGGGCGCCACCGGCCTGACCCTGCTCAAGGAGACAGGTGTCCCCACGCTGCTCGGCATTCGCACCGACACCTGGTTACACGTCACCCTAAGCGTCGCCGGCGCCGCCTATACCGCCGCCCATCTAAAAAGAGCCAACGTGCGTAGACCCCACGCCCCGCGTAGACCCCACGCCCCGCGTAAACCTCACGCCCCGCGTAAGGCCCGGCGTGAACTCAACGTACAGAGACAGAGGTAACCACCCTTATGGAAAGATCCACACACGAACCTACATCGTCGTCAACCGTGGACCGACTACGACAGGCCCTGATCGGCCTTATGCAGGTGGAGGAGATCACCGTCCTCGAGAATAAGGCGCGGCCGGCCGTGCGCTTCGGGGGCCATCTCACATCGGGCGACCACGACCGCGCCTTCGATGCCATCCTGGAGCGTTTCAAGGACCTAGGCTACACCCCGCTCCTCACCGAAGAGGACGGCCTGCACATCGTGCGCGCCCTCCCCACCGTCCCTGACGAGAAGACCGGCAAGCCTTGGGTCAACCTCGTGCTCTTCCTCCTTACCTTGGTCTCGGTCCTCTTCCTCGGCGCCACTTGGGAGAACGTGGACGTCATCGCCAACCCCCTGGAAATCTGGCGCGGCTGGCCTTTCGCCGTTACGATCCTCGGCATACTCACCGCCCACGAGCTCAGCCATTACTTCATCGGCCGCCGCTACGGCTCCCCAACGAGCCTACCCTACTTCATCCCCCTCCCGCTTTCGATTATCGGCACCATGGGCGCGGTCATTGTGCAGCGCGGACCTATGCGCAGCCGCAAAGCGCTCTTCGACATCGGCGTCGCCGGGCCCATCGGGGGCCTGATCGTCGCCGTCCCGCTCCTGCTTATCGGCCTGGCCTTCTCCTACGTCGGCACACCCCACCAGTTCATGGACCTGCCGCCGGGAGAGCCTGTCCCCGTTATCCAGGAGGGCAACTCGCTTCTCTACCTTGCCAGCAAATACATCGTTCACGGACGCGTGCTGCCCGACCCTCAAACCGGAGCGGACGTGTGGCTCTCCCCACCCAGCCCCGGAGGTTCCATCGCATTCGCCGCCTGGGCCGGCCTTCTCGTCACCGCCCTCAATCTCTTCCCGATTGGCCAATTTGATGGCGGTCACATCGCCTTCGCTATGTGGGGCCAGAAGGCCTGGACCCTCGCAAAGTTCGTCATCGGCGCCATCTTCGCTTGGGGAGTTCTTCTCGTCGTCATCGGCAACCAGGCCGGCGTCACGTGGCTCGTCTGGGGCGGCCTCGGCCTCCTTGTGGGCCCACGCCATCCCCCGCCCCTCAACAACGTCAGCCCCCTTGGCCGCAAGCGCAAGATCCTTGGATGGGTGATGGTCGGCATCTTCATTCTAGTTCTCACACCGATGCCTCTCATCCAGACCGTCGTGCGCTGATGCCAGAACAGCTCACCGGACCGCGGTCGTCTCCCCTCGATTAGAAAGCGACTGTCCACCAGAGGGACGACGGCTGACGCGGGCAACAGGGAGACTGAGACGTGAATCGTCGCGCGGCCCTGATCGGGATCGACGCCAGCCGGGTCACGAGCAGCGCTCCCACCGGCACTGAGGCCTACTCTTACCACCTCATCCGGGCCCTCGCCCCGCGCCTAGCGCCGCGCCACCGCGTCCGGCTCTACTTTCGCCAAGCCCCCGACCCTGCACTCTCCGCAGACGGGGACCTGACGCAGGCCCTGCTGACCCATGCGGAAGCCCGCGTCATCCCTTTTGCCCGCGCATGGACGCACTTGCGACTCTCGTGGGAGATGCTCCGTCGCCCGCCCGATCTCCTCTTCGTTCCCGCCCACGTTCTCCCCCTGGTGCGGCCCACGCGCACGCTCGTTACCGTTCACGATCTCGGCTATCGACACTTCCCAGAGGCCCACCCCCCTGCACAGCGCCGCTACCTCGAGCTGAGCACCTGGTGGAACGTCCGCGTCGCCTCCCACGTCCTCGCCGACTCAGCAGCTACCCGGGAGGCCATCCTCAGCGCCCACAAGGTCGACCCCGACCGCGTTACCGTCGTTCACCCCGGCTACGACCCCGATCTCGCACCCGTCCGGGATCTGCGGGCGATTGAGGTTGTAAAACGTCATTACGGAATCCACGGACGCTATATCCTCTTTATCGGTCGCATCCAGCCGCGCAAGAATCTGGCGCGGTTGATCGAGGCATTCGCACGAATCCTGCCAAACCATCCAGAGGTCACTTTAGTGCTGGCGGGGCCGACAGGCTGGCTGTCCGAGGACATCGAAGCGCGAGCCCAGGCCCGGGACGTCCAGGGCCGCGTCCTATTCACTGGCTATGTCGCCTCTGAGGACAAGGCAGCGCTGATCTCGGGCGCCCAGCTCTTCGCCTATCCCTCTCTCTATGAAGGCTTCGGCTTCCCTGTGCTCGAGGCTCAGGCCTGCGGCACGCCCCTTCTCACCAGCACGACCTCGAGCCTCCCCGAGGTCGCCGGTGAAGGTGCCCTCCTCGTCGATCCCGAAAAGGTCACCGCGCTGGCGGCAGGACTGGAACGTCTGCTGGAGGACACTGCACTGCAGGAAGAGCTCGTCGCCCGGGGGTTCGAGAACCTGAGCCGCTTTTCGTGGAGGATGGCGGCGGAACAGACGATGGCCGTCATCGAGGAGCTGCTGCTAGCGTGATCCCCACCCTCTACGTAGCCCCGGCCGCCAGCGGCAAGACTGCCTATCTCGTGAATCTGGCCCGTGAGGTGTCGCGAGATCCGGCGACCCAACCTCGCGTAGTCGTTCCGACGCGGTTGCAGGCGCGCGCCTGGCGAGAGCGCCTCGCGCTGACGGGCGGCGCCTTAGGCGTGCGCGTTGGCACCTTCGACAACGTCTATCACGAGGCCTTGCGCAGCGCCGGATCCGTCGTGACCCGGCTCGTGGATCCCGTGCAGGTGCGGCTGCTGCGGGCGATCACCGATGCGGCATCGCTAACCCACTACGATGCTATCCGCAGGACACCCGGCTTTGTCCAGGCACTGCGCGAACTCATCGGCGAGCTCAAGGCGGGCGGCGTCTTCCCAGACGCACTGGAAGCAGCTCTCGTCGCCATGGGCGCCCCACCGCGGCTGATGGAGCTCGCTCAACTCTACACGGCCTACCAGCTGCGCCTCCAGAAGGAGAACTGGGCCGACTACGCCGGCGTCGGCTGGTTAGCTGCCGAAGCCCTCGCTCAGGATCCTGCCCTCGCGGCCGACTGGTCGTGCGTGCTGGTCGATGGCTTCGACGACCTCACGACGGTGCAGCTCGGAGTGCTGTCGGAGCTCGCGGGCCGCGTCCAGCACCTGGTCATCGCGCTGACCGGCACACTCGACGGGACGACGCGCAATCTGGTCCACAAGCGCTTCAATCGCACGCGAGCGCGCCTTGAGGAGGCCCTTGGTGTCAAGGCCCAGCCGCTGCCCGGCACGAACGCCAACCACAGCACACCGCCACCCTTGTATCATCTGGAGCAAACCCTCTATACGGATCGGCGCGACGCCGATCCGGCAGCTGGTGTCGTCAAGATGGTCGCAGTCCCCGATCGCGAAGCGGAGGTACGGACCGCCCTGCGTTGGATCAAGACCCACATCGTCCGCCAGGCGATGCGGCCCGGAGAGGCGGCGTTGTTGACGCGGGACATCGAGCCGTATCGTGCCTTTATCGGGGAAGCAGCGGCGGAGTACGGCCTGCCCGTCCAGATCGCCACGGGGCACGCGCTGCGTCATAACCCAGCTGTCTCTGCGTTCCTGGACCTGCTGCAGTTGGCGGCGCCCGGTGAGACACACTTGGCGTGGCAGCAGACAGTGGCGGCCTGGCGTTCCCCCTACTTCGACTGGGCGCATACTCACGCGCCATCGGAGGATGCCTCCAGCGGGACCGCGCTGGAGGATGCCCCCGTCGGCATCACGCTGGAAGATGCCGAGGCGCTGGCCTGGGCTGCGCGCTGGGGCAGCATCATTGGCGGGCGTGAGCAGTGGGAGGAGACCTTCGACCTCTTGCGTCAGGCGGGCCATCGTGAGAAGCGTCCCGGCGAGAGCTACGACGAGGACACGCCCGACGCACCGGAGACGGTGCCGACCGGTGCGGAAGCCGAGAGGCTGCGGGACAAATTTCAGCGCTTCTGCAAGCGCATCGCGCCACCAGAGGGCGAACATCCATATCGGGACTTGGTCGCCTGGCTTGAATCACTTATCGGCGACACTGAGGCGCTGGAAGGGGACGAGAGCCCGACGAGCCTCGGCCTCGCTCGTCGGGCTGCAGCTGGAGAGGCGCCCCTTGTTGACCGCGATCTAGCCGCACTCAATGCCCTCAAAGACGTGCTGCGGGGGCTGGTCTGGGCGGAGGAGGCCATCAGCTGCCAGCCCGTCACCTACGCCACCTTCCTCGACGAGCTGATGGGGGCCATCGACGCCGCGACGTACCGAATCCCGCTGTCCGCGGACGCTGACGCGGTGCTCGCCGCGGGCGTGACACAGGCTAGAGGTGTCTCGTATCGCGCTGTGGCTCTCCTGGGGCTGGCCGAGGGCGAGTTCCCCGCCACCTTGAGCGAGGATCCTTTCCTGCGCAACGTCAACCGGACGGAGCTGCGGGAGGAGTTCGGACTGGATATCGCGGGTTCGCCCGAGAGTCTGGAGACCCAGTACTTCTACGAGGCCATCACACGCCCGCGGGAGGCGCTGCTGCTAACGCGCCCGCGCATCGCCGACAATGGCGCGCCATGGCAGCCGTCGCCCTTCTGGGAGGAGGTCCAGCGGCGCTTGGCGATCGCGCCTCAGCATACGACGACGCTCAGCCGCCCAACACCGGATGAGGCGGCCTCGTGGCCCGAGCTGCTGGAGTCCGTGGCAGTTGACCACGACGGTCGTGAGGCCTGGGCGTGGGTTCAGGCACAGAAACCGGCGACCTGCGAGCGGATCGCGCGTGGCCAAGCGGTTCTCGCACAGCGGACCAAGCAAACCGAAGGGGCTTCCGATGGCGACCTAACGCCCTGGGATGCGGTGTTCACAGAGCGTTTCGGGCCGCGCCAGCCGTGGAGCGCCAGCCGGCTGGAGAGCTACCGTCTCTGCCCCTTCTACTTTTTCGTCGGACATGTCCTGGGGTTGGCGCCACGCCAACCGCCGACCGAGGGACTCGACGGGCGCCAGCTCGGCAACATCTACCATCATATTCTGGAGCAGCTCTACCGTACCGCCGGGGTGGGTGCGGATCTGTCGACGCTCCTGGAGATCCTGCCCGCCGTTGCGACGCCGATACTCGATGCCGCGCCGCGGGTGGAGCAGTTCCGCGAGACAGCCTGGTGGGCGCAAACCCGACAGGAGATTATGGCGCACGTGCGGCAATCGGTGGAGGCTATCGAGACCCTTGAAGATGAGTTTCGTTTCTGCCAAGCGGAGCGCACGTTCGGTATTCCGAATCGAGACGGCCCACCCTTAGTCGTGGGGGATGGGGCAGGCGACCACTTCCGTGTCCGAGGGTTCATCGATCGCGTGGATCGCGATGAGACCGGGCGTGTGCGTATCGTTGACTACAAGACCGCCGGGCCATACGGATACACCAACGCCGCCGTGGTGCGCGGTGAGAAACTTCAGCTCCCGCTCTACGCCCTGGCGGCTCAAGACGCTTTAGAGATCGGAGAGGTAGTCGAGGGCTTCTACTGGCACGTTCAGCACGCGGAGCCAAGCCGCTTCAAGCTGTCGAAGTTCTACTCCGACGCCGGTCGCGGTCCGCGGGCGGCGATGGAGGCCGTCGTGGCGATGGCCTGGGAGGCCGTTCGAGCCGCGCGGAGGGGCCACTTCGTACCAATGGTGCCCGATGGCAAATGCCCCCGCTACTGTCCCGCCGCGTCGTTCTGCTGGCACTACGAGACGAGCTCTTGGGGATGAGCCCCACGATGCATCCGATCGTCGAGCAGATGGAGCCCAGTGAGGAGCAGCGACCGGCTGTCCTTGCGCGGGGCCAAGATGTGGCGGTCACAGCGGGAGCAGGCGCGGGCAAGACCCGGACGCTGGTGGCTCGGTACCTGTCGTTATTGGCCGAATGCGTTCCCTTGCGTGCCATCGTGGCCATCACCTTCACCAAGAAGGCGGCCCGCGAGATGCGCAACCGCGTGCGCCAGGAGATTCGCGCGTACTTGGAGCGCGACGACCTAACCGCTGACGAGCGGCAGCGGTGGAGCAAGCGCTACGAAGAGCTGGACGCCGCGCGGATCGGCACGATCCACAGTCTGTGCGCCGAGATCCTGCGCCATCACCCCGCTGTTGCGGGCATCGACCCGCGCTTTGATATGCTTGAGGAAGGGGAGATGGCGCTGTTGCAGGCCCAAGCGGTCGGAGCTGCATTGGCGTGGGCTGCAGACACTGTCGATCTGGCCCCCCTTTACGGCCTCTTTGGCGAGCAGACGCTCCACAGGCACGTTGGCGGTATGCTCCGGCAACACCTCGATGTCGCCACAGCGCAGGCACAGCTCCCCGAAAACCTATGGTCGCTCTGGGAGACCGCTCTAACCGAGCCCATCCGCGCCTTCCTGGAGGATACAAGCGTCCAGGCTGCCCTCGCTGAGCTCACCGCGTTGCAGACCGAGGGCAGTCTCGCACGAGCTGAGGCCGCTGGTGACCTATTGGTCCCGGATCTGACCGCGGCCCTATTGCACATCGATGCGATCATCGCAGCCCAGGCAGCGGACAACTGGCCCGAGGTGTCACGCCACCTGGCGCCACTGCGCAATCACCTCCTCCTGAAAGGACGCAAGGACAACTGGGCGCCCGCCACGCCCAAGGATACCATCCGAAGCCTGCGCGAGCACTACGATGCGGTGCTCGCGGATCTGGTGAAGAGGGGCATCGACCTGGACCTCGATCGCCGGCTGGCGCGCGATATCGTGCCGGCCCTCCTTCGAGTCTACCAAAGAGCCGCCGAGACCTACGACCGCGCCAAGCGACAGCTGCGCGCCCTCGACTTCGACGACCTGGAGGCGACCGCGCTGCACATCGTCGCGTCGGACGCGGAGGTGCTCGCTTATTGGCAGCGGGAGATCCGGGCGCTCCTGGTCGACGAGTTCCAAGACACCAACGCGCGCCAGCGCGACCTGCTGCGCGCCCTGAACGGCGACGGTCGCAAGCTCTTCATCGTGGGAGACGCGAAGCAATCGATCTACCGGTTCCGAGGCGCCGATGTCACCGTCTTCCGTACCGAGCGGCGGGCGATTGAGACCGAGGGGATTGGTATGCAGCTGGCGACGTCCTATCGGGCCCACGGCGACCTGGTGCACGGCCTCAATACGTTGTTGCGCCCCGTATTGGGGGAAGAAGAAGACCCCGAGCGACCTTACGTCGAGCCATTCGCCGAGCTCGCGCCCTATCGCGAGGTCCCGGCGGAGGGGCTGGAGCCGCCCTACATCGAACTCTACCTCGCGATCGGCCCCAAGAGCGATGGCGCACTGGACCGCGCGGCTCAGATCCTCAGCGGACGATTGGCAGACCTCGTGGAGAGCGCTGAGATCGCCCTGGAGGTACGGGACGAGGAGAGCGGCGAGAGGAGTTCACCTGCCCTTGACTACGGCGACATCGCCATCCTCTGTCGCGCCTCGACGTCATTCCCCTCCTACGAGAACGCCCTGGAGGCAGCTGGGATTCCGTACCTGACCATCGCGGGCCGCGGTTTCTACGATCGCGCCGAGGTGCGCGATCTTCTGAACGCTCTCACGGCTTTGGCCGATCCCACCGATGACCTGGCGCTGGCGGGCCTGCTCCGATCTCCCGCGGTGGGGCTCTCCGATATGGCGCTCTACCGGCTGCGGAACCTGCAGCGCGATGTGGAGCAAGCATCGCTGTGGAAGACGCTTCGCAGCCAGGATCTGGGTGTGCTCGAGGAGGAAGCCAAAAGGGCCCAGAAGGCCGCTGTGTTGATCCAAGAGCTGAACCAGAGGGTTGGACGTGCAGAGGTCGCTGAGGTGTTGAAGGCTTTCCTGGACCGCACGGCGTACCGCGCCATCCTGCTCCACACTGGCGAGAACCGAGCCGCCAACAACGTCAGCAAGCTGCTGGCGGATGCCCACACCAGCGGGATCGTCAGCGTGGAGGCCTTTGTCACCTACATCGGCGAACTTCGCGACGTGGCCCCGCGGGAAGGCGAGGCCCGGGCTCTCACGTCCGGCGCCGTGCAGATTATGACGGTGCACCAGGCGAAGGGCCTGGAATTCCCAATCGTGGTCCTGGGAGATGCAACGCGCGGGTCCTACAATCCACGTGGCTTCCTGATTGACGACGACCTGGGCGTCGTGCCACCGTTCTCCGAGGACCGGGTCAGCTTCGCAGCGGACGGCTCGCGACAGATCGAGTCCTACTCCTCAGTCGCCTATCAACTAGCCCAGCGCCGCGAGCAGGACCAGGAGGACGCGGAATCCGATCGCCTGCTCTACGTCGCCGCCACGCGAGCGCGCGAGCTGCTGATCATCAACGGTGCGGTTTCCGCCTCCAGTCGGGGCAAGATCGGCGTCAGGGGGTGGCTATCGCGGCTGGATAGCGCCCTGCACCTCACCGAGACAGCGCCGGACTGCGACGGGGATGGAGATACTGTGCACGAGTTCGATCTGAACCTGGGCGGGCAGCCGGCACGTTGCGCTATCTACGAACCCAACGCTCCGCTTCCGGCGGTCGATGTCGCTGTGGAGACACCGTCAGCCCAGGCTCTTCCAGAGGACCTACAACTCCTTGAGAGCATCAAGGGCCGTGCTTCGCAGGCAGATGAAGCGGTGCGCGACGCAGAGCGCGATCCGCCTCGTCGCGTCTGGCGCGTCGTCCCCGACCGCCGTCCCTGGGCCCCCTCGTGGGTCGTCGGCGAGTTGGTGCATCTAGCCCTTAGAGACTGGGCCTTCCCGGATCAGAGCTCAGGGGATTTCCACCTCCGGACAGCCGCCGAGGCGCGCAACGCCGGGCTGACCGGAGAGGACCGCATCCGCCACGCCGT
>CAZPJP010000007.1:23614-55928 GCA_964586915.1 uncultured Anaerolineales bacterium
GAGGTGATCCAGGTCGGCGCAGGCCAGACACAGAGCGCCCTTGTCCTCGACCAGCGTGATCCAGGCTCTGCGCCCCAGGTCCTCACCGCACTCGCTGCAGGACGCTGCGCGGGTCGTGATGAACACCTTGAGATCGGATTTCTTCATAGACGCTGTCTCCGCAATTGCCGGGATCAATCTAAAGCACTCTTCTTCAAGCATCTTCTCCAACTGAAATCCCTGCCTCTTCAATCGGGCAAATGATGGCTTTGATGGATTTTTCTCGATGTCGCTACCGGCGGCTCATCTCCTCATAGACCTGATTATAATACAGCACACTCTCTACAGGCGTATTCGCTGGAATGTGATTCCCTACCGCCATGAAAAACCCGGGACACGCCTTCCCGATGTCCATACATCGCGCGACCTCCGCTCGGATCTCCTCTCGATGCCCCCGCAGCAGCACCCGGGTGTCCGCGTTCCCCACAAACACGTGGGTGTCCCCATACCGGTCGGCGATCACCTGCATATCAGTCCACGGCTCTAGCACAAATCCGTGCACGCCGCAGTCCACGATGTCATCGAGGAACATCGTGTAATCCCCATCCGACGTATACAGAATCTTCTTGTCGCTCTCCTGCAACGGCGCGAACAGTCGCCGGTAGTTCGGGAACACGTAGTCGCGGTACCAGCGCGGCGCGATGAACGGCCCTGAGCTCCACACAATATCATCGTGGACCATGACCACCGGCACATCCGCTGCCCCCAACGCATCATAATACTGTTGGATCCACGACGCGTAGCGGTTCGTCATCTCCCCGAACCGCTCCGGATCCACGCCGGCCGCTAGCAACAGCATCTCCCATCCGAAGATCGCGATCAAGCCCGATACGACGGTGATGTAAATCCCCGTCATCGTCACCATATCCGGCGTCTCCTCGCGCTGTCGCCGGTAACTCGCTTCGAAGCGTCGAGTCAGCTCATCGTGATCTCGTGGCCCGTACGTCTGCCAAGGATCGAAGCTCAACACCTCCTCGGGCGTCTCGAAGGGGCAATAGATCGTGTCTCGCCGGTCAACGCCCCCCGCAGCATACTCGGCGTGCCCCATATCTGTCGAGCACGCTGCCAGCTCATCGTTGCCGATCAACGTGGACCAGCGTAGATCGAAATCCCACGCCGCCATCAACGCCAACGCTCCCCGCCGCTTAAGCTCAGGTGGACTATCCGGACGGATCCGCAATCCCGTCACCGCCTCCACCACGCCCCAATGCTCCGTCACGGAGTATTCCGTCCGCGGAACCTGCGGCGGCATCTCTAGATTCATCGCCGCCCAACCATGTTGATACGACATTGATGTTGCCTCCATATAAGAGTTTGTTTGAGCGCGAATTCGTCGTGGCTGAAAGCTGCTAGTTCTCAGCTTTCAGCTGTCAGCGAGAGACAGAAGTAGGAAGAAAGGAGTAAGAAGTAAACGCCGCAAGGCCATCAGATGTCCAACATCTGACTTCAGCGCCAACATCGAGCATCCGGCGCGGAGCCTTCAACTGCTGCCCAGGTGCCTGTAATCCTCTGTTCTCACGCTCTCGATGCCACAGACGCGCACCGGGTTGCGATCAACGAGACACGCTGGATCGGCGACGACCTCGGGGAAGCACGCCCGAACCTGATTCTTCGCCAGCCAAACGCGGCTGACGGTTGGCGCGATGAAGAGACCCGTGTGCTCGCGCCGGGCATCTCCGATGATCGTGTTCTCCTCGAAAGCCAAATCGTGGCCATCCCCCAGGACCGCCACCTGTCCCTTACCATGATCGTGAGCGTTACTCGCGATGTGACATCGCCGGATCGTGCAGGACTCCATTGCAACCGGCCGCCTGGTCTCGCGGAAGAGGATACCGGGTCCGCCGTTCCCCTCTATGCGACACTCCTCCACCAAATTGTGGCTGTCGCGCGTCCCCACAGAAATTCCCGGCCCGGCATTGTTCGCAAAGGTGGACTCGCGCACCGTGATGTGATTCGCGCGCACGCAGAAGAAGAAGCCCGCCGCATCGTTGTCCTCAGCGACACACCTGTCGAAGGTAGCCGCTGTACTCCCGGCGCCAGGGTGGAAGCCGTTGCCGGCGTTGGCCGAGAAACGACAGTCGCGGATGTGAACTCGGGCGCACATCTGGAAGCCCAGGCCCTCCCCCGCAAATCCGCCTTCCACCACATCCGTGACCGTCACCCCTTGACTCCGCAGGAGGTAGATCGCTGCGCCCCGACACGCACCGATGCCGGCGGGTTGCGCCCCCCGGTTCCCCTCCAACGTCAGGCTGCGCACCGCCACATTCTCCACGCCAAGCCCGAATATCAGGGGAAACGCCGTCACCAGGACGGGATTGGCCTCCGCGTGATAGTCTGAGTGCAGGCCCTGATCAAGCCCTACCCATGTCTCGTCCACCCACGTGATCCGAGCGAACGTCTCAAAGAAACCACCGTGGCAGTCATCGCGGACAGCTACCGTCATCCCTGGCCTGAGGCCTTCGGTATGCAGCAAGGGCACATCGAGCATCCCGTAGTTGTGGTACCCTGACAGGGGATAGACGCGTCCTGGTGCTTTGCGCAACAGGGTGTCTCGGCCCTGCCCCACCAGCGTGACGTTCGACCGTAGCTCAATCCCGCGGTCAAGCTCCACCTCAAGGGCGGGAAGCACCACACGACCACCCTCCGCACCCAATGCATCAATCGCGGCCTGGATGTCCAACGCTGACGTTACCTGCGATGTCCGAAGCGTGATCTCTTGCATAGCGCTTGTGCGTCCTTCCCACGCTCAGGTTGAGCGGCTTCAGATGAGTCGCTCACCTTGAGCCGCTCACTGGGCGCGTTCGTTTCCCGGCTCATCCTCAGGCGCCGTCAAATCAACGAGCTCATCCCACGTTTCATCATCCTGCCACCGGCGCTCCTGTTCGCGGAGCTCCTTCAACAGGAGCCGCTTGGTGTGCTCGGAGTCTGTAAGGCCCACATTCTCCACGTAGCGGATCAGCTCCTGGATCCGCGTGAGCGCTTGCTTCTGCGCACGCGACTCAAGACGCGCGATCCGCTTCTCAGCGCCTCCAGATCTATCCAGGCGCCGTGCGCGCTTGCGCAGACGCTGCAGCCAAGCCGACGGCACCCGCTCCTCATTCACGATCGCGTCAATCGCATCCAACCGCCCACTGATGCTCCCCTGAACGTACTTGGAGATCCAACGCGACATGAGATACGTCACGAGCGTGAAGATGACCACAAATGCAAGAAAAGCCAGTAACACAGGCCACATAACCCTTGCTCCTCTATCTAAGTCGTCACGACGAGTGAATGGTAGCTTAGGCGCGACGCCACTGACGCACCAGGTCCTCAGCCGCCCGAACGAGCATCAACGTGTCCAGCCCCACGGCAATGAAACGGAATCCTTCGTCAATCCTTGATGTCAGCTCCCCGGACTGCGGTTCGGCAATAAGTAGACCTGGGGCGACACCCGCCTCCTGCGCCACGTGAAGGACATGGTCGACCGCCTCTTCAACGTCGTCGTGGTGGACCTGACCCATCAGATCCATCGACCCTGAAAGGTCGTACGGACCGACGAAGACGACATCGACACCCGGAACGGCACAGATAGCCTCGATATTCTGTACGGCGTCAATATGCTCAATCTGCAGGATCACCAGCGTCTGATCGTTTGCACTCTCAACGTACTCTTGGAAGCCAGCGCCATATTGGTGAGCACGGCAGACGCCCACCCCACGCATGCCCTCCGGCGGGTATTTGGCCGCTGCGACAGCTCGTCGGGCATCTTCCGCCGTCTGCACCAGCGGGACCATCACCCCTTCGGCCCCCAGGTCCAACGCCCACTTGAAATGCTCGGGTGCATTGACCGGCAACCGGCAGATCGCCGCACATCCCTGCCCCTGTACCGCCTGCACCTGTCCAAGGACCCGAGGCCAGTCCATCATCCCGTGCTCGACGTCCAACACCACCCAGTCGAAGCCCGCGTGGGCGAGGATCTCAGCGACAGATGAATGGCCAACCATCGTCCACGTGCCGACCGTGCTCTCGCCTCGGTCCAGCTTTGCCTTTACAGAATTCTGCATAGGTCACTTACCTCCTCAGCCGAATCATACACCGTATGAGTGAGTTTCCCAATCAGCCCACAGCAGCGAGATGGCACCAAACGACTGGCTGTCTACGATCCTCGCTGTAGAATGAGAGGGAGCGACGATCAATGGCAAGCATCGAGGACTGATTGCGTTGCCAGCACAAGCGAGCCCAAATTTAAGGAGAGAGCCATGAGTACGCCTGACGCCCCACTCAAAGTCAAAGGTATTATCCCGGCGATGGTGACGCCGTTCCACGAAGACGAAAGCTTAAACCTCGAAGCGCTCAAGCAGCTCGTGGATTTCCTGATCGAGGGTGGCGTCCACGGGCTCTTCCCTACGGGCAGCCAGGGTGAATTCTACGCACTGACACCTGGCGAGCGCCAGCGTGTCTGGGATACCGTCGTCGAGGTCGCCGCCGGACGCGTCCCCGTCTACGCCGGCACTGGCGGCATCACCACCCAGGAGGTGATCAGTCTCAACCGGCTGGCCGAGCGGGTAGGCGTCGATGCCGTCTCCGTGATCACACCTTTCTTTGTCACCCCAACCCAGGACGAGCTGCACACACACTACACAGCCATCGCCGATGCAACAAAGTTGCCGGTGATTCTCTACAACAATCCTGGGCGCACGGGGGGCGTCAGCTTGTCCGCCGATCTCGTTGCCAGATTGGCGACCCATCCGAACATCGTCGGCATCAAGGACTCCAGCGGCGATCTGACGCTGACGATGAGCTACATCAACCGGACGGTTGATGACTTTGCCGTCCTGCTTGGAAGGGACACGCTGATCTACGCCGGGCTGCTGCACGGTGCCAAGGGGGCAATCACCGCCACGGCCAACGCCGCCCCGGAGGTGGTCGTCGCGATCTATGAAGCCTACGTGGAGGGCAATCTCTCCCGTGCCCTCATCGCGCAGACAGCGCTGGCGCCGCTGCGCCACGCGTTCAGCCTGGGGACCTTCCCCGTGGTCGTTAAGGAAGCCCTCTCGTTGATCGGGATCGAGGCCGGGCCAGCTCGCGGCCCAGTGGGCCCGATGGCGCCCGAACAGCGCGAGAAGCTGAAGATCGTTCTGGAGGGGTTGCGCAACAGATCATAAGGCCACCCAAAGCTATATGTACGCGTATGGACCACGACCATTCTGGTCGTGGTCCATATCCATAGTCCGTGGACTTCGTCTGGCGACCAAAGGATCTTAAGCTACGCAGCAGATCCCGAGGTTCTATGCGGAGGATCGCTCCAGGACCTCAGCAACCGAGTCAAGGCCCAGCTCCTGCAACTTACCGGACGTCGGCATCCCTTGTTCATCCCATCCAGCCATCTGATAGTAGAGGGCCTTGGCCCGATCGAACTCATCCTTCGTCACCGCAACGCCGTCGCTAGCGCCCCCCTCCAGCGGGACCGTGAGCTTATGCGGCAGTGTATCCGCCTCGGCGCCAACACCTTCGCGAGCGTTGAAGGCCCTCAGAAGATTGAGCCGGCGCTCTCCCACCTTCATCAACTCCCACAGGCTCACGTTCCAGCCCGTGATCGCTCGTAGCGCTTCGATCCACTGATCGAGGTCATAGAGCTGCCACGCCGGGCCATAAACGAACTTGCAGACGCAGACAGCATCCACAGCGCTGATGATCTGCTGAGAATAGACCGCGTAACGGACCATCTCCCGGTTCAACACCGTCGAGGGCTGGGGATCGTAAAGGCCTAACTGGGCCATGCCCTCGGGAAAGCCCCTATAGGATGTGTCGTGCTCGCAAACGGTATGATCCGCGCCCCCGGGGTTCACAGCATAGAGCAGGGACATCGTTCGCTTGACCTGAGGCATATGCGCGGGCAGCTCGCGTCCCTTGACCGCTACGACCAGGTCCTCACCGATACCCAGCGCTTCGGCTGCATAGGCGGATCCCTCGCCAAGCAGCCGGCCGAGTCCCTTACGCTCGCCAATCATCCTCACCAGTTCCACCATCGCTTCGGCATCCCCAAATCGCAGGGCCATGCCGCCAGTATCGTCGTCGGTGAGCAGCCCCTGCTCATAGCAATCCATCGCCCAGGCGATGGTAGCGCCACAAGAGATGGTATCCATACCGTACATGTTGCAGAGCTGATTGGCGTAGGCGATGGCTTCCAGGTCAGAGACGCCGCAATACGATCCGAGGGTCGCGATCGATTCGTACTCCGGGCCACCATAGCGCGGATCAACGCTGTAAGGCCCTTCATCGACGCGAACCACTCGCTTACAGCGCACCGCACACCCGTAGCAAGTGTCGCCATCCTCTAGAATGGTCTCTTTCATACGCTCGCCGCTAATCGCCTCGGCACCTTCGAAGGTTCCGCTGCGCCAGTTGTGGGTCGGAAGTCCGCCAGCCAACGACTGTGACAACACCAAAGCCGCAGTGCCAAGACGCTTGAAGCCGGCAACGCCCGAGTCATCGACGTTTTGGGCACCCCACTTCGCCAACGCCATAAGGGCATCACGATCCGCAATCTCGGGACGATGGGACCCGCGCACCGCTACAGCTTTCAAGTTCTTGGCCGCCATCACGGTGCCCATCCCACCCCGACCGTTAACGCGATTCGCGTTGTTCACCAGCGCGCCATGGCGCACGCCTCTCTCCGCAGCAGGACCGCACTGCAGCACCTGGATCCGCTCGTCCCGCAACTCCTCGCGAATCGCGTCCTCGACATCGGCGGTAAAACGACCCATGAGGTGCGAGGCATCCCGGAGCTCGACCTCGCCATCGTGGATCCAGAGGTAAAGCGGAGCGTCAGCCTGTCCGTGTAAGACAATGCCGTCGAACCCGGCAAACTTAAGTTCTGCCGGCCAAAACCCACCGGCGGCAGACTCGTCGGCCAGCCCACTAACCGGTGACTTGGCCACGGCCGCCACTCTGGACTGGCCCGAGATCGGTGCGCCGGTCATCACGCCAACCATCAAGCTTAGCGTGTTCTCGGGACCCAACGGATCAGCCCCGGCCGGCGTGTAGCGCAGCAAGTAGGACGCACCCATTGCGCTGCCGCCCATATACTTGCGGTAGAAGCTCGGCTCAGGCTCCTCTACCGTCATCTCCCTGGTGGTCAGATCGACATGTAGTATCCTGCCTTGATAACCAAAAGCCATTTGTGTCCCTCCGATGGTGCCTATTCACCGTTAATGACCGTCGCGTTGCTAATGCCGCCGCATTGCTTACGCTGCCGCATTGCTTATGCCGCCGCATTGCTTATGCCGCCGCAATGCTTACGCTGCCGTATTGCTTACGCTGCCGCATTGCTCATACTATACTCCGTTCGCGCATTCAGAACAGATGCACAGAGGGAGGCCCAGGATCGTGGACGTGGCGAGCGCCGTTGGAGGCCTGTGGCATCTGCGCACCTGTCAGATAGATTTTCGTGTATAATAGGAAATCAGCGTATACTCAATTTGGCAAACACTTACGTCCGGCTCACGTAAGTGATGAACCGCTGAAGGGGGCTCCGGATGGCAGAAGAAACACACACACTCGTTGTCGACGACGAAGCCGGGATTCGGTTCTTCATCAAAGAGACGCTCCAGAGAGCCGGTCATCAGGTGACGACAGTCTCCGATGGGGAAGAGGCCCTCGAGGTGCTGCGCAACACCGCTTTCGATCTGGTCATGCTCGACCTCAAACTCGGAGGGCGAGTAGATGGATTGAAGGTTCTTGAGGCGGTGCGGTGGCGTTGGCCTGATGCAGTGGTTCTCATTCTCACAGCGCATGGCTCTCTGGAGACAGCCATGGCAGCCATTCGGGAGGGCGTAGATCGTTACCTGTTGAAGCCATTGACTCCGAAGGAACTGCGTTCTGCAGTCCAGGAAGCGCTGGAGGAACGTCGCGATCGTCTTGACCGGGTGCAGGAGCAAGCCAAGGAGCAGGCCGCGTTGCAGAAGGGCCCGTTTCGGGTGGACCTGCAGAAGCATCAGGTTAGCTACGACGAGGAACCCCTTGAGCTTACGCCTAGTGAGTTCGACCTGCTGGTGCACCTTATGCAAAATGCCCACCGCGTTGTCCCACCGCCCGAACTTGTCGAGGTCGTCCGAGACTATCGACCGGAGGATCTCTACGAGGCTCGGAATATCATCAAATGGTACATTCATCGCCTCCGACAAAGCATTGAGCCCGACCCATCGCATCCAAGGTTCATTATCAACGTACGGGGTGTGGGCTATCGATTCGGCGAATAATCGCGGCGAGCCCGGCGTGCAGCGTAACAAGCGGTCCAAGTCGCGCGACTTGGACCGCTTGCTAACTGGCTCAGATGTCACCTGGGATGACCAACACAATTCCAACTCGGCCAACGCGACCCGAACACACCGCCAACCCAGCTCACCCTGTCGATCGAGAGAATTGTGGTACCCTATATATGGGATCCTAGCGGGTCCCGTGAGGTCGCGTACCATCGCAAGCGATGTATGCGATCTCAAAAATCTTACACAAGGAGGTATGTTTAAGTAAAATGTCTGTTGATCAGGAAGTTTTTCAGGAAGAGATGACTGAGGAGGAGAAGGCGTCAGAATCACCAAAATGGTGGAAGCTGCTCGTTGAAGGCGAGTACGCTGCAGGTGGCGCCCGGCGCGGCGACATCTATGAGGCGACCATTCTTTCGATGGGCGAACATGACATTCTCGTGGACGTCGACGGCAAACGGGATGGCATCATCCAGGAGCGCGACCTTGAGAACGTCGATGAAGCCTATCTCAAAGAGCTCAAGGCCGGTGACAAGATCCCTGTGCGGGTTGTCAAGATCCCGTTCAATCAGAATGCAATCGTAGTCTCACTCAAGCAAGGCTTGGAGCACCAGGACTGGATCCGGGCCGAAGAGGCGATGGAAAAGCGCGAGACTCTTGAAGTCGAGGTCTCGGGTGTCAACAAAGGCGGGGTGCTTGCCCCGTTCGGACGACTACAAGGCTTTATCCCCAATTCCCATCTCACCGCCATTCCACGCGGCGCGCGGCACGAGCAGCGCACGACCATGAAACAAGAGCTCGTCGGCGAGGCCCTCACCGTTATGGTCATCGAGGTCAACCAACGCCGCCGTCGTCTGATTCTTTCAGAGCGTGTTGCGGCTGGCCGTCGACGCCAGGAACTGCTGGAGGAGCTGCACGAAGGTGCCATCCGCACCGGCATCGTTAGCAATCTGGTAGACTTCGGTGCTTTCATCGACCTGGGTGGCGTCGACGGCCTGCTACACATATCGGAGATTGCCTGGGATCACATAGGTCATCCCCGAGACGTGTTGGAGGTAGGCGACGAACTCGAGGTCTACATCTTGGATGTCGACCGCGAGCGCGAGCGCATCGCTCTAAGCCGGAAGCGACTTTTGCCCGATCCGTGGGAAAAGATCACCGCAGGGCTGAATCGCGGCGATGTCGTGCAGGGTACCGTCACGCACATCACCGACTTCGGCGCGTTTGTGGACGTGGGCGAGGGTGTAGAGGGCCTGGTACACGTCTCGGAGATGCCCGGAGGGGAGCAGATGCTCTCCGAGCTCACGCCTAGCACCGATGTGAAAGTTCAGATCCTGTACATAGATCCACTTCAGCAGCGGATCTCACTCCGGCTTGAGGAGACTGACGTCTCGGAGCAGCCGGAAGCAGAAGCTGAGGCGACCGAGGAAACCGAGGAAATTGCCGAAGCGACCGCGACTGAGGACGTCGAAGTCACCGAGGAGCCTGCAACCGAGGAGGAGCTCGCGGCTGGCGACGAGCCCGAGGTAGAAAGCTAGACATCCCTCCTAGGGCTGAGGAAGATGCAATGTAATGGATCAGTATCCGGGAGACTCACACACAACTAATCTGCACAGATACTGATCCTCATTGCTAATAGGGTGGCCTTGGACGCAACAGCAAGGCGCGACTGTAAGACTACGGTCAAGCCGGTGGGGGCTGCGCATCCATATGCCTGTCATCAGGGCGACTGCTAAACGGTCCTCTTCTTGCCATGAGATGGCACCGCAGAACCGACAGATAAGGAGGGTATGACACGATGCATAGCGGCTTTCGAATCGGAAAGGTCTTTGGCATAGAGGTTCACGTCGACTGGAGCTGGCTGGTCATCTTCTTCCTGGTCTCCTGGAATCTAGCGACGTATATGGGTGACGTGCACGGCAACTGGGATGCCACCGTTCGCTGGAGCGTCGCTGTAGCCGGGGCCCTTCTCTTCTTCTTGTCGGTGCTTGCGCATGAGCTAGCCCATTCATTGGTCGCCCAGTCGCGCGGCATGCCGGTCAGCAGTATACGGCTCCATCTGTTCGGGGGTGTCTCGAACATCCAGCAAGAACCGGATTCCCCAGGGGACGAGTTCCTGATGGCCATTCTTGGCCCGGTGACCAGCCTGGTGATCGGGGGCGGGCTCCTGCTGATCACAGCCGTTGCGGCGAACATAACGGGTGGCCCAGCAGGGTCACCTCAGGATATCCTCGCCCAGCTTAATCCTACGCTCACCATCCTTGCTTGGTTGGGATCGGTCAATGTTATCCTGGGAGTCTTCAACCTGATCCCAGGCTTTCCACTGGACGGTGGACGGGTGCTGCGCTCAATCCTGTGGAGCATCACTGGTAACCTGCGGCAGGCTACACAATGGGCGTCCTGGACCGGACAAGGCATCTCCTGGCTGATGGTCTTTGCCGGGATCGCCATGGCCTTCGGCGTCAGGATCCCACTGCTCGGGCAAGGCTTTGTCAGCGGGATGTGGTTGGCGTTTATCGGTTGGTTTCTCCACAATGCCGCTGTCCAGAGCTACCGGCAAATGGTCGTCCGCGATGCATTGGATGACGTTCCCGTCACCGAGGTAATGCGCCGCGATCCACCCACGATCTCCCCAAACCGGAGCGTGGCAGAGCTTGTCCACGACTACATTATGCAGACCGATGAACGAGGATTTCCGGTCGTCGATCAGGGCGACTTAGTGGGTATGGTCACTTTAGAGGACGTCCGTTCGATCGCGCGTGACGCTTGGCAAAGCACGCGCGTTCAGGAGATCATGACGCCCAAACAGGAGCTGCAGACGCTTTCAGCTGACTCAAACGCTAGCGACGCCCTCGATAAGTTAGCTCAGCTGGACATCCGACAGCTGCCGATCCTGAGCGAGGGCCGTTTGCAGGGGCTCGTTCGAAGAAGCGACATCGTGAAATGGTTGCAGCTTCAGAGCGACATAAGTGGAGGTTTGGAGACGGGAAGAACTTAGCCCAACGAGCAAAAAGGGGGAACTAACGATGGTCTTGAAAAGCGAAGTCAGGAAAAGGGTCGAGGCAGCGCTCTCCGAGAATGACATGACCGCCGAGTATGCCATTGAGGTCATCGATGAGGACGGGCTCGTGACGCTGAAAGGCAGAGTCCCTTCCGCCGAGGTCAAGGCGACCGCCGAGGAGCTCACCGAGAAGCAAGAGGGCGTCGTCGATGTGACCAATGCCCTTGTGGTTGATCCCAGTCTGGCTGAGCCCGACATCATTGTGGGACCGCCTCAGAGCACTACGCCCAGTGGACAGATTCCTGGCCCCCCGTGAGGGATGCAGACAACCTATGCTTCGATGTCGCGGTCAGACAGAGAGGGGTGCGCAACACTCATATGCATACGTAATGTAAGCGAGTAGCTATCGGCGCTGAGATCAGCAAAGAGCGAGGGGAGTCAACAAAGGTGAAGTTGGACATTCTCAGACCGTTAATCAAGCGGGACGAAACCAGCAAGATTGTGCTAATGGTGATGGATGGCGTGGGCGGGCTCCCCGATGAGGCGGCCAAATTTATGACCGAACTGGAGGCCGCAGCGACGCCCAATCTGGATGCCCTGGCTGCACGAGGTGTGTGTGGTTTGCAGATGCCGGTCGGTCCGGGCATCACGCCGGGCAGCGGACCAGGCCATCTGGGGCTCTTCGGCTACGACCCACTGGAGTACAAGGTAGGCCGAGGGGTGCTCTCGGCACTGGGGATTGACTTTGACCTGCAACCTGGTGATGTCGCGGCGCGGGGTAATTTCTGTACCGTTGACGAAGAAGGGAAAGTCAGCGATCGGCGAGCCGGGCGGATACCGACCGAACAAGGGAGAACCCTATGCAACCTATTACAGGAGCACGTTGCACTGGGAGGCGTCGAGCTCTTTGTTCAGCCGGTCAAGGAGTATCGCTTTTTGCTGGTGCTCAGAGGGGACGGGCTCGCTGCTAATATCAGCGATACCGACCCGCTGGAAGTAGGAGAGCCACCGCTAGAACCGGAGGCCCTCTCCCCGGATTCTGAGAAGGCGACCCGGCTTGTCCGCTCTTTCGTCGATCAGGCTCGGACCGTGCTTGGTGATCACCATCCCGCAAATATGGTGCTGTTGCGCGGTTTCTCTCAAGTACCGACGTGGCCATCGGTAGAGGAAGCATTTGGCCTGAGGGCATTGGCGATTGCTATGTACCCGATGTACCGTGGCGTGGCCAAGCTGATCGGCATGGATGCGCTGCCGGCTAGCCACTCCGTCTCCGAGGAGCTCGATAGGTTAGCCGACCATTGGGACGAGTACGATTTCTTCTTCGTTCACGTGAAACGCATCGACAGCGCCGGTGAGGACGGGGATTTCGACCAGAAAGTATCCCTGATTGAGGAGACGGACGCGCTTTTGCCGCGGATACTGGATCTGGAGCCCGACGTGCTGGTTGTCACGGGCGACCACTCAACACCAGCAAAGATGCGCTATCACAGCTGGCATCCGGTGCCCGTCGTCCTTTGGTCGCCGGTCTGCCGCCCCGATGGAGTCACGCGTTTCCACGAACGCGCTTGCATCACCGGGGGTCTGGGACCACGCTTACCAGCGGCGGATCTGATGCCGCTCATGCTTGCCAACGCCAGACGTCTGGACAAATACGGGGCCTGACAGCCACTTGGTTGAGCAACGGATCAGACCTTGACAGATCAGTGCTAGACAACGGAGGTGCCAGGAGCCAGGCGGGCCCAACGCCGTGTCTTGGAGGCTGAAAGGAGAGAGCAGATGACTAAGCGTCTTGGTTTGCTTGTAACGCTCGCGCTCCTACTATCGTTATTGCTGCCGCGACATGTCGCGGCCCAAGGGCCGACCACGCCCGAAGAGACTGACCCGAACTGGAGTGCATCCTAAAGGTACCGGGTGGCCCATTCGGGCGGGCTCACGCTCCGGATCGTGGATCAATCGGCGGCCTCGGGGGGTGAATGGATCTCGCTGGGCACCTACCAGTTCCAAGGTGATGGCTCCGAGTACGTCTCGTTGGGAGATGTGACCTTTGAGCCTCATCTGAGTCGCCTCATCGCGTTCGATGCCGTGCAGTGGCTTCCGCGATGATTAGGATGCCATAGGCCGATGATTCAAGCACTCAGCCGGCACGTCAGCTGCTCAGAGGTCTATCCTCTTATAGGTCTGTTCTAGATGGAGGGGGGAGCGATGCTGGAAGAAGCGAAGCTATGGGAACCCTTATCCGAGGCTCGTGTGCATTGTCACCTTTGCGCGCACCATTGTGTGATCTCACCGGACGGCCGGGGTATCTGTCAAGTCCGCGAGAATCGCGATGGGACGCTCTATACTCTGGTCTATGGAGAGCTTATCGCGCGCCACGTAGATCCGATCGAGAAGAAGCCGCTCTTTCACTTCTATCCGGGTTCCAGGGCTTACTCGGTCGCCACGGCGGGATGCAATTTCAGGTGCGACTGGTGCCAGAACTATGACATCTCCCAGATGCCTCGGGATCAGCGGAGGATTGTAGGGGAGGAAGTGAGCCCAGACGAGATTGTCAAGGCAGCGCAGGCGCGCACGTGTCAGAGCATTGCCTACACCTACACTGAGCCCACGATCTTCTTTGAGTACAGCTACGATATCGCGCAGCTGGCGCAGGACGCTGGCATCAATAACGTCTATGTCACCAACGGCTACATGACACATATGATGCTTGAGGCCATGCACCCCTTTTTGGATGCGGCCAATGTGGACCTGAAGGCGTTTCGGGACGAGACCTACCGCCGGCACGTTGGGGCGCGCCTGCAGCCGGTTCTAGACAGCCTTAAGCTGATGAAGCAGCTTGGCATCTGGGTCGAGGTCACTACCCTGCTCATCCCAGACGTCAACGACGACAGCGAGGAACTGCGGGACACCGCGGAGTTCATCGTTGAAGAGTTAGGACCCGAAACACCATGGCACCTAAGCCGCTTCTTCCCGGCATACAAGATGCAGGACGTCCCACCGACACCGGAGTCGACGGTCACGGACGCTCTCGAGATCGGCCGCGAAGCTGGACTGCACTATGTGTATGCAGGTAACTCCCGGCAGAATGCGAGCACAAACTGCCACAAGTGCGGAGAGCTGTTGGTCCACCGCGCAGGATACTCGATTCTGGGAAACAGCGTGACCCAGGAGGGAACCTGCCCCGAATGTGGAACACCCGTCGCCGGCCTCGGCATGAGCGGGTCTTGATGGGCTGGTGATGGCACTATACTTTTAATCAACGTACAATCAACTTAGTCTCAGGAGGTAACCCATGGCAGACCAGAAGAGCAATTTTGAGAGCTTCACGTTAGGGCTTTTCTTTGGCGGACTGATCGGCGCCACACTCGCATTGTTGACGGCGCCCCAGTCTGGTGAGGAGACGCGCAAGCAAATCCAAAGCCAGGCCAATGAGATGCGAGACCAAGCGACGAAGGCCTTCGCGGATATGCAGGCCTCCATCGAGGCAACCGTGGAGGATGTGCGCCAACAAGCAGACGAGGCGATGACCCAGGCGCGTGCCCAGATCAATGAAGCTCAGGCCAGAATACAGCGCTTGGAGATGCAGGCCGAGGCCGCGGTCGAGGAAGGTGAGAAGCAACTAGACGAGGCCGTCGAGCAGATCGCCGAAGCCGCTGAGGAGGCGGAATCAGTCGAGGGATCCTCCGAGGCCGGATAGGCGTCCAGCCTCCCGGTCACGCGGCCCAGGGAGGGTTCACATTACGACGCAGGAGATCTTACTGGTCAAGCGCAGGTGGTTATCACAAGAGGATGCGAGGAGGTAGAGACCGATGGCTGTCCAGGACGTCGTGCGACTGCTCGGTATGTATGTTGAGGACGACGGGGAAACTATGCGGGAGCGATATGGTCCTGAGGCCGTCAGCGGGGCCCGCGACACGGTTCAGATGCTGTCAACGCGCCTAGAGGAGGAGTCGCCTCACGTCGATCTGTGGGACGCCTTCCGGGAGAATCCGTCGGATCATACCGCCGAGCTGATTGGTGTCCTGGAAGCCATGGTCGAGGCCGATCCGGCCCTGGCGCGTCGGTTGGACGGGTTTGCGCAGGAGTTCTATAAGGTACTCGGACCTCCAGGAGAGGAGCAGCCAACCGGCAGCCGGCGTGTTGCGGAGGTAGGAGGCGATGCGCTTGACACGGCTGTAGAACCCGAAAAGGAGACTGGTCCGCGAAATCGTATCCCATACCGTCCGGACACGGCTGCCAACGTCGACTTCAAGGACAGCGTGGATCGGGGCGCCTACCTTTACGGTAATGTTAAAGGAGGAAAAGATACGGTCGGCCGAGAGGCTGGCGCTGAGACCTTCGAGTTCACGCAGCGCGATGCTCGGCCAACGCGACTCGCCAGCCTCAGTGGGCTTCCAGGGCTCGTCGAGGAGCTCTCGGCGGCCATATCTGACCATCCGGCTATCGACGATGTGGACAAGCACGAGGCGCAGGTAGAACTCCAGATCGTCAGTGAGGAAATTCAACGGGCCGAGTCGGTCGACCCAGCGCGCCTAACGCGCCATCTGCTAGCCTTGCACGAGAAAGCGCCGGATGTCGGCGAAGTCGTGATGCGAGCGCTGGAATCGGTAGAGCTTCCTCCTGCAGTTGCCGAGGTGGTCGCAGATGTTCGCCTGCAACTGCCATAACGCCGTCACGCCGGCCATGGACCGAAGGATCAGGCGGACCCAGGAGCAACCGAAAATGGGATATGACTACCGTAGATCTCAAGACCCGCGTCCCTGTAGTTTGCAGCGGTGTACACTGCGGCAATCTCACCACTGTCATCGTCGACAATGAGCAAGACCGGATCACAGATCTAGTCATCGATCGGGCGTTTCTGCAGAAGAAAAGACGCATTGTACCAGTCGCCTTAACGGAAGCGACGGAGGATACGTGTGTCTATCTCTGCGTCTCTGTGGACGGCCTTCAGCGATATCCAGAGTACAATGAGACAGAGTTTTCCTATGCCCCAAAACTCGATCGATGAGGCGTAGCGATATGGGATTGTCAGATAACGAGCAGAAGTGGACAAACATAGTGTAGAAGGGAAAGACATGAGCCAGACAGACTTCAGTTTTGAGTTTCTCAGCGAGATCGAACAGCCCGACGAGAGACTGCGCATCGAGGCTGAGCAGCGCCTGCGAGAGCTGACCGAGGGACACAAAGACATCATCGGCGCCTCGGTGGCCTTGGAGGAACTGACCGGCTCCGAAACCCCTCACAGGTATCAGGCGCGCGTCGTGGTTTACATGCGCCCCAATGACATCGCTGCCGTCGAGAAAGCACCAGAGCCAAGAACAGCGCTACAACAGGCCTTGACCGCCGTGGAGGGTCAGGTGCGCAAGTATCGTGAGAAGCTTAGTGAGCGCTGGAAGCAACCGTAGGGGTGCATAGGCTGCGTCCACCGACGTAGGGCGCGCGCGTGGCGCGCGCCCTTCTGTCAAGCGACCCGTAACGCACCTTGATCATTCCCCGTTGAGGCCTATGGAGGTTGCAGTGATTGAGCTCGATCGTAAAGACAACACCCACCGCCCGCCGCAGGAGGAGCAGGGGCTTACGGATGCCGAGCGCGATCTATTCAACGCGCAGACCGAAGCCGATCTGGACCTCGACACCGAGGATGATACGCAGACTTCCCTGGAGACGCTATCAGAGGAGATGCAGCAGGAATGGTCCTCGGAGTCAGCTAACGTTGATTCAGAGAAGACGCCCTCCTCAAGCGCTCTCAGTGACGACGTGTTGGCGCTCTACTTCAGCCAGATCGGTGATGTGGCTCTCTTGACATCGGAGGATGAGAGCGCCCTAGCTAGACGGATCGAACAAGGCGAAGCAGCCAGAGAGCGGCTGGAGGCCTCCGAAGCGCTCACACCGGAGGAGACCGCCGAGCTGGAGTCTCAGGTTATCGATGGAGAGATCGCCCGGCAGCGGTTTATTGAGGCTAACACGCGCCTGGTCATCAGTGTTGCGAAGCGGTATCGAAACTACGGATTACCCTTCCAGGATCTCATTCAGGCAGGAAACATCGGGCTGATCCAAGCTGTGGATAAGTTCGACTATACTATGGGCAATCGTTTCAGCACCTATGCGATCTGGTGGATACGGCAGGCGGTCAAAAGGGCGCTCACCCAACAGGGATATACCATTCGTCTTCCGTACTATCTCCGCAGTCGCCTCAGACGCATCCACGAGGCGAGTCGCCAGTTGGAGAAGCAGCTAAGCCGTAGCCCAACGGTGGAAGAGATTGCGGAGGCCTTAGGCGAGGAGAACATCAGACGCTTGCGTGAGATACTTCAAGTATCCAAGCGCACGGTTTCACTCAATACACCGGTGGGGGAAGCAGAGGATAGCGAATTGCTCAATCTAATTCCCGATGATGATGCACCTACCCCGGCTGAGTCGGTTCAGTCTCAGCTGATGCGGGAGGATTTGGACGCCGTGATGAGCGAGGTTCTGACAGACCGGGAGATTCAGGTGCTGTACCAGCGATTCGGGCTGAAAGACCATCAGCGACACACACTCAAAGAGCTCGCCAAGCAACTCGGTGTCAGTCGCGAGCGCGTCCGCCAGATTGAGCGCAAAGCACTCCGCAAGCTGCGACATCCGCTTCATCGGCGCAAGCTGCTAACGTATCTGCGGTGAACCAACCCCACAAGCGGGCACAGAGCCAGGAGAGGACTATGGTGCAGCAGAGGAGCTGGAAAGCGCGCAAAGTCAGCATCGTCGGCGGAGGCGATGTGGGCGCGACCTTTGCCTACGCCTTGGCTCAGAGTGGGGTCGATCGGATTATGGACACCTCGCTACCGCCAGACGAGCAGAGATCACTCGAAGCATCAGCTGCGGTGCTGAGAGACGCCATCGTGCAACTTGGCCGGTAGCTTTCCCGTATTAACGAGTGGACTTGACCCAACCTGGGTCTGAGCCAACCGTGATCAACCGCGCCGAGGTGCTTAGGCCCCCAGCCGCCGACCTCAGCGTGATTCGTTGCTGACCCGAACTAAAGACTATCAGACTGGAGGACGACAACTATGGATTACGGTAAGCTTCTCAGGCGAACGTGGGATCTTATTTGGGAGCACAAGTTCCTGATCCTATTGGGCGTTTTGGTTGCGTTGAGCAGCGGAGGCGGCACATCCGGTTCGGGCTTCCGATTCGGGGGAAGGGACTTCGACTTCGATGGAGCCCCTCCGCAGTTCCGGGACTTTCCGGACATGCCCTTCCGGGGCTTCCCGCGGAGCTTAGGTCTTCCGGAAGCTGTGATTGCGGTTCTTATCATCGTCATCGTGATCGTGGCCGTGGTTTTTGGTCTCGCGCTCTGGGTCATCTCGACGCTGGCACGGGGCGGGCTGATTGCCGGTGTGGACACTGTTGCTGGAGGAGGTATCTCAAGCTTTGGGCAAGCCTTTAGCGCTGGCTGGCAAAAGGGATGGCGCCTGATTGGGATCGGCGTTCTGCCCGCAATTCCCGGCCTGATTGTCTTCGTTGCAGGATTGGGATTGAGCGGTACACTGCTTGGCGTAGCCCGGATGCTCGACATCCGGCCTGGCGTGATCGGTCCTAACGTCGCCCTGCTCTTCGGCGCGCTCCTATGCATCGTTGCGCCCATCGCGCTGGTACTGGGCCTGCTGCGAACCTTCGCCAACCGCGCCTGTATGCTGGAAGACTTAGGAGTCTTTGCCGCCTACGCGCGCGGCTGGGAAGTGCTGATCAACAACCTCGGATCGGCGGTGGTGCTCTTTCTGATCCAGATCGGTCTCGGAATCGCCATTGCGCTGGTAACCGCCCTACCCGGTCTGTTGGCGGCGCTGTGCTGCATCCTTTGGCCTCTCCTGCTCCTGGTCCGAGGTGCCATCGCAGCCTATTTCTCAGCACTCTGGACACTGGCTTGGCGGCAATGGACCACAATTGAGGGAGAAACCATCAGATGAACAAAACATCAAGGCATAGAAAGCAATGATGCAGAATCCAAGGAACTCAGATGATCAACGGGATCGGAATCCCCTGGCTCGCCTGCGCCGTCCAGGGTGTAGCGTCTGGCAGATCATATTCTGGGTCGCGCTGATCCTTTTGGTCGCGCCCTGGGTGAGCAACTTACTGGGCGGCGGTGCAGACGTTAGCATCGACTACACGACGTTCAAGCAACAGGTGCGAGCGGACAACGTCGACGAGATCACCGTCAGCGGTCAGGAGATCCAAGGCACGTTAAAGGAGTCGAGGCAATATCAGGTCACCGCTCAACAGACCATCACCTACACCGACTTCACCACCTTCATGCCGGCCTTCGGTGATGAACAGCTGATGCCGCTGCTAGAGGAGTACGACGTAGCGGTTCAATCTGAACCCGCCTCCGACATCCCGTGGTTGACGATTCTGTTCAGCGCTGTGCCCACTGTGCTTATGATCGGCTTGGGCTATGTGTTCCTCCGGCAGATGCGCTCCAGCGGTCAGAGCATCTTCTCGATGCGAGAAAGTGGGGCGAAGCTCTACGATCGACGCGAAGAAGGCACGACCTTCGACGACGTGGCCGGCGTTCGCGGCGCCAAAGAGGAGCTGCGCGAGGTGATTGAGTTTCTGCGCAATCCCGATCAGTTCCAGCGCTTGGGCGGCGAGATGCCCAAGGGCGTCTTGCTTGTAGGTCCACCCGGAACAGGGAAGACGTTGCTGGCCCGCGCCGTCGCCGGGGAAGCGGAGGTGCCTTTCTTCAGCATTACGGGGTCGAACTTCATGGAGATGTTCGTGGGCGTCGGCGCATCCCGCGTCCGCGATCTCTTCAATGACGCCAAGGACGCATCGCCGAGCATCATCTTCATCGACGAGCTGGACTCCATCGGCCGGCGGAGGGGCGCCGGCCTCGGCGGCGGACACGATTAGCGGGAGCAGACGCTAAACCAGCTACTGGCGGAGCTCGACGGATTTGAGGCCAACGAGGACGTCATCGTGATGGCGGCAACCAACCGTCCGGACATCTTGGACCCGGCGCTTATGCGCCCGGGCCGGTTTGACCGGCGCATCGCGGTGGATCTGCCCTCTATGCGTGACCGTGTGGAGATCCTCAAGATCCACGCCCGAGACAAGCCGCTCGCTGAGGACGTCGACCTCGAACGCGTCGCAAGGGGGACGCCGGGCTTCAGCGGCGCCGACCTGGAGAACCTGCTCAACGAGGCTGCCTTGCTAGCTGCTCGCCGGGAGGTCGATGCTGTCCACCGTGAGGATATCGAGGAGGCTCGCGACAAGATCTTGATGGGGCTGGAACGCGAGAATGTTGTGATGACAGAGGAGGAGTGCCGGACACTCTCCTATCACGAGGGTGGACACGCCATCCTGGCAGCGGTGTTACCTCACGCGGATCCAATCCATAAGGTCACGATCATGCCGCGCGGCAAGGCTATGGGAGTCACCCAGCAGCTGCCGCGACAGGATCGGTACATATATCCCCGAGATTATATGCTTGATCGCCTCGCGGTCATGATGGGCGGGCGGGCTGCCGAGCGGCTCGTTCTCAATACGTCGACCAGCGGCGCCGCGGATGATCTCAAGCAGGCCACGAGACTGGCACGCAAGATGGTCCTAGAATGGGGGATGAGTGAGCGGTTCGGGCATATGGCCTTGGGCGGTGCGGAGGAGCAGGTCTTCCTGGGCGAGCAGATTGCCCAGCGCCGAGAATACAGTGAGGACACCGCTCGGGAAGCGGACAAAGAGATCAAGGCTATCCTGGAAAGCGCCTATCAACGCGCGCTCGACACGTTGGGGGAATATCGCGAAGAGCTGGACAAGCTTGCCAGCGAGCTCCGAGATCGCGAGGAGATCCCCGGCGATCAAGTGCTCGAGCTTATCGGGATTGAGCCGGAGGGAGAGAAAGAGGACAAGGCAGATGAAGATTCGACCGGGTAGAACGCGATCCCTGATTGCCGGCATCCTTATGCTGGTTGTGATGACTGTCGGACTTTTCCTCATGCCCGGACCGGGCATCGTCGGCAGCATGCCGGGCATGGGAGGGGCGCTGAGTGTCTTCAAGATCCTCTGGATTGCCATTGGACTGATCGGCGCCGGCGCGTCGTTTTACAATGCCTTCAGCGAGAAAGGCGTGCCCCTCTACGAGATCGAAACCGACGGGGGTCAGCAGACTGAGGACGAGGCCTACTGTCCGCAGTGCGGCAATCCGGTCGGCAAGGGTGACCGATTCTGCCGCAATTGCGGCGCCTCACTGAGCTAGACCGACGAGGACTCACCCACGTAAGTGGCGCGGGGAACGGGTTCCCCGCGCTTTGTTATGCAAAATCTACGTGTGCTAAGCGTTTTCCTCAAGATGTGCATTGGGACGGTACTGTGAAACTACCTGACTAACACCACCGGTGTGTCGACCTGCTCGACCAGATCGACGACCGACCCGTTCTCAAACAGCGAAGCCGTCGCCGGCAGGATAAGCGTCCCGTGCTCTGAACGCCGAACCACGAGCGCCAGCTGGCGGGCGGTCGCCGCAATAACCGCCCGGTATTGGCGCATAGTGTCGGAAGGGCGTAGAAGACGGTTGGCTCGCGCCTTCAGATCGGCGACATCCTCCGCGTCATCAGCGAGAAGCAGCACCCTCAGCGGTCCAGACGTCTTCTCCGCCAGCTCCACGCCGATCATCAAGGCCCGATCGCTGGCATGAGAGCCATCATAGACCACAAGATGGGGAGGACTGATCTGTCGCCCTTCCCCCAGCACCACGGTTACCTGAGGCAAGTTCTCACAGCACGCGGCGCGCGCAGTGGAGCCCAACCGACGACGACGTAGATAGGACCAACCAGCACGCCCCATGATCAAAACGTCGGCTTTCTCTGTTTCTGCCGCAGTTTGGATCTCCGTAGCAACCCGTCCTCGGCTGACACGAAATCTACCTATCACGGCCTCGCGTCTTGTCAGAGATGTGAACAGCCGCCGTACGCTACGCGAGCGGGCCCGAAGCTGACGCTCCAGCCGCTCGATCCGCATCCGTCTACGATGAGCCGAGTATCCACCCAGCTCGTGAGCGAAGGGCAACTCCGCAGTTCTGAGTAAGTTGATGTCCTCGACGAAGAGCCCGAGCAGTTCTGCCTCAAAGCGTGACGCCATCTCCACAGCCGCCTCCAATGCCGCACGGCTGTTAGGTGAGGCGTCCAGAGCCACCACAATGTGCTGAACCGTCAGCGCTTCCTTGCGCTCACTCACTCGTTTCCTCCTCGGCGGACTCGGCAAACGCCTTACGCCGCTCCGCCATTTTCTTCAACCGTTGCTGAACCCTGTAATTAACCGTGCCCTCTGGATAGTTGCCCTCCTCGTCTTGCTCCCCTGCCGGCACGCCTGTCAGGATCTCGATGCCTTGATCGACATGATCCACAGCGTGGATGTGGAACTCGCCCTGCTCAACGGCATCAACGACGTCCTGACGCAACATCAGATGCTTCACATTCGACAGTGGGATCAACACCCCCTGGTCTCCCGTCAGACCCCGAGCCTTACAGATGTCGAAGAAGCCCTCGATCTTCTCATTGACACCGCCGATCGCCTGAATCTCGCCTTTCTGATTTACCGAGCCCGTGACGGCGAAATCTTGCCTGATCGGCGTCTCCGAGATCGCCGAAAGCAGCGTATAGAGCTCAGCCGAGGAGGCGCTGTCGCCCTCGATGCCGGCATAAGACTGTTCGAAGACCAAGCTCGCCGACAGTGAAAGCGGCTGATCCTGCGCATAACGGCCTGCCAGGAAGCCGGTCAGGATCATCACACCCTTCGCGTGAATCGGTCCTCCGAGCTCCGTCTCCCGTTCAATATCCACCACCTGCCCCTTGCCAAGTCGGACACGCGCAGTGATCCTCGAGGGGCGCCCAAAAGCATAGTTACCCAGCATCAAGACCGAGAGACCGTTGATCTGACCGACAATAGCGCCCTCCGTATCAATCAGAATCGTCTCGCGGAGGATCGCCTCCTGGATCCGCTCACGAACACGATCCATTCGATGGATGCCAGCCTCAATCGCACGTTGGACATCCTCCACCGTGATTATATCGCGCTCGGCCTCCTCCGCCCAGTAGTTCGACTCGATCATCAGATCGCTGATCTCGCGCATCCGCGCGGAAAGCTTCTCGGAATCACCAACGATTCGAGCGCTGCGCTCCATCAACCGCTCCACAGCACCCCGGTCGAAGGCACGTAATTCCTCCCGCTGAGCCAGCGTTGCGATCAGACGAGCGTAGAGCTTCTGGTTTTCCGCGTCCCGATCCATCTCCTCGTCGAAATCCGCTGCTACCTTGAAGAGCTCAGCAAACTCCGGATCAAGTTGCCACAGTAGGTAATAGAGGATGCGGTCCCCAATCAGCGCGACTTTCACCTCGAGCGGAATGGGCGCTGGGTCCAGGGACACTGTACTGATCAGGCTCAGTTGCCGCCCCAAAGATTCTATGTTGATGTGCTGGGCCATTAAGGCCCGTTTGAGTCCCTCCCAAGCATAGGGCTGGGTGAGCAACTTGCGGACATCCAGAACGAGATACCCACCGTTGGCACGGTGAAGCGCCCCTGGCTTGATCAGCGTGAAGTCAGTCATCAGGGCCCCCATCTGCGCCCGGTGCTCAATCCGCCCGATCAAGTTCTGGTACGTCGGGTTATCCTCGTAAATCACTGGCGCCCCTTCGGAGTCGCTGTGATCGATCAAGACGTTGACGCCATAGCGCTGCAACGCCTGTTCCTGTGATTGCTGTTGCATCGCCGCCACAAACTGCGGGGCCTCTCCTTCCGACTGAGGTAGGAATTGCTCGGCATTCTCAACGATATCCTCCTGCACAGCATCGAGGTGATCCACGATCTTGGGATAATCCGAGTACTTCTCACGTAGCTCATCAATCAGAGCGCCAACAGCCAGATCCGCCATCTCTCGATTGAGCTCATTGAGCTCCTCTCGCATCTCTCGCTGCCAACCGGGAACCTGTCGCAGAATGCGCTGTAGCTCTTGCTGGAGATCTTCAATCTTCTGCTGTATCTGTTCCTGCTCTTCCTCGGATAGCTTCTCGATCTCCTCGTGCGACAGGACCTCGCCCCCACGCACAGGAGCTACCGCAATGCCACCCGGCGTGCGAATGAGCGCCATATCCTCTTCCCTGGCGCGCACCTGCAGCTCTTCGAAGGCCTCAGCCTGGCGCTCGCGAAATTCTTCCATAATGGATTGGCGACGAGACTGGTACTCCTCACTCTCAAAGGCAGCCGAAAGCGCGGTGCGGAGCTCTTCCACCAGGCCGTCCATATCCCGACGAAACTCAACACCCTTTCCGGAGGGCAACTCAATCGCCACTGGCTGATGCTCCTGTTCGAAGTTGTGAACATAGCACCAATCCGACGGCGTCGGTGCATCCTCTGCGCGCGATTCGAAGAAGCGCTGTACCAGATCGCGTTTCTCCAAGCCGGTCGGACCCAGGGCATAGATGTTGAACCCCTCATCCCTCATACCCGTGCCGAACCGGATAGCCTCGACCGCACGCGGCTGTCCGATGACCTTTTTCAGCGCCTCAAGATCGTCTGTCGTCTCGAACTCGAGATTGGACAGATCAGTCCTGCGGTACAGTTCCGTCGAATCAAGACGTAAATGCTGCTGTGCCATGGGCGAATGCCTCCTTAGTCGCTTATGAGTAATCGATCAGTGATTAGAGTATTAGCCGGTCGTCTACATACTTGGACAACAAGCTCGTTGAAACGCTAGGTCGCTCACACGTTGAGCCCCCAAGATAGCAAGTCTACCTAAATGCTAATAGCCGCGACGGCGTTCACCTGCTGAACAGCAGGAATCACGCTCCGCCATTTCAGAGTATCTAGCGCGGCGGCGATCAGCTCGCCATTGGACAGCACAGCCAGCAGCTCGTCGTCGACCTGGAGAAACCGCTCCACCATATGATTAGGCCAGACTGTATCGAGTCCAGTGTCCACCCGCTCCCAGGTCCCACCGCCGTTGATGGTCTCTTCAATCCGCCCGTTAGCATCAACAGAATCGGCTGGGCCGAAGATCATATGATCGGCGCGGCCTGGATCGACCCACACGGCACGACAATAACATCTATACAACCGTTGCCAATGAGCACCACCGTCGCTGCTCGCATACAGGCCGCCGCCCGTCGGGGCGATGACCGTGTTCGGGGAGGAAGGATGCACGTTAACCGAGTGAACGTCGGGATGGATCATTGTCTCTTCGTCAGGCGTGCGCGGCACGCCATCCGTCCCCTCCACCAGACGCCAGGCCTCGCCGTAATCATCCGTTCTCAGCATACCTCCCTGCTCGACAGCAGCATAACCGCGAGCGCCATGAAAGGCAAAGCCACGCACGCAGCCGGCTTCCGGAGAGTAGGGCAGGTACCATCCGAGCTCATCCCGCAACCTGGCAACTTCGGCACACTCGCGCCAGGTGTCATCGTCAGCGCGAGAGACGAAGATCGCCGCAGGCTCAGTCCCAGCAAGCGCCCGTCCCGATCCGTCGGGATGATAGGCTAACCAACGAACGTGACGTTCGGTAAGCCCTTCATTGAGCGGCCACCAGCTCTGACCGAGATCCACTGAGCGCTGAATGCCGTCTCGCGTTCCCGCCAGCACGGCACCTAGTCGAGTAGTAATGCTGGTGACGTGTTTTCCTTCGAGACCAGCTCGGATTTGAGTCCATTCATCGTCCCTGCGCTCAAAGACGTAGACGCCGAAATCTGAGGCTACAAACAGATAGGTTGTGCGTTCAGAGGGTGAAAGCTCCATAAACAGCCTCCATTCTCATTCCATAGGGCAGCCAGTTGCACGACGAAACCAGGTACAATGATTCTGCGGGGGCACCGGAAGCGGGCTAGCCTTCGAGTCCGCCGCGCCTCCGGACAACCCCGGCGCCCTTACTCTACCACACCGAACGACGCCATAACCGCGGGAGTATGTTGGTATTCACGACGACCTTGGTTGCAGCAGGGTTGGAACTGGGTTGGCCCCCTCCGCTGACGCCTCTGCTCGATGCGTTCCAGCTTGCATCGCCCCCCAAGCCCGCTATGATGAAGGAGAAAACCGTCATACGAAACACAGTGAGGTGAATCATGTTCCCAATCGGTGATGATGATATTCGGGGCGCGCCCCCACCCTATGTGACATGGGTGATTGTGGCGCTCAACGTCCTGGTCTTTCTCTACGAGATCTCCCTCTCACAGCCCGAGCTTAGGCAGTTTACGGAGACGTTCGGTGTGATACCTGCCGAGATATTGCAGGGGCGCCAGCTCTACGGGCTCTTCACATCTATGTTTCTGCATGGCGGCTGGTTGCATATTGTCAGCAATATGGCTTTCCTGCTGGTCTTCGGCGATAACGTCGAGGCGCTCCTAGGAAAGCTCAGCTATGTGCTCTTCTACCTCGCCGGAGGCTTAGTAGCAGCGATCGCCTATATCGCGGTTAACCCAGGCAGCACGGCCCCAAGTATCGGCGCCAGTGGTGCGCTTGCGGCGGTGTTGGGGGCATACGTCGTCATGTTCCCCGGGTCTCAGATACGCGCGCTGGTCATGCTTGGCTTTTTCGTCACCGTCACCCGGGTCACTGCCGTCATCTTTCTGGGCATCTGGTTTATCATGCAGTTGTTGAGCGGCGTGGCTAGCCTGGGGGTCGAGACCGCTCAGGGCGGCATTGCCTATTGGGCACACATCGGAGGTTTCGTCTTTGGGTTGTTGGTCGGTTTTCTCCTGCGAGGCAGAGCGCAGAGAGCCAAGCGCCGTGGCATATAACCTATAATCCCGAATGGCACGCTGGAGCAGGAGCGAGAGGAAAGTCGGATATCTCAGCGGCAAATGGTCTCTCACAAGCCGACCACTGGAGCCCTTCGAAGAGAAGATCCAAGTATGAGTGTGACTAACCCTCAGATCCCATCTATACGAGAGCTTCTGGTGCAGCTAGCAGAAGCTCGAGATCGCCTGGCTGTCTCAGACGACGGCATGTCGACGGGTGATCTCTCACACCTCCTCCGGAGCACAGAGGAGAAACTACGTCAGGTGCAGCACGAGTTGAGGAAGGACAAACAGACGCCATCCGACGAAGCCCCAGCGCCGCAGGGCGTGACGACTACATCTACCGACAGTCGAGGCCAAGGTGAAGAGGCGCTGGACGCGCCAGCGAAAGAGATAGCTGACTCCCAGCTGGTCCTGAATCTGCTCACCGCGCTGGTGGAGACACTGCCCGTCGGCATCATCATCGCCGACGCACACGGCAGAGTCCTCATGGCGAACCGGACCGGCCAAGAGATTCTAGGTGAGCCCATCTCGGGCACGGTGTATGAACTCCAGCGCCCCTACACACCGTACACATTGGATGGCAGGCCCATTGCTCCAGATCAGATGCCGCTGGCTCGGGCCCTATTCCATGGAGAGAGTCTCCGGGACGTTGAGATGCGGCTGCATTTCTCAGACGACCACGAAGTCATCCTGAGTGCAGCAGCCGAACCGCTGACCAGCAGGACCGGGACGATTATCGGCGGCGTCACTGTCTTCGAGGATATTACCGATCAGCGGACCCAAGAGGACGCAAACCGGCGGCTGGTGGTTCAGCTCCGGCGAGAACGACATCGTCGCCAGCGACTTGGAGAAACATTGGAGCGCGAGCGCGACATTCTCGAAGCGATTATGGAGAACACGTTTACCCACCTCGCTTATCTGGATCCGGAGTTCAACTTTATCCAGGTCAATGCAGCCTATGCCAACGGGGCTGGGATGGGCAAAGGAGCTCTGATTGGCAAGAACCACTTTGACCTCTTTCCCGATGCGGAGAATCAAGCCATCTTCGAGCAAGTCCGGGACACGGGTGAGCCCGTCACGTACCACGCCAAGCCCTTTGTTTTCCCCAAGCGTCCCGAACTCGGCGTCACCTACTGGGACTGGTCACTTGTGCCGATCAAGGACAGCGCAGGGAAGGTCACTGGGATGGTACTTTCATTGCTCGACGTGACAGAGCGCCATCGTGCCGAGACCGAGGTCGCCAGCCTTGCCCGATTCCCCAGCGAGAACCCCAATCCTGTCCTCCGGGTCAGGAATGATGGCACGCTGGTCTATGCTAATCAGGGGAGCAAACCGTTGCTTCAAAGCTGGAACGTCGAGATGGGCGAGAAGCTGCCGCTTCGCTGGCAGTCTCATATCAGGGAGACGATCCGCACACAACACAACAGCAGCGCCGAGGCCCGGGTGGGCGACCGCATCATCTCGTTGACCGTCGCGCCCTCTCCAGAGGGATATGCAAACCTCTACGGGCTTGATATCACTGCATTACGGCGCGCACAGAACTCGCTGCGTCAGTACACCAACCGCTTGCGCGCGCTGCACCACATTGACCAGGCCATCCTGGCCGCGCAATCGACCAAGGCCATTGCCGAGGCGGCGCTGGCGCGCCTGCCCCAGATGATCGACTGTGTACGCGCCAGCGTTATGCTCTTCGATTTCGAGACACATCGGGCCTCTCTGCTCGCGGTCTATACTGTCAGCGGTGAGACAGAGATCGGCGAGGGGTGGCAGACAACCCTCGATGAATCCTGGACAGCGGAACTCGAGCACCTGCGCCGAGGACAACAGATGATCACCGAGGATGTCCTGACGCTCACACAGCCCTCTGAGATAACCACCGTTCTCCAGGCTGAAGGCGCTCGCGCGTTGATCCAGCAGCCGCTTCGGGTGCAGGACGAGTTGCTCGGCGTCCTGAGGTTGGGCCTACACACACCGGGTAGACCCGCTGCGAGTATGCTGGATTTGGCTCGGGAACTTGGAGATCAGCT
The DNA here is from genome assembly GCA_964586915.1 of uncultured Anaerolineales bacterium. Lineage (GTDB taxonomy): Bacteria > Chloroflexota > Anaerolineae > B4-G1 > SLSP01 > PWVB01. Next base: position 52,683 of record CAZPJP010000007.1, read on the forward strand.
GGCTATTGCGATTCAGCAGGCACGCCTGCATCGCCGGATTCAGGAGCATGCAGTTGAACTTGAGCAGCGCGTGATTTGGCGGACGGCTGCGCTTCGCATTAGTGAAGCCAGATTCCGCGCGATTTTCGAGGATGCCCCAATGGGCATAGCGCTGCTCGATCGTGAGGGGCGCATCGTCCAGAATAACGCTGCCCTAGAGAGCATACTCGGCAGAGACGCCATCGCGTTGCGGAACCGGCGCCTCAGTGCCTTTATGGTTGACGAAGACCAAGCAACGGTCACCGACCTTTACGCAGCACTGATGAGCGGGACATCGAAAAAATGCCGAACTGAGGTCCGCTTCACGCGCAGCGATGAGCAAGCGATCTGGTGCAACGTCACCGTCTCTTTGGTCAGGGATGTAGAATACCAACCGCAGTTGGCCATCGGGATGGTCGAGGACATCACAGAGCGTCGCGAGGCGCAGGCCGCCATGGTTCAGACCGAGAAGTTAGCCTTGACGGGGCAGTTGGCAGCCTCACTGGCTCATGAGATCAACAATCCTCTGCAGACCGTCATCGGATGCTTGGGATTAGCAGAAGAGAGCCTGGGACACGAGGAGAGGTCCGTGGGGACCTACCTGGAGATGGCCTCCGAGGAGCTCAAGCGGGCAGCTAGCATTGTCGGTCGACTTCGGGACCTCAACCGACCCTCCAATCCCGAGGAAAAGGAGGCCACGCACCTCGGCGAACTTGTCGAGCACGTCGTGGCGGTGACAAACAAGCAATGCCGAGACCGGGGCATCGCCGTAGACGTGGTTCAGCAAGACGAGGTGATTCCCGTTGTGAACGCGGTCCCTAACCGCCTCCAACAAGTGTTTCTCAACCTGATCCTCAACGCAATCGATGCTATGCCGTCCGGAGGGCAGTTGACGATCACGCTTGGAGGGACCGGGGACCCCAAAGGCGTGCGTATGGTGTTCAAAGACACCGGTGTGGGCATCCCACCCGAGGTCCAGTCGCGCCTGTTCGATCCATTCCACACGACGAGGCCCGACGGCTTGGGCCTTGGACTTTTCATCAGCCAGAGTATCGTACAGGATCACGGCGGAGGGATCAGCGTCGAAAGCAGCCCGGGAGAAGGTACAACCTTCACCATCTGGTTACCGGCGGCCCCTCAAGATTGACGAGTATCTCCGCTTACGCCCGGTCCAAGACGACGTCTGTGGTGTCGTATGCGTCCTACCCTCTCCACCGCAGAAGATCCCAATGATCGCCGTCTGAGCTATCTCACCCCAACGTAGTTCAAACTCTCCAAACCGACTACAGAACCAGCCCCAACCGTCCCCAGCGTTCGGGATCGCTGTCTTGCGCTAGTATAGGGTCAGTAGGGGAGCTTATTCTTCCCGGACTTACGGGTCCCATTGGGACTCGAGAGGCCATTCACGTCGACGAACGTGTGATTGGAATGAGTAGACAGGCCACCAGCATACCTGTCAGCATACATATACATAGGGTAAGGGAACGGAGACTGTGGCGAACCGCAAGCAAATCCTGGTTGTTGAAGATGATGCGCAGGTGCGCCTCATCATTGCAGCGGCCCTCAAAGGGCTTGGTTCAACCTACCACGTTTCCGCAGTGGGAAGCGCTCGGGCCGCCCTGAGCATCGCATCCAACCTCCCATTCGATCTGCTTGTCAGCGACATCAGGTTGCCTGGGATGACGGGCATCCATCTGACCGAACTATTCATCCAGGAGCATCCCAAGACATCAATCGTGTGGATCACGGCCCATGGATGCAAACGCGTGGCGGATGACGTGGCGAGACTGCGCATCGAGGCGTGCCTTAACAAGCCGATTGAGATCGGCAAGATACGGGACGCCGCCTTGCGTGCGCTCGGTCAAGCAGGACCAGGACGAGATGATGCCCAGGCCGATCGTGTGCAAACACCCGCCGATGCAAATGGTGGTATGGATGCGCGATCGGTAGCCGCAGCTTCCGATCTACCAGTAGTTGGTACTTAGCCATCTATTCAGCAGGAGTCTCTAGATAAGGAGTGAAAACTATGGAACTGGAAGATAAGAGGATCGCTGTACTAGCCGAAGACTTGTTCGAGGATCTTGAGCTTTGGTATCCGTTGATCAGGATGCGGGAGGCGGGCGCCGAGGTTGTTGTTGTCGGGATGTCGGGTGTCGAAAGTTACAACGGCAAGCACGGCGTCCCAGTATCCGTCGATATCGCCGCGAAAGATGTCGAAGCCGAGAATTTCGATGCGGTGATCATTCCGGGTGGTTACGCGCCGGATCGCATGCGTCGCCACGAAGCAATGCTGGATCTTGTCCGGGGAGTCTACGAGCGTGACGGTATCATAGCTTTCATCTGCCACGCCGGCTGGGTGCCAATCTCTGCAGGCATCGTCGCTGGCAAGAACACCACGTCCACCGCCGCAATCAAGGACGACCTGATCAATGCCGGCGCGAGATGGGCGGACCAGGCTGTGGTCAAGGACGGTAACCTGATCAGCTCCAGAGGGCCAGCGGATCTTCCGGATTTCTGCCGGACCATCATTGCCGCGCTAAAGGCCTGAGGCCTCACTAGAGCTGATCCACATCAGCGGAGAGTGAACTATGAACGCAGAGACCTTTGACCGAGCGGTGGCACTGGCAACAGAACGCCAGCATGTCCTCATGAGCACCATCGATCGGAGCGGGGTGCCGCATATCGTGTCGGTAGGCAGTTTTGAGCATCTCGCAGAGGAGAAGATTGCGTTGGGCGATTGGCATTGCCCGGTCACGTTGCGCAACCTACAGTATAACCCCCACGTGGCGCTCGTGGTGTGGAATATCGCCACGGACTATGGATACCAGTTGATCGGTCAGGTTCAGGCTGTCAGGCCGTCTGAGTATCCAATGATGGATGATAACGAACAGGAGCTGATTGTGCATGTGCACGAAGTGCTTAGCTTCAGCCACGCCGGCCACGCTGACGTGGAGGCTTCTCAGAGCGTAGAACCGCTCACGGCAGAGATCGATCCGCCAAGCTCTCCTGGCGTTGCACCAAACCCGAACTGGGGCCAGTATCTCTACATAGGTGACATAGGTGAGAGCAGGGCCGACGTGTGATCGGCCCTGCGGGCCTCTCGCCACTCACAAACGCGCCCCACTGCTCATCCAGCTGAATAGGTCGCCCACGCCTTCATCAGAGCCCTCGCGTGCGCTGGCGGCGGGCTGCTGGAACCGCGCCCTTGAGCACCGAGTAACCACTATC
>CAZPJP010000008.1:0-53350 GCA_964586915.1 uncultured Anaerolineales bacterium
TAGACGTTCTGTTTCCATAGAGGGTATTATACCTGGTTGAGGCTCGAACGCGAGTGGCGGGCGCGAGTTGTCCCGTATCGTTGACACTACCCAGACAAAGCTGTGTGTGCTATAATCGATTAGGAAGATCGCAGATGTGCCTCCGTCTTTATGCAGGTTTTCCCAGGAGACTCGATGGGCAAGAGCGAGGACCCCCTTGCTATGGTCCAAGCCAATCTGAACTATCAGTTCCAGGACAAGTCACTGCTCAAACTCGCGCTCACCCACCCCTCCTATGCTCACGAGCATCCGGAGGAGGGGGGTGAGGAGCACCACAACCAGCGCTTGGAGTTTTTGGGCGACGCTGTCCTGGACTTTCTCGTCGCAGCGTGGCTTTACCGTACCTATGAAGGTTTCCCCGAAGGTCCCCTGACGCGATTGCGAGCGACGCTCGTTCGTACCACGACCCTGGCAAATCTTGCGCACGAGCTGGAGTTAGGGCAAGCGCTGCGTCTTGGCCGTGGTGAGGCGGAGAGCGGCGGCCACGACCGTCCGGCGAATCTATGCGACGCGCTGGAGGCAACGGTCGGCGCGCTCTACCTCGACGGTGGCCCGGAGGCCATCTGGTCGCGCCTTGAGCCATGGTTTGCGCGCAAGGCCGGACGGATCTTAGAAGCCGAGTCGTATGTTGACGCTAAGTCGCGTTTCCAGGAGTGGGCACAGGCGGAGCTGGGAAGAACGCCAGCCTATCAGATCGTTGACGAAGAAGGCCCCGATCACGCCAAGACGTTCACGGCACAGGTTCTCATCGACGATGAGGTCGCCGGGCAGGGTACCGGGGCCAGCAAAAGAATGGCAGAGCAGGCAGCGGCCCGCATCGCTCTGGTGAACTATGCAAATGGCCCTTTCGGGTAGGAGATTGCCCTATGATGCGCTTCGATCGATTCACGGAACGGGCTCAGGAAGCAGCCCAAAGAGCTGTGGAGCTGATGACCCGTTATGGACACAGTCAGGTTGATGTTGAGCATCTTCTGCTGGCTCTGATTCAGCAGAAGAACAGCATTGTCCCAACGTTATTATCCGAGCTGGGTGCCGATCCCGCTCAGATGTCCGAGTCGCTGGATCGGCTCTTGCGCCACAATGCGCGGCCCGGCATCTATGGCGCCCGAGGCAACCAACAGGTGTTCATCACTCCACGTGTTAAGCGAATCCTCGATCAAAGCCAGGACGAGGCAAGCGCGCTCAATGACGACTACATCTCTACCGAGCACCTGCTGCTCGCTATCACGGATGAAGAGAGCAGCCCCGTCTCACGGCTACTCAATGAGCTCAATATCACCCACGATCGCATCAAAGATGCGGTCCTGAAGATGCGGGGCGGGCAGAAGCTGACCAGCCCTCAATCTGAGACGAGCTACCGTACCCTGGACAAGTACAGCCGCGATCTCACGCAACTGGCCCGGGAGCATAAGCTGGATCCTGTCATTGGCCGCGAGCGCGAGATTCAGCGTGTGATCCAGGTCCTGGTACGGCGCACCAAAAACAACCCTGTACTGATTGGGGAACCCGGGGTGGGAAAGACGGCAATTGTTGAAGGTCTGGCACAGAACATCGCCAACGATGATGTGCCGGAGATTCTGAAACACAGGCGCCTGCTGCTCCTTGATCTGGGGGGCTTGGTCGCCGGCACCCGATTCCGAGGCGAGTTTGAGGAGCGCCTGAAATCGATCCTCGAGGAGGTACAGGGGTCAGAAGGAGAGAACATTCTCTTCATAGATGAGCTGCATACGGTGGTGGGCGCTGGCAATGCTCAGGGGGCGCTGGATGCCTCGAATATGATCAAGCCGGCGTTAGCGCGGGGGGAGCTACAGTGCATCGGGGCAACGACTTTGGACGAGTACCGCCAGTACATTGAGAAGGACGGCGCGCTGGAGCGCCGCTTCGCGCCGGTGTTCGTGGACGAGCCGACGGTGTCGGATACGATCGAGATGCTCCACGGGCTGCGTGACCGGTATGAGGCGCATCACAAAGTGCGCATCAGCGACGATGCGCTCGTGGCAGCCGCACAGCTCTCGCACCGTTATGTGACCGACCGCCAACTGCCGGACAAGGCAATTGATGTGATGGATGAAGCTGCGGCCAAACTGAGGGTCACGCTTTTCACCTTGCCCCCCGAACTGAAACAGATGGAGGCCGAGATCAACCGCATGCGCGGTGAGGAAGAGGCAGCCGGTAACACCCGCGACTATGAGCGCGCGGCGGAGATCAAGACGCGGCGCTTGCGCGTCGAAGCAGACTTCACCGAGAAGCGAGAGACGTGGTTGAACCGCCACCAAATCGATGAGATCGTGGAGGCAGAGGATATCGCCGACGTCGTCTCGGTGTGGACCGGGATACCGGTCTATCAGGTTATGGAGAAAGAAGCCGACAAGCTACTCCGAATGGAGGAGGCTCTGCGAGAGCGGATCATTGGTCAGGACGAGGCGATTGGCGTGATTGCCGATGCGATACGGCGTGCCCGCGCCGGGCTGAAGGATCCGCGACGGCCCATCGGGACCTTCGTCTTCCTGGGCGCCTCAGGGGTCGGCAAGACAGAGACGGCGAAGGCTCTAGCGGCCTTCCTCTTCGACGATGAGGATGCCCTGCTCCGGGTCGATATGAGTGAGTACCGAGAAGCTCATACGGTCTCACGACTCTTTGGAGCGCCGCCGGGCTATGTGGGCTACGATCAAGGCGGCCAGCTGACGGAGGCCGTGCGGCGACGCCCGTATCAGGTGGTGCTCTTTGACGAGATCGAGAAAGCGCACCCCGACGTCTGGAATGCAATGCTCCAGATCCTCGACGAAGGCCGGCTGACCGATGGGCAAGGGCGTACGGTTGATTTCCGCAACACCGTCGCGATTATGACCTCCAACGTGGGCACCGACTATACGACCCGAGGAGGTGCGCTAGGCTTCGCCCGCGGGCAGGACGACGAGGACGAGCAAGCTCGCCGCCGCACCCTGTCCGCGCTTAAGGAGACTTTTCGACCGGAGTTCATCAACCGTGTAGATGAGATCATCATCTTCAACAACCTCACACTTGGCGATGTCGAGCGCATTGTGGATCTGCAAATGCAGGAGATTCGCGAGCGGCTTTTGGAGCACCGCCTGGACGTGTCGCTCACATCCGAAGCCAAGCACTGGCTCGCAGAGCAGGGCTTCGACCCACAATTCGGGGCCCGGCCGCTGCGCAGAGTGATCCAGAGATACGTCGAGAGCCCCATCAGCGTGGAGTTGCTGCGAGGGAAGTTCGCTGGCGGCGCGCACATCGTGGTCGACCTGGAAGGAGAGAGCCTCTCCTTTGAGGCAGCCGCCCTGGCTGAAGCGCCATCTGTGCCCGAGACCGTCGACGCATAGACGTCAGACAAGCTTATCGCACCAGACTGGGTGCGCAACGCTGAGCCGACCGCCGAAACGCAGTGCGGCGGGACTCGAGTTGCGCTCAAGACGACTTGAACTATAAAGACAAAGGATAGATCTTAACAAACTCGGGACACCCCAGAGCCTCGATTGAGAAAGCCGCCTGCTACAAGCGGCGAAAGGAGGTAGGCCGAGAGACAGATCGGCACTCTGCTGTATGGCGCACTATGACCCTGTACACGTAACGTTCTAACATTCATCTAAGGAGGAGTAACGTAAATGCGTAAGCGCCTTTCAATCCTGTTAGTTTTGGTTTTGCTGGCCGGTGTTGTATTGTCAGCCTGCGGTGATGGCGCCCGAGCCGACTTCCAAGTCGGGATGGTCACAGATATCGGCGGCATCGATGATAGATCCTTCAACGAAACGTCCTGGGCGGGCGTTGAGATGGCCGAGGATGAGCTTGGCGTCCAGGGCGACTTCCTCGTATCACAGGCACAGACGGACTACGGTCCGAACATCACCCAGTTCATCAACCAGGGTTACGACTTGATCATCACTGTGGGCTTTCTGCTGGCTGACGCCACGCGGGACTTCGCTGAAGCGAACCCCGACATCAGCTTCGCGATCGTCGACTTCGTGATGGACCCCCCAATCGATAACGTGCGCAGCCTGAGCTTCGCGACGGACGAAGCCGGATTCCTGGCCGGTTATGCGGCTGCGGCTGCGACGGAGACCGGCACAGTGGCATGCTTTGGCGGCATCCAAATTCCGACCGTCACGATCTTTATGGTCGGATTCGAGCAGGGCGTTTTCTATTACAATGAGCAGAACGGCACGGATGTCGAGGTCCTCGGCTGGAACACTGCAGACGGCACCGGCGTCTTCGTCGGAAACTTTGAGTCCACGGACGACGGTCGCCGTGTGGGTGATGAGTTCCTCGCAGAGGGCGCCGACATCATTATGCCCGTCGCCGGGCCCGTTGGTCTGGGAACGGCGCAGGCCGCGCAAGAGGCTGGCGACGCTTGGGTCATCGGCGTGGACACCGACTGGACCGTCAGCGCACCGGAGTACGCCGATGTCATTCTGACGAGTGTGGTCAAGAGGATGGACAATGCGGTCTTCGACACCATCGAGTTGGCCTCTTCGCCCGACTTCGAGGGGTTCGGCGGTGAGGTCTACGTCGGCACCCTGGACAATGAGGGTGTTGGTATCTCGGACGTAGCTGCCGGCACGATCTCTGACGAGGTGCAGAGCGACCTGGATGATCTGCGCCAGGCGATCATTGACGGTGAGATCAACACCGGCTGGGACGACTATCTAGCGAGTCAGTAGCTCGCGCTATGCGCTTGGTGGCGGGAAGTCACAAAGGGCTTCCCGCCACCTCACTGCGTGTATGAGATAAGCCGCAGCAGGCAGACGCCTCCGGAGAGGCCTGCGGAAGTCAACCTGCATTCTGCGCGTTGTCCCCTACCGTGCCAAGCAAGGAGAGACTATGCCTGCAGGGCCTCGAGTTTTAGAGCTCAAAGGAATCACGAAGCGGTTCCCCGGCGTCTTGGCCAACGATCATATCGACCTGACTCTGGAGCAGGGTCACGTTCTGGGCTTGTTGGGTGAGAATGGTGCTGGCAAGAGCACGCTGATGAACGTCCTTTACGGGCTTTATCAGCAAGATGAAGGGGAGATCGTCGTCCGGGGTGAGAACGTGACGATCACGGGACCTAACGATGCCATTGAGCTCGGCATCGGCATGGTGCATCAGCACTTCATGTTAGTGCCGGTGCTCACGGTCACCGAGAATGTGATGTTGGGTATGGAGTCCACGCGGCTCGGGGGATTTCTCAACCGGCAGAGCGCTGCGCGGCGGATTCGAGAGATCTCCGACCGCTATGGCCTTCAGGTTGATCCTGATGCCGTGATCGAGGAGCTGCCGGTGGGCCTTCAACAGCGCGTTGAGATCATTAAGTTGCTCTATCGCGACGCGGATATCCTCATTCTCGATGAGCCAACGGCTGTATTGACGCCCCAGGAGGTCGAAGGGTTCTTTGAGATCATTCACTCGCTGGTCGCCCAAGACAAATCCGTCATCTTCATCACGCACAAGCTAAAAGAAGCGCTTGAGATCTCGGATCGCATTGTCGTTCTTCGGGGCGGGCGTCATGTGGGCAGCACAACACCTGCGGAAAGCGATGAGCGCGAGCTGGCGGCGATGATGGTAGGCCGGGAAGTCATCCTCCAGGTCCCGAAAGATGCCCGGGAACCCGGTGAGACGATCCTTGGCGTGGAAAATCTCCACGTGCGCGGTGACCGGGGCAAGATGGCTGTGGAGGGTGTCTCCTTTGAGGTGCGTGCCGGCGAGATCGTGGGGCTGGCTGGCGTGCAAGGCAATGGTCAGACGGAGCTTGTCGAAGCCCTAACCGGCTTGCGTCCTGCTGATGGCGGGCGTGTCTTCGTCGCGGGCAAAGATATCACCAACACATCGCCTCGGGTGATCACGGAGGCAGGGACGGCCCACATCCCGGAGGACCGTCAACGTGATGGCCTCGTCCTCAGCTATTCCGTAGCCAACAACCTGATCCTCAATACCTATTACCTGCCCCCTATTGCTCAAGGCGCGGTTATACAGGAACGCGCGGTCCGAGAGCGCGCTGAGCGGTTGATCACCGAATACGACGTACGAACACCGAGCGTTCTCACGCCCGTGACAAATCTGTCCGGCGGCAACCAACAGAAAGTGATCGTGGCTCGTGAGCTTAGCCGCTCGGTCCAGGTCACCATCGCTTCCCAGCCGACGCGCGGGCTTGATGTCGGCTCGATCGAGTACATCCACAGTCAGCTCGTGCGAAAGCGGGATGAGGGTGCCGCGGTCTTCGTCGTCTCGGCGGAGCTGGACGAGATCATGGCTCTCGCTGATCGGATCATCGTCATGTACGAAGGCAAAATCGTGGGCACGGTACTCGCAGAAGAAGTGAACCGAGAGGAATTGGGCTTGCTTATGGCAGGAAGCAAGCTGACCTCTCATGAAAGCCGGTCGACGCCGGTAGACACGTCCACGGTATAGAGAAGGAGTCCGATGAACGAGAATCAAGAGGCTGAGACCCAGGCCAAACGAGATCAGGCTCAGGAGCGAGCAGAGGAGAGCGCCCAGGAGTCTTCGGAGCCAGGGGAGGCGGGCGAGCGCGGACTCAGCGCCAAAGACCTACTGGTCCCTGCGCTGGCGATTGTGACGGCCTTGATCATCGGAGCCCTGGTGATTATCTTCACCGACGAGAGTGTCTACGAGGCTTTTCAGCAGGGCGTCTTTCAAGGCATTTTCCGGGCCTTCTCGGTGATCGGTAGGGCCTACGGCGCGTTCTTCACAGGGGCCTTTGGAAATCCGGTTCGGATCGTGGAAGCGATCCTTAGCGGCAATCCAGCTCAGATTCGGCGGGCCCTCTTTCCCATCACCGAGACATTACGCATCTCGACACCGTACATCTTCGCCGGGTTGGCCGTCGCTCTGGGCTTTCAGGGCGGGCTCTTCAACATCGGCGCCGAAGGACAGTACTTCATAGCCGGGTTGACCTCGGTCTACGTCGGCTACGCCGTCACGGGGTTGCCGCAGATCATCCACCTTCCGCTGGCGCTGCTGGCAGGGATGGTGGGCGGCGGACTCTGGGCCGCCATCCCGGGCTATCTGAAGGGCAAGACTGGCGCCCACGAGGTCATCAACACGATTATGATGAACTACATCGCGTTCCGACTCGCGGAGTTCCTCCTCGATGTCGGCGGGCCGATGGCACGGGGGGATGGACGACCAGTGAGCCCTAGCATCCAGCCGAGCGCTTACCTTCCCCAGTTCTTCCCGAATCGGGTCGAGCTGACCGTCAATGCAGGGTTTCTGCTGGCGCTAGCGATGGCATGGGTCGTCTGGTGGGTGCTCTACAAGACGACACTGGGCTACGAGCTGCGCACCGTAGGGCATAGTTCGAACGCCGCCCGCTACGCCGGGATCAGTGTACCTCGAAGCTTCGTCATCACCATGGCGATGAGCGGTGCGCTCGCCGGGCTCTCGGCGGCGACGGACGTTCTCGGTGTTCTCCGCTTTATGCCGAACGCGTTCGCCTCAGGCTACGGCTTCGACGCGATAGCTTTGGCTCTGCTGGGCAAGAGCCACCCGCTCGGCGTGGTCTTGGCGTCGTTGCTCTTCGGCGCGCTGAGAGCCGGAGCGCGGAATATGCAGGGCATCGCGCGAGTTCCCATCGACATCACCTCCATTCTGCAGGGCCTCATTATCGTCTTTGTCGCGGCACCAGAGATCATCCGGGCGATCTATCGCCTGCGACAGCGCTTGGAGGGGGAGGAGATTGCTTTGACGCGCGGGTGGGGCGAGGGGTAGGATTTGGAGAGCGCCTTACTTTGCACACCACGGCCCATAGGACACGCGGTGCTTGGTTTCATCGGCGGTTGGCCATCGGCCGGCACACACCTGACCACTGCAATCAGGAGAAGCTATGAATGAATCAGAGACTACACCGAGGTCCCGACGTCGAGCCCGCGGGATGGGCATTGCATTCCTTATCTTTGCTATAGCTATGCTTGCCCTCTTCTTGCCAACGACCCGGGCGGGTGAACGGACAACCTTCGTCTTCCAAACTGCCCGCGACGCGGTCGTGATCCTTGACAACCTGGTCTTCTCCACCCGTTTGGGGATCTACCTTATGGCAGCAGCGGCTGCAGCGGCTGGGGGCTGGCAGCTAGCAAAAGGCTTTGAACATCAGGATGTCGTCCTCGGTGTGGTAGCCGGTCTCTTTGTCTTGGCCTTCCTGACCTGGGCCGCCCGCGGGCGATCGATGAACCTCACGGGTATGCTGCAGTCCTCCCTGCTCCGCTCTATTCCTATCTTATTGGCCGCGCTAAGCGGCGTGATGTGCGAGCGCAGCGGCGTCATCAATATTGGCATCGAAGGTATGATGCTCACCGGAGCGTTTGCCGCAGCCTTATTCGGAAGCATAGCCGGCAGCATCTGGATCGGTCTGTTAGGTGCACTCCTCAGCAGTGCGCTGATGGCGGCTCTGTTGGCGGTACTTGCCATCCGCTACAAGGTCGACCAGATTATTGCGGGCACAGCGATCAACATCCTGGCGACGGGAATGACGGGCTATTTCAGCTCGCGCTATCTGCAGCGGGACGCTACCCTCAACAGCCCCCCCACCTTCCCGCTGGCGCCGATTCCCGCCCTGTCGCGGATCCCAATCCTCGGTCCGGCGTTCTTCAATCACACCCTTCTAGTCTACGTGGCTCTGATCGTGGTGATTGTTATCCAAGTGGTGCTCTTCTTCACCAAGTGGGGATTGCGGACGCGAGCGGTGGGTGAGCATCCCCGCGCCGCAGACACGTTGGGCGTCAACGTCTTCCGGGTACGCTACGTTCAGGTTATCCTCGGCGGCGCGGTCGCAGGGTTGGGTGGTGCTTATCTCGTACTCAGCTCTGTGGCGCGCTTCAACGAGCTGATGACGGCGGGGAAGGGCTTCATCGGCCTGGCAGCCATGATCTTCGGGAAGTGGAACCCCGTGGGCGCGCTGGGCGCGTCCCTCATCTTCGGGTTCGCTGACTCACTACAGACCCGATTGGCCATCCTGTCCGTTCCAATCCCTTCGCAGTTCCTGCTGATGGCGCCCTATCTGGTGACAATGATCGTGCTTGCCGGCGTCGTCGGTCAATCCCGCGCCCCGGCAGCCGATGGTGAGCCTTACGAAAAGGAATAAGTGCTGCAGCGCGCCGTCCCTGAATGAACACCCTCAACGAGCCAGACTGGCCTGAGGCCTTCGTCGTTCGCATGCGGGGTTGGCTGGGTGAGGAAGCCGACGAGCTTTTCGCAGCCTTAGCCAAACGCGATTACGGACTGCGACTGAATCCGGCACGCGGAGATCTGACAGCGCTCAGAGCGAGCCTGCCCTGGCCCACAGAGCCGGTCCCGTGGTGCCCCGAGGGCTTTCTCGTTGACGCAGCTGCTGATCCACCGCGGCTCGGCGCTCACGCCTATCACACCGCCGGCGTCTATTATCTCCAGGACCCAAGCGCGATGGCAGCCGCGGTGCTGCTCGACCCCCAGCCTGGCGAGTGGGTGCTCGATCTGGCCGCGGCGCCCGGCGGCAAGGCATCTCACTTGGCGGCGCGTATGCAGGGCGAAGGCGTGCTCGTGGCTAACGACGTCTCTCGGGGACGCGCCAGCGTGCTGGCGATGAACCTCGAACGGATGGGGGCCACAAACGCCCTGATAACAAACGCCTACCCCAGTCAGCTCAGCGCGGCGTGGGGCGGCCTGTTCGACGCGATGCTGATCGACGCGCCTTGCTCTGGAGAGAGCACCTTCGGCAGGGATCCACACTCCCTGGCTGCCTGGAGCGTGGAAGAGGTGACGCGATACGCTGCGCGCCAACTGCACATCGTCGATCAGGCCGCTCCGCTGGTCCGGCGTGGAGGCCAGATTCTCTACAGCACCTGCACCTTTTCACCGGAGGAGAATGAGGGCGTCATCGGAGAATTCCTCACCACGCACCCCGAATTTGAGTTGATGGACCTTCCGAAGCTCCCCGGCATGGGCCGAGGCCACCCTGAATGGGTCGGCGCTCCCGACGTGCTGCGCCAGACCGGGCGATTCTGGCCCCACAGAACATCAGGGCACGGTCACTTCTACGCCCTGTTGCGGCGAAAGGGGGACCCACCAACGGCCTTACCGGCACGCTGGACTGAGATGGAGATACCGGGGCGGGTCCTCAATCTCTATCGGGCGACGCTGAAACCCGCCCTGCGGATCGATCCACCTGAGGAGGGTCTAATCCTGGACGACAACGACCACTGCTACATCACACCTATGGACCCGGCGCTATGGCGTCGACTTCCGGTGCTCCGTCCAGGATGGTGGGTCGCTGCGCTCCGCCACGGCAAGATCTGGCCGGACCATGCACTGGCGATGGCGCTGAGCCCCCAGGACGTTCGCGCGTCAGTCGAGTTGACGCCGGACGATCCGCGGCTAGACCGATACTATGAGGGCCGATCCTGGACGGACAAAGGAGCGGCGGGATACGTATTGGTCACGGTCGACGGCTTCCCTCTCGGCTGGGCAAAGCGCGACCGCGGCAAGGTGCGGAGCCGATATCCGGTGCACCTGAGACGGCAGCGCGCGGGATAGCGTAGACAACCTCAATCGTCATCGCTATCCGACGATCCATCAGGGTTCGTGTTCAGTCGGCGTCGTCACCGCCAAGGATGACGCGGCGCTTGCGGCCGGCGGCAACCTGGGGACCGACCAGGCCCATCGCCTCCATCTGCTCCATCAACCGCGCGGCACGCGGATAGCTGATATGCAAGCGCCGCTGGATGCCTGAGGTGGAGACTTTACCGCGGCTCTTGGCGTAAGCGATGGCCTGCTCCAGCAGATCGGCGTCCTCCCCCAAGCCCTCGATCCGCCAGTGCTCAGGACCTTGGGCCTCGGCGATCTCCTCCCACGGAGGCTTCGAGGGGGTCGCCCCGGCCTCCTGCTGCCAAAACCGGATAATCTTCTCGAGCTCATCTTCAGAGATATAGCATCCCTGGATCCGCACCGGCGCCGAGGCGTCCGGTGGCAGAAAGAGGAGGTCCCCGTCGCCCAGCAGGTTTTCAGCGCCTGGGGTATCCAGAATGACGCGCGAATCGACACCGCTGGTGGTCGCAAAACTCACCCGGGCAGGGAAATTGGCTTTGATCAGGCCGGTGACCACGTCTGTGCTGGGCCGCTGAGTAGCCACGACCAAATGGATGCCCGTGGCTCGAGCCATTTGTGCAATCCGCGTCAGCGTGCGCTCCGTCTCCTCCGGCTCCGACATCATCAGATCGGCCAGCTCATCTATGAGAACCACGATGCGCGGGAGCGGTTCCTCGTCGTCGTCGCCGCCTGTGGGCTTCTTCACAGTATCCGACGCTCGCCGTCGCGCCAAGCGGGCATTGTAGTCGTCGAGGTTGCGCGCCACGGATTTAGCAAAGAGCTTGTAACGCTCATCCATCTCGCGAGCAACCCATCGCAGAACGCGCAGCGCTTGCTCCACCTCAGTCTCGGCACTGCCCAGCAGATGGGGCAGGCCGTTGAGGTGACTGAGCTCGACAATCTTGGGATCGATGGCGATGAGACTCAGCTCTTCAGGTCGATTGTGCATGACCAAGCTGGCCGCGAGGGCCTTGACAAAGACCGACTTGCCGCTTCCGGTGGTTCCCGCCACCAGAAGGTGAGGCATACGCGACAGGTCCGCCACCTGAGGAGCTCCAGCCACATCGAGACCCAGCGCAAAACAGAGCGGCTGGCCACACTTCTGAAAGGCATCGCTCTCCAGAACCGATCTAAGACGCACTAGGGTTGTATCAGCGTTGGGGACCTCAATGCCCACGACAGCACGACCGGGTACCGGAGCCTCCACGCGCAGCGAGCGCGCTGCCAAGGCCAACGCAAGATCATCGGACAGCCTCGCGATCTGGCTAACCCGTACCTTGCGCTGGCGTCCGCCGTCGGAGCCACGACTGATGTACCCCGGTGAGACGCCAAACTGGGTCACCGTTGGACCCGGCCGGACCTCTGTCACCCGCGTCGGAACCCCAAACTGCTCCAATGTCTGCTCGATAATCCGACTCTTGCGCTCGATCTCCTGCGGATCCATGCCCGCGGTCGTAGACTGTTCCAGTAGCTTAAGTGGGACGATATGGAGATCCGACTTGCTGCGTCGGGGTTTCGAGATGGGCTGAGGTTCATGGATCTTCGGCTTCGCGCGGCTATCCCGAGCGCCGGTCTGAGACCGCGACGAGGGTACTGACCTCTGCGGTCGTGCAGGGGCAGACACGGCGACACCCGCTGCGGGTCTTTGGATAGTGGACTCGGACTGGAAAGCATGTGAACGCCGGGCCGCCTTCCGCTCCGCCGCCCTGGCAGCCCGTTCAGCGCGCCAGGCCGCCCACACCTCCGACAGGCGACGTCCAAAGATCTCCAGATCCTTCCGAGAGAGGTCAAAGGCCAACCCGAGGCCAATCACGACCACGAGCCCCATAAGGATGCCCGTGATCAGCGGACCAAAATAGTCCGCCAAGAAGAGATAGAGTCCCCATCCCACAACCCCGCCCCCCTTGCCAGATTCCACTAAGCGCCAAGAGTGCCGGTTGATCAAGGCATAGGTCAGGGTCTGCAGACCCAGAAGGATCATCTCCAGGCCCAGAATGGGCCGCCACCGCCAGGCCGTCTCCTGATGAACAAGATGACGGAGCCAGAGCAGCCCCAGCGCCGTCAGGAGCGCGGCAACGGGATACGCCGCCCATCCAAAGGCAAAGACCAAGGCCCGCACCCAGGCCCCGATGACGGCGCCAGAGTTGACGCCGGGGATGAGGGTGACGAACGTAACAGTGCCAAAGGCGATGAGGACCAGGGCCAACACCTGCTGACCCGCAGGCCCGGTGGCCCAGGACAACAGCCATTGACCGAGTCGCTGGGGTAGCGACTCGGTCCGCGACGCCTTTGAGGATGAGGAACGCCGGCGCCGGGCCATACTTCCATATTTACGCCTAGCCATTGTGCACGTTTATCCCGCTAGTGCTAAAGCAATACGATGATCTTCTGGTGCGATGTCGAGAATGCGCACCGTAACGACGTCCCCGGCATCGTAGGCACCGTAGAGCTCCCCGGCGCAGGAGGCATGCGGGCACTCCGAGATGTGGAGGAGACCTTCAATGCCGTCCAGAAGCTCCACGAAGACGCCGAACCGCTCTACGCTGGCCACTGACCCGCGGACCACGTCACCGGGACTGAACCGATTCTCAACGGTGTCCCACGGATTGGGGTGCAGGCGCTTCAAGCTGAGCCCTACCCGTTGGTGTTCTAGATCGACGTTGAGAATCTTGACCCGCACGGCTTGACCTGGTTCGACGAAATCCTGTGGGTGACGCACGCGACCCCAGGAGATCTCCGAGATGTGAACCATCCCCTCAAGAGGGCCGATATCCACAAAGGCGCCAAAGGGCCGGACGCTCGTGACAGTCCCCTCACACGTGCTCCCGATGCACAGCCACTCGGGCCACTCCGGCTCCTCCAGATCGCATTCAGCCACCTGGCGCTCGGAGAGAAGAATACGGTTGCGGGACGGCTCGACCTCAATCAGACAGAGGCGGAGTTTCTCACCCACGTACTCAGCAAAGCACGCTTCCCGCGCATCGGGATCCGCCGGAAACGGATAGGCGATCAGATGGGATGCGGGCACAAAACACTCGATGTCCTTCCAATAGGCAATGAGGCCGCCGCGATTGTAGCCATCAATCGTCAGGTTCAATATGGTATGACGCCGCTGTAACTCGCGAGCCTCATCCCAAACCTCCAGCGGAACTGCGGGCACCTCAATCCACTCCCAGGCGCTTGGGGTGTCGCCCGCGCTTATTGGACCTTCCTCCAGGAGGACCTCCCAATAGCGCTCACAAGGGGGACAATGGGCGGGGATATAATGATCCATCAACCTACTCCTTCTCACAATACCAAGGGCCTATTCGGCCAATTCCCAAAAGTATGAACATGTGACTTGGACGCTCAGTCCCGCAGCAACCTAGAGCGAAGAGCCGTGAGCTTCCTTCTCCATCTCGATCAAGATGGCGGCCAGGTTCTCGATGGCGACACGTTGCTTGCGATAGAGGTCGGATTCACTGACGGCCAGGCGCATAGCGACCTGACGCACCTTATGACCCCGCAGGAACTTCATCTCCAGGATATTGTATAACAACCACTCAGGAGCTGTCAACTTCCGCTCACCATCGGGACGCAATCGCTCAATTGCATGGGTCAAGACGGACCGCAGCGCCTTGACAACATTGCCGTCGTATTCAAGCGCCTCCTGCCGCACCACTTCGAGCTTAAGGAGCGGGTTTTCCGTAAGTCGGGGCCCTCCCCAGTAGTGCGCAAGTGCGTCGTGGACCCACTGAGGCAACTCAGGGGACTGCACCAAAGGGAAGCCAACGACAGAATCCCCATCGTATCGCAGCATTCCCCCGCGCATCTGAATATCGCGGAGTTCAGGCAACAACGGTGTGAACGCTTCGAAGACCACCTGTTGTAGCCGGCGGTCAGCCAACGCAGCTGAAGCCTGCAGAAGCAGCTGATCCAACCGCTCTGTTTGCTCTGTGTCAAGGGGAAGCTCCACATCCGGCATGCGCAGACCCACAAAGCCAAGGAGCTCGCTACCCGCCTTGTCGCGTATGGGAACGATCCAGTGACTATTCCAGCGGATAAAAACGTCATCCGAACGATTCTGCGTCACCTCCGTCAGTGGAATGTCGGCGATCTGTTCCTCAGACAAGGGGCGATCGCACCAGATCTCCCAACGGAGCTGGCCCTCTTCCAGGATCGCCAGGAAGCCACCGGCGCTCCGCATCAACTCACAGATAGCTGCAAGCACGTTCTCGAGGAACTGCTGAAGGTCGGCCGTGGTTAGCAGTCGCTGGCTCAACTCCTGAACCTGTGTGACCTCCACCGCACCACGCCTGTAGAGCAACAAGTCAATCAAAGGCTTGAGCATCTCAACACCCAACTGTGACAGAATGATGGCTACAGCCAGCGCAACGAGCGAGAGGGTATAGTCCCCCAGCCCAAGAGCGGGCTCGAGCGTGCGGCCCAGGCCAAAGGCAATCAATGCCAGGATCGCCGTAAGCGGCCCACGCAACAGAAAGCGCACCATGCGGTGCTTGATCACCCGATCGGGCATCAGTGTGCCAAAAAAAGCAACGCTGTAGGCTACCAGCGCCAGCATAGCGCCTACGGCGACGTTGCCCACAATCAAGAAAAGCTGAAGAACCGCGCTCGGCAGACCGGCAGGCCACCCGGTCAGCAAGAGATAGGGGAAGACCCCCATCGCTGGCGCCACAAACCCTATCGACAGGTAAGCCATACGGCGTCGGGCCGTGCGCGTATAGCAGCGCTGTCGCGCAGAGAGCGTCTCACGCAATCCCCAGAGTGCCACGAGCGTGAACAGCACAGCAAAAGGGAGAAACAGCGGGCCAGGTCGGAGGTGAAGAGCCCCGGTCGAGACGACCCGGCTGCGAACAACAAGATCTGTGCTCAGCGCAAGCACCATCACCACAGCACTCACTCCCAAGCTCACCGGCCGCAGCCAGGCGGGGAAGTGATCGCGGAGGACCGAGTGGCGTATCGCCCGCACGAACCAAAGATACAGAGAGGGCGTGAAGGCGATACCGATCCACTGGAGACGCAGCAGGCCCTCAGCATAGGCGGGTCCAGTGATGTTGGTAAGCAGGAGGTCCATCAAGTAAACCACAATTACACAGCCTAGCAGCCCGACAAAGGTCTGGGCCAACCTACTGCCGCGATTATAGACAAGGAGATAAAGCGCTAACGCCAGCGCTGTTGCACCCACACCCGCTGTGAGAACGTCGTTCGCTCTGCTCAGGAAATGTAGCCAGTCCATCCAGTATCCTATCGGCTGCGGCGCTAGCGAATACGCTGCCGGAAAAAGAGCGCGACTTCTTGGCCAGGCCAGTATGCGTCTTGATACCCACAATAGGCAAAGTGATGCTTGAGCGCGAAGCTGATAGCAGGAAATGCCTTTAGCGGGCAGACAAGCACCAACTGTGAGAGGCGTTGTCGCATGCACCACTCGGTAGCCCGCTGCAACATCGCGGTTGCGTACCCTTTGCGGCGGTGGTCGAGCGCCACAGCAAGATCGGTGATGCGCGCCTGGTAGCGGGCCTGCTCGACGTCGAGACCCAGATAGCCAACGACCTGGCGCTGCTCAACCGCGACCCAGAACCGATCTCGAAGCTGCCATGTCTTGAGAAGGTCATCGCGTGGCATCGTAAGGTGAATGCGTAACGTCCGCGGCAACCGAATCTCACGGAAGGCGACGTGCCACTCGCCTCCCTCCTGGCGTTCGTCCATCTGCCAGGCAGCTTCCGTCTCGAAGGAAAGATCCACGTCGAGACAAGCTTCCCAATCTTCATCACGCACATTACGAACAAGCACGATTACCTCCTTATTGCTCCCCGCTGGACACGATATTGACCGGGATAGTGCAGACGGTCGTATTCCCGTAGATATCCACGACCACAAGCTGGAATCGGTACGGCCCACCGGGCGGATACCGGGTCGTGTCAGAGACATCCCAGGGCTGTAGAGGACCATTCTCTACGGATTCATCATATTGTGCAATGAACGTGGGTGTGTCCGAGCCCGGAAAGATCACCTCGTAGCGATAGTAGGAAAAGGCATTGGCCTGCGCCGTACCAAGCACATCCACGATGCCGGAAAGGTCGCTGCCGGCAACCGGAAACGTCAACTGAGCACCTGGATCTGGACAGTCGGGCTGCCATAGCTCGGGAGGCACCGATGTCGCCTCAGGCAGGGGCGTCACCGTGCCAAGCGGCTCCGGCGCAGATACCACAACCTGCGTTATCGAGGTCGACGCTGTTAGGGCTGAGCTTGGCTCCCTTGGCGCCGGCGTCAACGTGTAGAGGCCACTGCTTGGCGTTGGCGTGCTCACTTCGTCGTCCGCTCTGCTCGGCATCCAGACTACACTCACCATGAACACCGTCCCAGCCAGGGCCAGAAAGAGCGTGGCCACGAGCCACGCGCGCGCCATTCGCTGATGATAGACCTCACGCTCCAGGGTGAACTGAGCAATGTCACGCTGGCGCTTGGCGACCGTCGCCGAGATCGCGTATGCTAGCGCCCCAACCAAGCAGATCAGCGCAACCCAGATGACCTGCTGACTGAGCCAGTCGAGGATGATGCTCATAACCTCGCTAACACACCTCGGATGATGGTCTCCAACCTCGGAACGAGCACTTTGCCGGCCTCAAGGACCTCCTCGTGGTCCGGTGGCGGCGCGCCCTCTTCGCCTGTCAGGGTATTGGTAATTCCGGAGAAACCCAGAACCCGTAAGCCGCTGTGCCGAGCTGTGATCACCTCCGGCACCGTCGACATCCCGACGGCGTCGGTCCCGATTGCCCGAAGGAATCTGACGTCAGCCGGTGTCTCAAAGCTTGGGCCAGCGAGGCAGATGTAGACGCCATGCTGGAACGGGACCTTGGCCTCCAGCGCAATCTCGCGGGCAAGTCGCCGCAACTCCGGATCGTAAGCATCGTTCATGCTGGGAAACCGCGGGCCAAATGCCTCCAGGTTGGGACCGCGCAGCGGATTAAGCCCCGCCATCCCAATCAGGTTAATGTGATCGCGGATGATCATCACCTCGCCAGGCCGATAGGTCATATTGACACCGCCAGCCGCGTTCGTCACGATCATGATCTCCGCGCCCAGCAACGCCATCACCCGAACGGGAATTCCAATCTGCGGCATGCTGTAGCCTTCATAGTAATGCGTACGACCCTGCATAACCGCAACCGGCTGCCCCTCAAGGGTTCCCAGAACTAAGTGGCCCTGATGGCCCTTCACGGTCGAGACTGGAAAGTGTGGTATGTCGCGATAGTCAACTGTGACAGCATCCGTCACGCTCTCGGCGAGCGGGCTGAGGCCAGATCCCAGGATCATAGCGACGCGCGGCTCGAGAGCGGTATGCTGGCGGACACCGGCTACGGCCTCCTCCAACAGCTCCATTGTCACGAATTCATCCATTGGTATCCCCCCGTAGCATCTGGCGCGGCTCACTGATCAAATCGGGCCGCTGATGCTTGAGCTAATCTTCTTCAGAACTCGATGCGGAGAATCGCGCTCTAGGATGGGCCCGATCATACGCTTCGCGCTTGCGGCGGCTCGAGACCTCAGTGTAGATCTGAGTGGTCGTGATGCTGGCGTGCCCCAACAACTCCTGAACCTCACGCAGTTCCGCGCCGCCTTCGAGTAAGTGGGTGGCAAAGGTGTGACGTAGGGTATGCGGCTTCACCCACGAGGCTAACCCTGCCGCCTCCGCATAGTGTTGAACGAGAAACCAGAGCCCTTGACGCGTCAACGGCTGCCCAAGGTTGTTCAAAAAGAGCGTTCGTTCGCCCGCGTCTCGAAGCAGGAACGGTCGACCCTGCTGAAGGTAGGTTCGCAAAACTTCGACGGCCGCACTGTAGATCGGCACGACGCGCTCTTTGCTCCCCTTGCCGAAGCAGCGCACAAGCCCGATCTCAAGGTCGACGTCATCTAGCTCCAGCTCGATGATCTCAGATGCGCGCATACCCGTCGCATAGAGAACCTCAAGAAGAGCGCGATCCCGCAATGCCAGCGGCGTATCCTCGACGGAGGCGGCAGCCAGGAGCCGTTGCACCTGATCGCGCGACAGGGCACGGGGAAGCCGTTTCTCGACCTTCGGCTGACGCAGCCAGTCCAGAATCTCGGGCTCTACAATGCCTTCCGCGTAAAGAAAGCGGAGGAAAGAGCGTGTCGCAGCGACCTTACGCGCGACCGTTGTAGACTTATAATCCCTCTGTTGCAGGGCCCTGACAAAACCGTCGAGATCATCAGGCGCTAAGTCACTCAGCGCCGGCGCGCCGATGTCCTCAATGTGGCCTTGAAACTGCCGCAGATCCCGTCGGTACGCCGCCAGCGTATGGGGCGAGTATCCCCGTTCGAACTCTAGGTATTGCAAGAATTTCTGTAAATACGTATCCATATTTGACATAATCACAAGTGGTCGTGGCTCCCATTATACCGTCTCATACCTAGTCGCCAACCTGACCCAGTTGCCGGCGGACGGTCGCGACGATCATCTGAGCAACTCAGGACCAAGAGACACTCAAAGCCACGAGGGTATGTGCCCGTCTAGAGCGCCTGCACTGTGCGGGATGGTGGACGGTGCGGAGACTATGCCCCCGAATGCAGCGAGCCGGCTGCGGTCCCCGGACCTCGAAGGCCGTGGCCCGGCATGACTCGATCCGCCGTGAGGTATCGTAGGGCACGCGCAATCTCCTCCGTGGCGAAGGGGTGAGCAAGAGCCTGGGAGCGCCGGCTCATCCGTGCGCGAGCCCCAGGGTCATTCAGGAGCCGGACAACCGCGCGAGCTGCCGACCGAGGCGTCGGCGCCCACACGCCGGCTCCGTTCTCCGCCACGTGACTGACGTTGCCCTCTTCCTGTCCGGGGAGCGCGGCGTAGAGCACCAGAGGCAACCCTGCGATAAAGGCCTCAGCGAGCGTGTTCGGGCCCGCCTTGGTCACCAGCACATCAGCCGCTCGCATCCAAACTTCCATATTGGAGACAAAGCCCTCGATCCGAACCGGCACCGGAAAGTCAGCCCGCGTCAGCTCCTCCCTAAGCGCCTGGTTTCTTCCCGTGATCACAACGAGATGCGCGCGTGGTCGCTGGCGCGCTATGGCGCGCACCACCTGGGCCATAGGGCCCATTCCCTCACCCCCACCGACGAAGAGCACAACAGGCCGCCTCCCTGGGAGTGCCAGCCGGGCACGAGCCCCGGCTTTTGAGAGATTCATCGATGCTAAGAAACTACGACGCGTCGGCATGCCGGTCACACGGACCCGCTGCTCCGGAACACCCCAGTTCAAGGCTCTAGCTTTCGCTGCCTCGGTGGGGACCATATAGGCTGCTGCGCCGGGTACGAACCAGCCGGCGTGCACGGTTACAAGGTCTAGTGTCACGATTGCCACTGGGGTTGAGCGTCCCAGGCGGCGCAGCCCAAGGAAGAGTGCATAGTTCGGGATCGGATGGAAAGAGACAATGACGTCGGCAGGGTACTGAAGGAGCAGATCGCAGAGGGGCGCACGGGCATAGGGCCAGACTAGCTTAGACATGGTCTTGACCACTCTAGCGCCATTGGAAAGATGATATCCTAAGCCCCACGGGATGCCATTGAGTCCCACGAACATCGGATACCAATCGGGGAAACGGTCAAAGGGCCAGCGATCCAGGGACGCAAAAATGTCCACCATTTCCACCGACACCGCCGCGCCGTAGAGCCGCTCCATCTCGCCCTTCACAGCTTGAGACGACGCGCGATGCCCACCGCCAGTGTCGGAGAAAAGGAAAAGGAAGCGGCGAGGTCGATGCGCGCGGCTCTGCCGCGCGCCCGCTAGATGTGCACGCATGATCCCTTGCTGTCGCTGTCCGGACTAGCGTCCGGGCTGCCGCGCTCAATGAAACGCTTAATTCGACCCTCGAAGCGCCGTCGTGGCACGAGCACATACCGTCCGCAGGTCTGGCATTCGATGCCAATGTCCAAGCCCACTCGGAGTATCCGCCACGTCCTCCCCCCGCAGGGATGTGGCTTACGCAGCTCAACTACGTCACCGATATGCAGCTCGACAGGTTCAGCCATATGTCTTTGTCCCTACGTGACCAGGCAACTTGGCACAATCGCCCGGAGCCTGGCTAACTGCGCCACCAGAATGCCAGAGCTAGCAATAGGAGCTCGGCAGCGAAGACCGATCCGGCCGCCAGCCAAGCCCGGGTACTGAGGGGACGAAGCTCCAGTCGCGTCGCCGACCAGTCAGGACGCACATAGCGCGGCACTAGCGCCAAGCCCGCGCCAACGCCAGCCAGGAACCCACCCAGGTGCCCCCACCAGCTGATCCCGGGGAGGAGCCCGATGCCGATGTTGATCAAGGCCAAGCGGCTCAACTGGCCCAGATATCCGCGTCCGCCGACAAGCACGTCACGGTATTTCCAGAAGTAGATCACCAACGCGCCAAGCACGCCCATGATCGCCCCGGAAGCCCCCACCGTGGGCGTGCGATAAGGCGAAAAGAGCGTGACTAATACACCGCAGCCCAACAGCGACAGCGCATAGATGATGAGCAACCGCTTAAGGCCAAAGAACCGCTCCATAAGGCTGCCCAGGCCATAGAAGGCATAGAGATTGAGCAGAATGTGAAGCAAGTCGGCATGAAGAAAGCCCGAAAGAACCAGGCGCCACACCTGTCGATGCGCCACGACCAGAATGGGCACCAGCGCACCGAAGTTGGTGATCATCCTTCCCAACATCCGGTCGGCAGCAAAGACAAGCCCATTCAAACCGATCAGCACGTAGGTCGCCCGTGTCGAGAAACGGGGCAATGGGAGCCGGCGCGGCGCATAATCGGAACGCGGACCGCCTCCTGAGGAAGGATCCGGAACCGGACCACGGTCCACAGTCACGGCAGACTCACCTGTCTCGGATGGACCCGGTGGTGTTCGGCCTCCATAATACTCAATACCTGATCGACAGCCTCATCCAGCTCGCACGCGGCATTGATCACAACGTAGTCGAACTCGTCAAGGCGCTCCATCTCCTGACGAGCGGTCTCGATGCGGCGCTGAAGCTGTTCCGCCGATTCGGTCTTCCGCCGCCGCAACCGCTCGATGAGCTCCCTCTCAGAGGAAGCACTCAAGAAGATCAAGATTGCCTCGGGAATCAAGCTCTTGATCGTTGCTGCGCCCTGCACGTCGAGTCGCATCACGACATCGTTGCCACTTGCCAGAGCATCTCGAACCTGCTGTTTAGGGATACCCTTGTATTGACCGTAGACGATCGCGTATTCGAGCAGGTCGTCGTTGGCGATCATGGTCTCAAACTCCTCCTGAGAAACGAAGAAGTAGTCCACGCCGTGGACCTCCTCGTGTCGGGGTGAGCGCGAAGTGGCCGTCACAACAAAGTGAAATCGGACCCCGCGAGACTTCATCCGCTCAACCAAACTATCCTTGCCCACACCCGACGGGCCGGAGATGACGACCAGCAGAGGAGGTGGCTCGAGATTGTAGGGGTCGAGTACGGCGTCGTCGGTCATGTGTTTGCTCCTCAGCACGATTCTCTTATAATGATACGGCCTTGGCCAATTCGCTGCCTGACTTGGCCGAGTTACTTTGAGTGAGGTGCGACCCCGGTCTGAAATGACCGGCTATTTGAGCACGCCTACTATACCACAATTGATAGAGGAGAAGAAAAATGCCGATCTATGAATACCGCTGCAAGGAGTGCGGACGGCGTTTCTCGGTATTCTGGCGCTCCTTCTCTGACGTGCAGGAGGAAAAGCTCAACTGCAAGCGCTGTGGAAGTACCGCTGTACACCGATTGGTGTCGCGTGTGCGCGTCGTCCGATCCGAAGACAGTCGCTTGGAGGACCTAGCCGATCCGAGTGCGTGGGGTGATTTCGACGAGAACGACCCTAAGAGCATGGGTAAGTTCATGCGCAAGATGATGAATGAGATCGGCGATGAGGCTGGGGATCTTGGCCCAGAGTTCGAGGAGGTCATCGATCGCTTGGAAGCCGGTCAGGATCCCGAGAAGATTGAGGAGGATATGCCAGATCTTATGGGCGAGATGGGCGAGGGCCCCGACGGCTTCGGCGGCGGTCCCGGAGGCGGAAGCGATATGTACAGCGCGTCCGACTTCGACGAGTAGCTTGTTGGAGAGCCTTGGCCTCCGAGTCTCACGAGCCTGACAGTCCAGACGGTCAGGCTTACCTTGCACTAAGCTTGCCGCGCTCCAGGACGATACAATCGGGTGCCCGGCACGGCAGCTGGGTGGCCGAACCACTATAAGAAAGGAGTATCTATGACGCAAGGCTCTCTCACACTCGAGGGCCGCTGGGCACTGATCCTTGGTGCGTCGAGCGGTTTTGGCGCTGCGACCGCGCGCGCGCTAGCCCGAGAGGGGATGCACATTTTGGGCGTCCATCTGGATCCGCGCCGGACGCTTGATCGCGCCAAAGCCGTCATCCAAGACATCGAAGAGGCGGGAAGACAGGCCCTCTTTTTTAACACCAACGCGGCCGATACGCGACGGCGCCGTCGGGTGCTCGACACCATCCGCGACACCCTGGAGGAGGATCCCTCTGGCCATATCCATATGATGGTTCACACGCTGGCATTCGGAAGCCTGCGCCCCTACATCAGCGAAGATCCCGACGCAGCGGTGGCGGAAAGCCAGCTCGAGATGACGCTGCGGGTTATGGCTCATTCGTTAGTTTACTGGACCCAGGATCTGGTGCGTGCAGACCTGCTGGCAGAGGGCAGCCGGGTCTACTCAATGACAAGCATCGGCTCGCAACGCGTTTCTTCGCACTACGGACCGGTCTCGGCAGCCAAAGCAGCCCTTGAGGCGCACACCCGACAGCTGGCCGTGGAGCTCGCACCTCGCGGCATTGCAGTGAATTGCCTGATGCCCGGCGTCACCGATACCCCAGCTCTGCGGGCGATCCCGGGACGCGAGGAGATCCTCGACCAGGTGCGCACCTACCACCCCGCCGGTCGTTTGACCCAGCCCGAGGATGTAGCCCAGGCCCTCGTGACGCTGGCAGACCCGCGCCTCACCTGGATTTCAGGCGCGGTCATCCCAGTGGACGGCGGCGAGGCCATCGTCGCCGCCGGCTGAGTTCCGGTTGCGGTTGAGTTATGTTGACATTGCCATGACCCATGATACAATACGCTGAGTTTATCAGACCCGCCCAAGTTGCACACTACAAGTTTGCGTGCAAACCTGGGTGGAACAGGAGTCAGATGTGGAAGAATTGAATCGTACCTCTGCGCCTTCTGAATCCGCAGAAGAAGCCATAGAGACCCCCGACACTGCGGAAACGTCCCAATCCGCTGAATCGAGCCCAACCCCACTTGCTTCGGAAGAAACACCGCCTCAGGAAGAGGCCCCTCAAGAGGATGCCTCTGGAGAGGAGGCCTCTGGAGAGGATGCCTCTACAGAGGAGGCCTCTAAAGAGGAGGCCTCTAAAGAGGAGGCCCCTGAAGAGAATGCCTCTGAAGAGAAAGCTTCTGCAGAAGGGGGTTCTTGGGAGGATCAGCTGGAGGAGTCGCTTGCTGGCAGCACCCTAAAGCGCGGCGAATTGCGCGAAGGTATCATTCTTGATCGTCGAAACGACGGGTTTGTCGTGGATATCGGCGCAAAGCGAGACGGCTTCGTGCCGTTTGACGACCTGAAGGAACTTGAGGAAAAGCGTGAGTTCAATATCGGGGATGAGATCCCCGTGATGGTCAAGCAGTTCCGAGATTCCAGCGGCAACGTGGAACTCTCGATTTCTCAGGCCTTATTGCAGGAGGATTGGCTCAAGGCAGAGAAACTGCTGGAGAGCCAGGAAGTACTTGAGACCAAAGTCACGGGCTACAATCGTGGCGGCTTGACGGCGGAATTCGGACGCCTGCGAGGCTTCGTACCGATGTCCCAACTGATCGGCTTCAACCGCATTCGCCAACCCGCAGAGCGGCAGCGCCGCCTGGAGTCTATGGTGGATGAGGAGATCCTGCTGAAGGTCATTGAAGTCAATCGTCAGCGCCGGCGACTGATTCTCTCGCAGCGAGCCGCGGCCCGGGAGTGGCGTAGCGCCCGGCGTGAGACTCTGCTCGAAGAGCTCGAAGCTGGTCAGGTGCGCCGAGGCCGTATCAGCCAGATCACCGATTTTGGCCTCTTCGTCAACCTTGGAGGGATGGACGGCCTGGTGCACATCTCGGAGTTGTCCTGGGGCCGGATTGAGAATCCCGGTGAGATCTATCATCCCGGCCAGCGCGTGAAGGTGAAGGTCCTGAACGTGGACCGTGAGCGCCAGCGCATTGCCCTGAGCATCAAAGCATTGGCGCCAGATCCTTGGGAAAGCGTCGTCGAGAGGTATCAGGTTGGCGACCTCGTAGAGGGTCATGTTACGCAGGTTGTGGACTTTGGCGTCTTCATCGAGTTGGAGCCCGGCGTGGAAGGCTTGCTCCACAACTCCGAGCTGCGCGATGTAGCGCAGCGGGAGGAGTTGTCCTCCGGGGATAGCATCCTCGTGAAGGTCATCCGCGTGGAACCGGATCGACGCCGTATAGGCTTGAGCGTCCGCCAGGTCCGCCCGAATGAATGGGAGGAGTGGGCCCTCGCTCAGCTCAGGGAGGAAGAGGCGGAGGAAGCCGCACAGACTGAGGAGGCCGAGGCCGTCACTGTTGTTGAGGAAGCAGCCCCAACAGAGGACGAGATGGTAGAGGAAGCCGCGGCCGAAGAGGCAGAAGATGAGGAAGCTGCACCGGCTGAGGAGGTCGAAGCTCAGGCTGAGGTAGTCGTCGTCGAGGAAGCAACCGCAATAGAGGACGAGACGGTAGAGGAGGCCGCGGCCGAAGAAGCAGAAGCCGCAGAGCCCGAGGAAGAGACAACAAGCGCTGAACCGCCTGAAGCGCCGGTCACAGGGGAAGCGGAGCCGGAGGCTTAGAGCAGCTCGCATGAACGCTAAGAAAGATGACAAGATCGCCGTCGAGGGTACTGTTGTGGAGGCTCTCCCCGGTACCCAGTTCCGTGTCAAGCTAGAGACGGGCCACGAAGTGCTGGCTTATCTATCCGGTAAGATGCGCAAGTATTATATTCGCATCCTGCTTGGGGATCGCGTACGTGTCGAACTCTCCCCTTATGATCTCACACGAGGACGCATCGTCTATCGTCATAAGAAGCAGCGGTCTGGGGAAGTTGACGAGGAATAGCCTTGGCTTAAGCTGAGGCGATCGTTCGAGCCTCAATCCGGCACTGCTGCCATTTGTTGATGTTGAGACGCCGGCCTTCAAAGGCCGGCGTCTTCTTACCTAGTAGTGTTTGGTCGTGTGTGCAAGGGTGGTGCAATGGACTTATATCAAGCGATACTAAACCGGCGTTCTGTCCGACGGTATGAGGATAAGCCTCTGGACAGGCAGAGCTTGCAGATGGTCGATGACATCGTGGACCACGCACAGCCTCTGGTGCCCGAAAACCGCTTCCGTGTGATGCGTCGTGATGTCGTCATCGGAGAGGATCTGATCGCGGCGATGGGGGGCTATGGACGCATCCTCACCCCGCCCCATTACATGGTGGCCTCTGCCGTTGGGGAGCTCACGCCACTCGTTGACCTGGGCTATCGTCTCGAACAGATGGCCGTCCAGATGGTGCAGATCGGCCTAAGTGTCTGCTTCATCGGCAGCTTAGGGCGCGAAGGCAATGTCCGTGTGCGGTTTCGGCTCAACAACGAGGCGCGAACCGGTGCCTTTCTCATTTTCGGGCACGCGGCTCAAGCGAAGCCTGACAAAGCTATCGACGCTATGATCAGAAAGGCCTCCGGTGGCGGGACAAAACTGGCGCTTCAAGAGATCTTCTACGTGGACGCCTTTGACCGACCCAGCACACCGCCGAGATCGCTCACCAGGATAATCGAGGCTGCACGTCGGGCGCCTTCCGCAAACAACGTACAGCCGTGGCGCTTCCTATGGAAGGACGAGAGGCTCTATCTCTTCCTGCAACGCCAGAACCCCCGCTACGGAAACAAGGCTGAGCTCCAGGAGTATCGCTATGTGGATGGAGGGGCCTGTATGGCAAACGTCAAGATGGCAGCGGAGACGCTGGGCCTCGTGGAAGATTGGTCCTTGATCAGGACTTCGACCGTGGGAGTGCCCGAGCACCCGGCAACGCTGGAGCCCTTGGCGAAATTGAAGCTCGGCTAGCGAGAGACTCCGAAGTCCGAATCGCCTAGACAGTCCGAACAGTGCGAGAAGCGGCAACCCAGCGGCGCACGGGTTGCAGGTGTCTATTCCTCAAGCGGCACGCACAGGCGTGATGGTGCCCTCCTCAACCCGAAAGGTCGTCGTGTGCTTGCGGAACTCCTCGGGGAACAACTCGGCATCGGTCGTAGCCAGGACGGTCTGTTCGACATCCCCCAGCAGATCGAGCAGATAGCCTCGACGGGCACGGTCCAACTCAGCTAGCACCTCATCGAGAAGCAGCACCGGAGATTGACCGGTGAGACGTTGAAGCCAACGCAGCTCGGCTAAGTGGAGCGCCAGTACGGCGGTCCGCTGCTGACCGCGCGACCCAAAGGTACCCAGATCATGTCCCTCCGAAATGAAGCACACCTCATCGCGATGCGGCCCAACCAGGGTCATTCCTCTCTCTATCTCGTGGCTGCGTCGACGAGCCAGTGTCCGACGGTACGCTTCATAGAGCGCTTCCACATCAATCGTTGACTCCGAGTCTGCAGCGCCTTCTGATCGATCCACCGGCTCAGAAAGGCGTAGGGCCTCGAAATTGGGCGCGTATCGCAGCTGCAGCCCCGCGTGTCCACCGGTCAACTCCTTATGCAGTCGATCGACGTGCCCAGCTAACTCGCGTATGACCTGCTTGCGATAGAGCGAAACGGTGACGCCCGTCCGGACGATTCGCTCCTCCAGCGGAACCAATTGCTTTGCGTCGCCTCCCCGATCTCGCAGGTGGCGCAAGAGAGCGTTACGGCGGGAGACCGCCTTCTTGTACGCATCATAGACCTCGACATAGGTCGGGTAGACCTGAGAGAGCAGATTGTCCAGGTAGCGGCGGCGCCCAGAAGGAGAGCCGTGGACCAGCTCTAGGTCCTCGGGCAGAAAGAGGACGGTGTTCAAATGGCCGGCCAGGTCCGATATCCGCACCGACCGTTGGTCGATCCGGACGCTCTTCTGCATCCGGTGCCGTCCGTTCGAGAGCTGTTTACGCTCAAGGGCAATCTCCAGGGTCTGGATTTGGTCTCCCTTCACGACCTCAGCTTTGAGATGGGCGAAGGGCATCTCCGCCTCCGCCGCATCCCAGGCGATGATATGCTGATCGGTGCTCGTCAGGGGAGAGGAGCCGAGCGCGAGGAACGCGATGGCCTCCAGCAGACTGGTCTTGCCTTGCGCATTGGCACCCAACAACAGGATGGGAGCTGGAGGCAAGGTCAGTTCCAGGCGATCATAGATCCGGAACTGACGAAGGGCTAGGCTTCGGATATACATGGGAAGCGTATTGTAGCATGATGAAGGGGAAGCTCAAGAGATCGAGTGGCGAATCGCCAGATAGTTGCGGCAGCGTCCAATTGTGATATTGTAAGAGCTTGGATGGTTCGCTTCGGTCTCTCGAGAGGCAAACGGTGAGATGACCTCTCGTCGCTAGACAAGGAGTAAAGTTGATGAAGCCTAAGCCAATTCGCACCTTTTCCATTATCCCGTCACTTCCCGAGCCCCTGCAACCTCTGTGGAAGCTGGCATATAATCTCCGGTGGGCCTGGAAGCACGATATCATCGAACTGTTTCTGCGCCTTGACAGCGACCTCTGGGAGGAGACAAACCACAATCCTGTCCGCATGCTCGGCAAGATCGATCAAGATCGGGTCGAAAAGCTAGCATCGGACGTGGGATTTATGGCCCACCTGGAACGCGTGTCCCGTTACCTCGATGAATACATGGACGAAAAGGACAGCACCTGGTTTCAGCGCACCTACGGCGACGCACCACGACCGTTGATCGCTTACTTCTCACTTGAGTTCGGGCTGACCGAATCGCTGATGATCTTCGCCGGAGGGCTCGGGGTATTGGCCGGCGATCATCTGAAATCAGCCAGCGATCTGGGCCTCCCATTGGTCGGCGTAGGCCTCCTCTATCAGCAGGGGTATTTCCGCCAGTACCTCAATCAGGCAGGGTGGCAGCAGGAAGCCTATGAGGACAACCACTTTGACAACCTCCCACTCGTGCTGGAGAGGGACGAAGAGGGCGCTCCCCTCAAGATCGAGGTTCAGCTCCCCGGGCGGAAGGTGGTTGCGCAGATCTGGCGGGTGCAGGTAGGGCGGATCCCGCTTTATTTATTGGATACAAACATCTCTGAGAATACGCGACCCCAGGATCGCGATATCACTGACCAGCTCTACGGCGGCGATCAGGATCTGCGGATCAAGCAGGAGATCCTGCTCGGCGTGGGAGGATACCGCGCGCTGGAGGCTTTGGGGTTGAATCCGTCTGTGTACCATATGAACGAGGGGCACTCGGCCTTCCTGGCGCTGGAGCGCATCCGGCACCTTATGATCGATCACAACCTGACCTTTATGGAGGCACGGGAGGCCGCTTCGGCCGGGTTCGTCTTCACCACGCACACACCGGTGTCGGCAGGGCACGATCGCTTCCCACCGCACCTGATGCAGCACTATTTCCAAGAGTACGCCACACAGGTCTTGAAGCTGGATTGGAACGAGTTTATGTCGCTGGGACGTGAGAACCCCTTCGACCACAACGAGCCATTCTGTATGACGATCCTGGCCATCCGGCTGTCGACGGACACAAATGGCGTGAGCGAACTCCATGGTGAGGTGACCCGTCAGATGTGGCAGGGTCTGTGGCCGGGCGTGCCGCAGGAGGAGATCCCTATCTCGCACGTGACCAACGGTGTGCACATCCTCTCCTTCATCTCACGGGATATGAAAGTGCTCTACGATCGGTACCTCGGCCCGCGCTGGCGCGAGGAGCCCGGGGATCCGGACGTGTGGGAGCGTGCCGAGGGTATCGCGCCGGACGAGCTTTGGCGAACCCACGAGCGCCGCCGAGAACGGTTGGTGGCCTTCACACGCACCCGCCTGCGGAAGCAACTGGAACAGCGAGGAGCCTCACCGAGCGACATCCGGGCGGCGGAGGAGGTCCTGGATCCCGAGGCGTTAACCATCGGGTTCGCTCGCCGCTTTGCAACCTATAAGCGTGCCACCTTGATTCTCCAGGAACCAGAGCGGCTGGAAAAGATCCTGAATGACCCCGATCGACCGGTTCAGATTATCTTCGTGGGCAAGGCCCATCCGCGCGACAATCCTGGCAAAGCGATGATCCAGGAGATCGTGAACCTTGGGCGGCAGGATCGATTTCGCAATCGCATTGTCTTCCTCGAGGATTACGACATGATCATCGCCCGGTACCTGGTTCAGGGGTGCGATGTCTGGTTGAACAACCCCCGACGTCCGCGCGAGGCCAGCGGGACCAGTGGTATGAAAGCAGCGGCCAACGGCGTGCTGAATCTGAGCACCTTGGACGGGTGGTGGGCCGAGGCCTATACGCCCGAGGTCGGTTGGGCGATTGGGCGCGGAGAGGTCTATGAGGACGCGGATTACCAGGATCGCGTCGAAGCTCAGGCGCTCTACAATCTACTGGAGCGCGATGTCGTGCCGATGTTCTACGAACGCACCGGACGTGTGCCCAGGCGCTGGGTCGATCAGATGAAGGCGAGCATCGGCTCGCTCTGCCACTTCTTCAATACCAATCGGATGGTGGCAGAGTACACCAACCGTTTCTATATACCCCTTGCCGAACGCCAGCTCAGGCTGGTCGGGGACGACTTCGCCGTTGCCAAATCGTTAGCCAGCTGGCGACACCGTCTCGCCAGCAGTTGGTCGCAGATTCGGGTGGAGTCAACCAATGGCAATCCGCCGACTGAGTTGCGCGTGGGGCAGACCTTCAGGACCGAGGCGCGCGTCTACTTAGGAGACGCCGAGCCTGAGGATGTCTGCGTGGAGCTCTACGTGGGGCTGATCAACCCCGGCGGAGAGCTGGTGCAGGGGCAGGCCGTGACGATGCAGGTTGTAGAGGAATTGGGCAGCAAACACTACCTATACGAAGCGGAAGCGGAGTGTGGGATGAGCGGCCTACACGGCTACACTGTGCGCGTCTTACCCTACCACCCCGATCTCGTGACGCTCTTCCAGCCCGGCTTTATCCGCTGGGCGGGCTGAGCGAGACGGCCAACACACGATCTCTGCCCGACAGATCCGGATAGATAGTTATCACAGGCGCTTCGCCGACATCCGTCCCCATAAAGCACGAAAACGCGGTCTGGGCCAAGGCTCGGGCCGCGTTGCCCTGACGCTCACCGATCTCGACAAAGAGGCTCCCATCGGGGGTAAGACGCTTCGCCGCCTGCACCAGCAGGCGAGCCATAAGATCCAGACCCTCGGGCCCTGCGAGCAACGCCCGCCGGGGTTCGCGCCGCACCGACGGCGGTAAGATAGCCCACTCGGACGCCGCAACATAGGGGGGATTGCTCACGATGAGATCGATCGGCCCACCAAACGGCTGGAGGAGATCACCCTGCACCCAGGCGAGACGTTCGGCAACCCCGTGCCGGATTGCATTTTTGCGGGCCACAGAGAGCGCTGCCGCGGAGATATCGGTGGCAATGACGCGAAGTGTGGGGATTCGCGTCGCCAGCGAGACCGCAACGCATCCAGATCCTGTTCCAACATCCACGACCACTCTGGGCGAACGTCGTTGTATGCGGTCCAGCGCCAACTCCACCAGATGCTCAGTCTCGGGGCGCGGTATCAGAACATCGGGCGTCACGAGAAAATCGAGACCAAAGAACTCGACGTAGCCGCGGAGATACGGCAGCGGCGTCCCTGCAACACGACGCGTGACAAGGTCGCGGTAAAGTTCGGCCTGTTTAGGCTCCAACGTCAGCTCAGGATGCGCCAGAAGCGTCGATCGCGTGCGTTGGAGCACGTGGGCCAGAAGCAGCTCCGCTTCCAGTTGCGGACGACCGACCTCCCCCCGTAGCCGGTCCGCAGCCCAGCGTAAGACCCCACCGACGGAGGCAGGGGATTCTGCGGACTCGGCCTTCGGCATCGGCTAGGCCTCCTACTCGCGGCTGAAACGAGCCTCCAGCTTGTCGAGTAAATCGGCGGCCTCCACCAACTTGTCCAGAGGGTTTTGGTCCCCGGTGAAGTAACGATAATCACAGGGCATGATATCCAGTCGCTCCACGAGGGTGCCATTGTGCTTGCGCAACGTGTCGGTGGAGATCCCGTAATAGTCGGCCAGCTTCTGCAGCGGCACGTCCCGCAAGTTGACCTTACGCACAGTGTAATCGAGGGCCGCCGCCCAGGCCTCGGGCTTGGGAATAAAGAGGGGTTCCTCACCGAGGACAATCCTAAACTCGACCCACATCTGGATCGCCGCGCCGATCAGGTTAATTGGCATCTGCGCAGCGGTCATCTTGTCCGTCAGCTGCTCCTCAACCGCATCCATCCCGCTGGCGAAGAGCTGCTCAATTCGGTCAGCGGCTTTGGACTCGGGCTCCAGCCGGAGGTAGTTGGCCAATGCTCGCAACGCGCGATCGAAGTCCCCGGCGCGGGAGAGTACCTGAGCAAAGGTCAAGTGGTAGCCGGCGTTGTCAGGATAGAGGGCGACGACCTTCTCCATCTCCTGAATCGCATCCTGTATATCCCAGCTCTCATACGCAACAAGGGCCTGTTGGTAGAGCGCCTGGGCCTTCCGCCGGTTCGTTGCCGTTGATTGTGCAGGGCTCATCACGACCTCCAGAGAAGATGAGGGCAGATATGTCGCCAGATCCACGCGGTGCCATTATAGCACCGAAGCCTGGCGTGCCAATTAGGATGATCGCAGATTGTGGAGGGTCGCATCGGTAACCTCCCGATCACGACGGGGGAATGGGAAAGACAAGGGGACCTTCTGACGGGGAGTGCAGGAACTTCACCACCAGCGATCGGCTTGTAGCTCGACGCCCCAGGAGGACAGCACCTCCGACACCTCTTCCCAGTGGCTGTCGGTGACGACGGCGAGATCGCTCGTGCCGGGAAGCGGGCGCAACCATCGATGGAGACGGGCGTCAGCCTTTCGGAGTTCCGCCAAGGCATGGGGACTGGGAAGCCGCAGCAGGCGGATATTGGCAACCTGACCGTCGCCATAGACCTTGCCCCACGCTTTGAGCCGCTTCTCCCATCCGTCGGGTAGCGGCTGCCCCGTCATCTCCTCCAACATCTCGATGATGTCCAGGGGATCGATACCCAAAGTTGCCGCGGCCCGCACCGTCTGGGGGGTCACACGCCAGCGCCCGTTATCAGATTCGGCGACACGACGCAGCGTGCCGGTCACGTAAAGGCTGGGCACAGCGGCGCGAGGCTCAAGTTCCTCCTCACGCCAGCGTATGCTTTCGAGAAGGTCAGCCTTTGGCCCCTTCGAATGAGCAGGCAGTGTGTCCAGTTCCAACAGCCGCGCTTCAACGGTGTGCATATCGTCGGGATAGAGCCAGGCGATCCGCTCCCCTAGCGGATGCAGATGGTCCTTCAGCACCGGGTCGGCCAACAAGTCAGCCATGTGCTCAGCTTCATCGACCTGGAGGATGCTGACGCTTCGGTGCACCACGATCCGCTCGTGCTGACGTCTCCATTCCTCCAGCGAACGCGTGACGTTCTGAGGAACTGGTTGGTCCGTCGCTTCCTCCAAATATGCGAGGATGGATGTAACCGTCTCATCCCGCTGGAAGGCCTCATAGACAGACTCACGGGTAATGCGATAAGTGACCACGCTCTCGTCGATCTTCTCGCGCGCAGAGAATCGCTCCAAGTTAGCCAAGACGCGCAATGGGACCGGTCCCATCGCCAACATCTGGAAATCGGGCTGCAGAATCACCTGCCAGGGCAACTCCGGTGGCCGCTCACCTGGCCGGCTGAGATGGTAGCGGCGGACCTCATCCGTCGCGCGGA
Source organism: uncultured Anaerolineales bacterium (assembly GCA_964586915.1). Taxonomy (GTDB): domain Bacteria; phylum Chloroflexota; class Anaerolineae; order B4-G1; family SLSP01; genus PWVB01. Next base: position 33,553 of record CAZPJP010000008.1, read on the forward strand.
GAGCTATGAGTCTGTGCTCATCCCCGACGTCCGAACCGTCGGCCTCGGCAGGCAGATAGCCCAAATCGACAACGCCCAATGCCCGGATCTCCTCCAGCGTGGTCCGCACGATACTTCGCTCTCGACGCCGCAGATTGTCCTCCACGTTTTCGCGGTAACCGCCCCCATACCAACGGAGGCTTTCGAAGACAAACTCTAGCGTCTCCTCATCGAGCGCAAGCGCACCGGGGCGCCCGCCGGTAAGCAGCGCGGAGAAGAGCGGGTAAGAGACCCACCCCACCTCGGCGATCCGACCGACCAATGTGATGATCCTGTCACGCATCTCCGAGGCCGGACGAAGCGTGACACCCTGGTAGACGCCATAGAGACGGTCCCAGCCCAGGTCATCGGGCAAGGGGACCGCGAGGCGTCCATAGGCCCGCATCAGGTCGCGGAGCTGGCGCACCGGAGACGCACTCCAAAAGAGCGTCACAGCATCACCGGTCACGGCGGATATCGTCGATCCATCCTGTGTCACGAGGTTGAGAGCCAGCAGCATCTCATAGAGATACGCCACGCGCTCAAGGCCGGCCTCCTCATCTAGTCCCAAAGCCTCTGCTAGCCGCCGCCGGTCGCGTTTGCCCATCTCCCCGGACTTCAGCTGGCGGGCTGACTGGCGACGGAGCTCCGCCCAGGCAAAAAAGAGCTCCCGCAGCGACTGTCGCACTTCGCCTTCGCGCACCTGCATCGAGGCCGGAACCTCAGTCCGCAGCGCTCCGGGGCAGGGCTCTGGCGGAGCAAGCTCAAAGCCCGAAAGGGCGCTACGGACCTCTTTCGGGATGCCGACGTGATAGAGTTGGTTCAGGGTTCGGAGCGTCGACGTGCCCATCGGCTCTGTCTGATTCACCACGACACCCTTCATCAAAAGGCTGCGCATGACCTCACGCACCGTCGGTCGGCCAGCAATTGTGGACTGTTCTCCAGCCTCGGCCAGTCCGGCAAGCATCAGGGGCGTGGCTATGTTCCGAAGGCTGACGGGCTCCTCAGCATTGAGAACCACGCCAAGGGCAGCGGTCTCCGCCTTGCTCAGCGAGCGAATGAAATCCCGGGATCGTGCCAACTGCGGGATCAGCCGGCCCAGCTCACTGACGAGCCAGGCTTTGCGCACCGGCGTACGGTCGGGCTCCAAGCCCAGATGATCCGCAATGGCCTGAAGCGCGTTTATGTGATAGCTCTGCAGCGAGGTCCCGAGGGACTCCACCTTACGAAGTCTCCTTGGGCATATATCCCTGCCGGCTCAGATCATCGAGGATGCGGTCAACATCCTCCTCCTTGAGGAAGGCGGCTTTGGGGGTCAATAGTCCCGCAATCGAGGCCTGCAAACTGGGCAGTGAGACCTGTAGCTCCTGCATCGTGAATGCGTCGCGGGTCTCGAGCAGCGCCTGCGAGGGATAAAGACGCACGCGACCATACCGTCCCCACCAGTTCTCCCACCAATCGACGATCTCGGGCAGCGGATCAAACCCCACACAGGTCCTCCAGGCATCCTCCAAAACAGTAGGATCCGCACCCTTTTCGAAAGCGTGATGGAGCCTCTGCACATCCAGGCGATATCTCACCAAACTCTGAGAGAACCCGGAGGGCTTAGCCCAGCGCAGAATGAACGTCACGAAATCCGGCGGCACCGGCGTCTGGATCTCGAGGCTTTGCTCATCCGCGAGGAAGCGCACGGCGTCCGGCGAGAGCTGGCCTGCGGCGTCGAGGACGACCTCGCTGATCTTGCCCCAGTGTAGGTTCTGCAACCCGTGCAACCGTACGGCCGTCACGTGCTCCCGGGAAGGTCCGAGATCGACCAGCCCCAGGGCGTGAAGGGGCCCCGTGAGCATACGCTCAAGAGCGCTGTGGAGGAAAGCCGTCCAGCCTCCTTTTGCTTGATCAGGCGTCAGACCCATCAAATAGCGATGGGTGTCCGGCGTGGGAAAGAGCTCGTCCAGCCACCGATACAGATCATCAGTCGCAAGCCACGTGTTATGCGGTAGAAAGGAGAGCAGCTCAAGCAGCACCCAGCGGAGATTCGAGCAGCTCAGCGCCACCGACTCGTCGATAGAGTTAAGGCTCCAGTACCCGTGGTAAGGGCGGCGCACGCGCACGGTTCCCTCTCGCCACCAGGGCCACCACACGGCCCATTGGGATATGTTGCGGTAGAGCCGGTAAATGACGCTCACCTGCCGACCAGGCGTCAACGCCATCCAGTCATGAGCCAAATCCGCGTCCACCGTCAGCGGGCTACCCTGCCAGATGACGCCGCCTCCAACCAGCACGTGGTAGAGGAATTCCGCCCAGGCTTCTGAGGTTCCCAAAGTATCTGTCCATATTTGCAGCGCACGCTCCGCCAGTCGCGGCTCTGGCGGCCAAAGCTCGATCGTTCGCTCGCGCTCGACGTTCTCCTGCAGCCTCTCCGCATCGGCCGGCACCGGGGGCCAACAAACTACCGGCTCGGCATAGGGATACTCCGGCGCCTCCCATCTCGGCTGCGGGCGAAGCTCGAAGGTCTCCGTCTGCAACAAACCGAGCAACTGCTGAACCTGCGCCACAATATGGCGGGGATCGGCGGCGGGCACAACCTGCTTCGGTTCCGATGAGCGGGGGAACTCGATGGTGAGCTGGGGCAGGAGCTCCATCGTTCCATACGGCACGAGAAGCTCACCATTCTCTGATTCCAGCACGAGTCCGGCTCCGACAACGCTCTGGGCCAGCTCTGGCCAGGGCGTCGAGAAATCCCTCCAGAGGGTACTGGCCTGAGGGGCGACGTAAAAGCCCTGGATACCCATGTGTAGGAGCAGATGTGTGTAGTAACGGCGCTCCTCATCCGAGAGGCGCCCCAGTGCGTCGGCGAGGCGCGTTGAGTCGAGGAAAAGCGTAGCCAGTTGCTCCGCCAGGCCGCGACGCGTGCGTCCCCGCGGCTCACCTCCGAGCATCTCAATCTGCTCGCGCAGATGGTCCACACGCCATCCGGTCTCGACGATTTCGTCGACCATCGAGGGAACGAGATCAACCTCGTCCATCTGCCAGGAAGGATCGTAGGGATACGGGATGGGATCCGGCGCCGCCTCCCAGTGATAGCCGAGGCCCGGCTTGAGAGCCGCGTGCGCGTCCTTGATCCTGCTACCCTCGTGTTTGATGCCCATCTTCCTCATATCCTGCCGTCGTCTCGAGCAAGGGAATCTTCAACTCACGCGCGCTGCTGCGTATGCGCCAGCGCACCAGGCACCTCATCCCCATAGAGAATGAGATAGCGGTATCCCTGTTCGGTCAGGAAGCGTTGACGGTTAGCGCTGTAGTCCTGATCGACGGTCTCTTTCGTCACAATACTGTAGAAATACGCCTGGCCTCCGCCGGACTTTGGCCGGAGGATACGCCCAAGGCGCTGTGCCTCCTCCTGGCGCGATCCGAAGGTCCCAGAGATCTGGATTGCGACGTTGGCATCAGGCAGATCGATGGAGAAGTTAGCCACTTTCGACACGACGAGCGTGGTTACCTCACCGGCTCGGAACTGCTCGTAAAGGCGCTCACGCTCCTCGACCTTCGTCTTGCCCGTGATGATAGGATAATCGTATCGCTCGGCGATCCGCTCGAGCTGGTCCAGGTACATCCCTATGACAAGAATGCGATCGCCTTTATGGTAGGTCAAAAGCTCGTCGAGGATCTCCAGTTTGGCTGAGTTATCGGCAGCCACACGGTATTTCTGGCGTGTCTCCGCCATAATATAGTCGATGCGTTCGGGCTCCGGCATCGGCACGCGAATCTCGTAACAGATCGCCGGCGCGATCCACCCTTGGCGCTCCAGGTCATGCCACGGCACGTCGTACTTCTTGGGACCGATCAGCGAGAAGACATCCTCCTCGCGCTCATCCTCGCGCACCAAGGTCGCCGTCAAGCCCAGACGCCGGCGCGCCTGAAGCTCCGCCGTGATGCGGAAGACCGGGGCCGGCAGTAGATGCACCTCATCGTAGATGATCAAGCCCCAGTCCCCCTCGCTAAAGAGGTCGAAGTGGGGATATTGCTCAGAGAGCGGCAGGTCGCCATTGTCTTTGGTGCCGCGCTTGCGGTGGGTGAGAATCTGATACGTCGTCACCGTGACCGGCCGAAGTTGCTTGCGCTGGCCAGTGTACTCGCCGATCTGGTCCTCAGGGATCGTGGTTTTGTCGATGAGTTCCTCACGCCACTGTCGCGCAGCCACGGTACTGGGCGTGAGGATCAAGGTATGCTGTTGGATCCGCTCCATCGCCAGCATCCCAACAATGGTCTTACCAGCGCCGCACGGCAGGACGACGGCACCGGCCCCCCCCGCCTCAGATCCATCGGCCCACCAGACATCCGCCGCGTCCCGCTGATACCCACGAATTACGAAAGGTTCACCGCTGAACATTGTCTCGCGTAGCTCGAAGGCCAGGGGTGCGCCAACGGTATAACCGACGAGATCCTCCGCAGGGTAACCGGCTTTCACCAACGCCTGCTTGACGTGACCACGTCGATCTGCAGGCACCTGCACCGTATGCGGGCCGACACGCTCCAGAACGTAAGGCTTGAAATAGCGATTACGCTCCAGCTCGACCAACAGCAGGGGCTCATCGGACATCAGACGCAGCCGAGTCTCGTCATAAGGGTCGCGGGTCAGGCGCACTCGCCCGTAGCGGGCAATCACGTCGCGGATCTCGAAGATGACGTTGTCCGGAAGCGGGTACTTCGCAAAGCGCTGCAGCCCATCGATGATCTCCTCTGCGTCCAGCCCCGCTGCGGCGGCGTTCCACAGAGAAAGCGGCGAAAGTCGGTAGGTGTGTATGTACTCGGGGCTCTTCTCGAGCTCGGCAAAGCGGGAGAGGTGGTCCCGAGCGTCCTCGTAATCCGGGCTGTTGACCTCCAGGAGAACCGTGCGATCCCCCTGGACAATGAGCGGTGCGTCGACTCTGTAGTCCATATCTGATACATTGTACCTGACAGAGGTGCTTAGTCAACGACAAACCTGGGTGGATTATCGAGCGCAAAATACGGAGACTTGACTGCCACGTCATTGCGCTGTACCTTGATCCTATCAGGGGCGCTCTAGCTGCCCGTGGGGACTGTAACAGAAGATATCCGCAGCCGCCTTCGTCTGAGGGAAGAAGGCCTTCACAAACCGAGGAGAAGATACGAATGGGTCAACGCTACACTGCGCTCAACGAGGCGATGAAAGCGTTCATCGAGCAACAGAAGATCTATTTCGTCGGGACAGCGCCAGAAGAAGGGCGGATCAACGTCTCGCCCAAAGGATTGGACACGTTGCGCATATTAGGTGATACCCGGATTACGTGGCTGAACCTGACCGGCAGCGGCAATGAGACGGCAGCGCATCTGATCGAGGATGGTCGCATGACGATCATGTTCTGCTCTTTCGAGGGCGATCCTATGATCCTGCGGCTGTATGGGCGTGCTCGGCCTGTGCATCCGCACGACGACGACTGGGACGAGCTCATCGCTCTCTTCCCCGCATTACCAGGACCCCGACAGGTGATCGACATGCACATAGACCTGGTACAGACGTCGTGTGGCGCCGGTGTCCCTCTGTATGAATATGTGGGCCAGCGCGATCAGCTGACGAGCTGGCTGGCGGACCAAGGGGATGAAGATATCCGAGCCTACTGGCAGGAAGCCAACGCGATCAGCCTCGATGGCAAGCCAACGGGCATACTGGATGGCTGATGCAGGAGGCTTTTGAGAGACGCTACCACTGGAGTTGAACCCACTATATAGTACGAAGGTGATCAACCGCCCAAGTCAGAAAGGGCACGATGGTCGACGAGAAGCAGCAGCGCGCTCCAACGGGAGGGACGAACGGCAAGGTCACGGTTGAGGACCAGACCCATACGCTTGTACGGATCTACCTCATCGCAGGCTGGGTCACCCTGGTCTTCCTGGTCACCGTCATCGGCCTCGTCATCCGTCAAGCGGCGGTCACGCGTCTCATCGCCGACACTGAGGCGAGCAGCATCGCCATCGCCCGCGCGTTTGCGGGTGTGGTCGGGCTGCCGTTGAGAGATCATGCCCGGCGCGCTGCGGATATGACCGACGACGAGTTGCGCGCCCATCCGGATGCCGAACGCCTCGAGGCGATGCTGCTGGCGCAGATCGAGGGTCAACCGGTGGTGAGGTTTCGCGTCTATGGGGAAGGCGCCCGTATCATCGCGGCGTCGACACGGGACGAGGTCGGCCGGTATGCTGCAGATGCTGTAGTCCTGGAGATGGTCGCTGGACGTTGGTACGGTACGGCCGTGTCAGGCACCGCCACGGCGCTAATCCGTGGCGACGAGGACACCGCACCCAACGACACGGCACGTGATCGGAGACTCGTCTCAACCCGCGTCCCGATCCCGCGCGCCGGTCTGGACGTCGAGGCTGTGATCGAGATCGTCCAGGACATCACGCCAGTCTTCCGGCGCATTGTCCGCACCCAGTTGCTGGGCACCGGCGGGGTAGCCCTCGTCTCAGCGCTGCTCTTGGCGCTCGCCCTGCGGCGCGAGACAGCGAACCGAGGAGCCCGAGACAAGGAGTAAGGTTATGCTGCAAGAGATACACGACCATATCAACCAAGAGATCCGCATCAACACGCGGACCGACACCATCTTCGTGATCACGGCAATCGTCTTCAACTTCATCATGATGGGGGTGAGCTCCGCCCTGGCGGCGAACGCCGCCGAGGGACCCGGACGATCCGACGGCGCGATGACCAGCACGATCGTGCTGGCGATCAACTTCACGATCTCCATTCTGGTGAACGGGGTTGCCATCGTCGGCTTGATCACCGGCCGCGCAACGCGCAAGACGCTCTCCCAGGGCCTGCTCAAGATGTACGAGGACGCCGAGGTCAGCAAATACTATCATCCTTCGCTTCTGACCAACTATATGCGCCGCTACGTGATGTTTGTCGCCATTATCGGTATCCTCGGCGTGGCGTCGATTCTCATCCCGCTGGTCGTGCTGCTCACCTCCTGAGCAACCACGGGCCGGATTCTGAGGACTTCAAGAGGTGTGACCTATGCCATTTGCAAAGAAGTGGTGCGCAATGATGGCGTTTCCGCTCCCCGGAGAGACGCTCAGCGACTTCGAGGTGGAGAGCATCGACGTCCGCGACGTGCCGGGCGAGTTTGGACAACACGGCTATGCGCTGCGGATAGTCCTGCGGGGCCCCGGGGGACAGCAGGGCGTCCGCCGCGCGCTGAAGGATCTGGTCAATGCCCGTCCTCTGACCTTTTCAGGCTACGGCAATCCCTACCAGCTCTGGTGCGGCAGGCCCGAGATCGAGAGCCTCGGGGAGAAACGATATGCGGTGACCGCTCGGGGAGCGGGCGTGCCGATCGCCCTGGAGGACGCACTTCGCCGCTTCATCGTCCATCTTTCAGAGGAAGGCCTGGTGGCAGACCAAGGTGACGACGCAGATCTAGAAGCCGTCGTCACGACGTACCTGGACCGCTATCGCGCTGAGGTACAGCGTACCGCGTCCCGCTACCGCAGTAAGCTACGACGATTGGAGACCCACAGCGACTGACCCTGTGTCCCCCCCCCGGCAATCCGCCCGCCGAAGCAACGTGGGTTGCTTCGGCCCGTCCTGGCTCCTACGCTTGCATGCTCCGCGCAGAGCATCACGCGGCGCCGGCCTTTCATCAAAGCTCAACCGTGATAGAATGCAACCAAGTAGCAAGATGGGAACTCTACTCTGAGGAGGCCAATCCGATGCGTCGAATTATGGTGACGGGGGGCGCAGGTTTCATCGGCTCGAACTTCGTCCGCTACATGCTCCAGACTTACCCGGCGTACGACATCCTGGTCTACGACAAGCTAACCTATGCCGGACGGCTGGAGAACTTGCAGGATGTTGCCGAAGCCTTTGGCGACCGCTATGCCTTTGTTCAGGCAGACATCTGTGACGCTGCGGCGGTCGAGGAAGCGATCCAGGCCTACAGCATCGACACCATCATCAACTTCGCAGCGGAGACCCACGTCGACCGATCGCTTATGGAGCCCGGCTCCTTTATCCAGACGGACGTCTACGGCACCTACGTGCTGCTGGAGGCGGCGCGCGCCTTCAACCTGGAGCGCTACCATCAGATTAGCACCGATGAGGTCTACGGTCAGGTGTTGGAAGGACGTTCGACGGAGCGCGATCACCTGGAGCCGCGAAGCCCTTACGCAGCCAGTAAAGCTGGCGGCGACCTGATGGTCCTGGCCTATCACGAGTCGTGGGGGCTGCCGGTGACGATCACGCGGGGCTCCAACAACATTGGCCCCTACCAATACCCCGAGAAGGTGGTGCCGCTCTTCGCCACCAACGCTATTGACGATCAACCGCTGCCGGTCTACGGCGATGGACAACAGATGCGCGACTATCAGTATGTGCTCGACCACTGCACGGGCATCGATGCCGTACTGCACAAAGGTGCGCTTGGCGAGGTCTACAACGTCGGCACCGGATGCGAGATCACTAATCTGGAGATGACCCAGATCGTTCTAGCGACGCTCAATAAGCCGGAGAGCCTGATCCAACACGTCGAGGATCGTCCGGGTCACGATCGTCGCTACGCGCTCGACATCAGCAAGCTACAGTCCCTTGGATGGGAGAGCGCCCATACCTGCCAGGCAGCCGTCGAGAAGACGGTACGCTGGTATACTGAGAACGAATGGTGGTGGCGGCCCATCAAGAGCGGCACACTGTACAAGGACTATTACGAGCAGCAGTACGGGAAGCGGCTGGAGACGGGATAGATATTTCCTGCCGGGTAGGGACACCTTATGGCCGACCCCGATAGCATCGCCGCGTTCCTGCTCAGGGACGTCAATCGGGCCGTGCGTGAGTTCGATCTGATCTCCGACGGCGATCGGATCGCGGTGGGGATCTCGGGCGGGAAGGACAGCCGGACGCTCCTGGATCTGCTGATCCGCGGCGTGGACATCCCCGGCCACTATGAGATCATCGCAATTCACGTCGACGGCTCGGCGGTAGGCCTCCGCAACGAAGTACCGCAACTGAAACCCTGGTTTCGCGAGCTGAACGTGGCGTATAGGATCGTGCCGTTGGACGTGCCGAAGGAGGAGTCCCTGCCGATGGATTGCTTCCGCTGCGCGTGGAACCGGCGGAAGACCCTCTTCTTCGCCGCTGATACGGCCGGGTGCAACAAGGTCGCCTTCGGCCATCACGCCGACGACGCCGCAGTGACGACGCTGATGAGCCTGATGTACAAGGGCCAGCTGGAGACGATGGCGCCGCGGCTGAGCTTCTTCGACGGGCACTTCGCCGTGATCCGCCCGTTAATCCTGCTGAGCGACGCAGAGGTCCGGCGCTATGCACGTACCGCTGGATGGTCCCTCTCGGAGGCCCCGTCCTGTCCGCAGGGAGAGGATACTCGACGGGCAAAGATCGAGAGGTTTCTGGCGACCTTTCCTAAGCAGGAGCGCGAGCAGATCCGCGCCAACCTCTGGCGGGCGGGGCGCGCCGGCTTGGAGGAGACCGGTGAGTGAGTCCCGGCGCCGCGAGCTCCAACTCCGCAGGCTGAGCAAGTTTCTCTCACTCTTGCTCCGCCACCGACCGGCTCGGTTCCCCATCGAGCTCGATGCGCAAGGCTACGCCGACCTCGACGAGGTGATGCACATCGTGCAGGGGCTGCCGAACTTCCGCTGGGCGACGTATCAGGACGTCAAGTCGCTACTGGATCAACCGGGACGGCAGCGATTTGAGATTGTGGAAGATGAGGACGGGACGCGGCGCATCCGCGCGCTCTACGGCCACACGGCCCTGCGCCCGGCGTATGAGCCGGTCGAGCCGCCGGGCGTTCTCTATCACGGCACTTCCCCAGGGGCCCTTGACGCCATTCGCCGGGACGGTATTCAACCTATGCAGCGGCAGTACGTCCACCTCACCCCCGACCCCGAGACCGCGCGCAGCATCGCGCTACGCCACACGCCGGATCCGGTGATCCTCCAGATCAAGGCAGCGAGGGCACATCGCGAGGGGGTGCTCTTCTATCACCCGACCGAGGAGATCTACCTGACGGAGACGGTGGGCCCGAGGTACATCGAGGGAATATAGCGCCGACATCGCCGGACCTCCGCAAGCGAGTCCCCACTTGCGTGTATATGGACCGCGGGCGGTCGTCTCATTGCGCCTTAGCTTGATGCGCAGGGGCATCTTGGCCGCACGCTGTGGCATTGGAACGGACTACACGAGTGCAATGCAGGGGATGGTGCTGGGTAGGGATCGTGCTTAGCAGCTACCTCTCCGGCGTCTGCCACAGCCACACCGGCACGAGCATATCGCGGGCGATGAGATGGCCGTGGTTCCCGAGCCGTTCCCCCTCCTCGACCATGTGCATACCGTGGTCCGCGAATATCAGGACCAGGGTGCGAGGCGGCAGGGCAGAGAGAAGCTCCCCAACGGCTGCATCGACGCCGGCGATGGCCGCCTCCTCCTCAGGCGCGCCCGGACCGTAGCTGTGCCCGGCATCATCGATGCCATGAAAATGAACCCAGAGCAGGTCCGGCATTGGGCCCTGAAGCACCTCAAGGGCATTCGCCAGGACGTTATCGTCGGTGCTTCCATCGCCGTCACGATCGCCGGAGAGGGTGATGTCGGCGTTGCGAAGGTTGAAGGAGAGCGCGTCACCCTCCACAGCGACGACGGACAACCCCGCAGCAGCGGCGACATCGAAGAGGGTTTCGGCCTCGGTCTTACGCGTCGTGCCCCGGTCGACGACGCCGTTGACCTGCGGCGGAGCACCGGTGAGGATCGCTGCGGAGCCCACCACCGTCGACGGTGGATAGGCGGCGAGCCCCATCTCCGGCTTGCCGAGAGCCGCCAGGTTGGGAATTAGGCCGCCGATGCGGGCCTCTTGATAGCGCAGATACCCGAAGCCATCGAGGAAGAGGAGCAGAACGTGGTCGGACGTCGATGAGTCGGCGAAGACCCGCCCGGTCGCCTGGGACGGCGCCGGTAGGCCGAGGGCAGCGGCAGCGGTCGGCGCGATATCGGTCAGGCGCACGTTTACGACCGCAAGCGCATCGGGTGGTTGGCCCTCGATTCGGGTTGGGTGAAGCATCTCTTCGCCGAGGTTGAGTTCCCCGTTCTGGTACCACCACCCCGTCTCCGCGACGGCGGGCCACGCGAACGCGTGTTCCTCACCCTCAGCGTCCCTTACCCGCAAGGTCTCAATGAGGCGGTAGCCGTGAGCATAGAGCACGCGCTCCAGAGGCACGGCACCCTCAGCGCCCGCGAATAGCTCTAGGTCCTTGAGTTCAGCACGGGTCACGCGGGCGACCGACCCATCAGGGCCAATCAACGTCGTCTCCCACGCCGATGCACATCCAACCAAGGTAAGCAACAACACCAGGCCAAGACGATAAAGCTTTTGCATATCGAGACACCTCAATCACAGAATCGCGCCCAACATGAACCGCGACCATTGTCACAGCTAAGCAGATTCTGACAAGCGGCAAAAGAACCCAGAGCGTGGGGCCCCCGCTTGATTCAGGTGCCTGTGGAAGTAGAATGCCAACAGATGAAGACGACCGGGCTACCTCTAGATTTGAGTCGATAAGCAAGAAGGAGAGACTATGGACGCACCACGGGATCCATCTTCGGTGGACTACGATTTCGATCGGGCTGAGCGTTTCTATACCAAGCTGCGGTCGCGGGTGTCGGGATGGCTGGCGGGCAAGGCAAAGGTCGGAGACCGCGTGCGCAGGTACTTGCTCCTGGTGCCGGACCTCTTTGCCCTGCTGATCCGCCTGATCCGCGATCCCCGAGTAGATCGCGGCCTCAAGATCCAACTGATGGCGGTGAGCGCCTACGTGATCTCCCCCATCGACCTGGTGCCCGATTTCCTGCTTCCCTTCGGCTTGGTCGACGATGCAGTCGCGCTCGCACTTGTGCTGAATCGCGCCGTCCGACTGATGGACGAGTCGGGCGAAGCGATTCTGCGCGAGCATTGGGAGGGCGAGGGTGACGCGCTCGACCAGATCCGCCAGCTCTTAGGAACGGCGGACACCGTCCTCGGCCCACGCGTGCTCAAACGGCTGCGCAAGCTCTTCTCTTAGGCCATATTGCGCCGTTGTGCGTATTACGTGGCAATTTCCCTTCGTTGCGGTAGAATAGTTAGGATAGCATTTGATTTCTCAAGGAGGAGGAACAATGCCCGAGCCCTATAGACCGCAGGAGATCGAGCCGAAGTGGCAGAAGACGTGGGAGGATGACGAGCTCTACAAAGCCGTCATCGATCGTGAGAAGCCCAAGTTCTATGCCCTTACGATGCTTCCCTATCCCAGCGGGGACATCCACATCGGTCACTGGTATGCAATGGCGCCCAGTGACGTTCGGGCCCGCTTCAAGCGGATGCAGGGATACAATGTCCTCTTCCCGATGGGCTTCGACGCCTTCGGACTGCCGGCCGAGAACGCGGCGATCCAGCGTGGCATCCATCCCAAGGAATGGACACTCAACAACATCGATCGGGAGCGGCAGCAGCTCCGGACGATGGGCGCGATGTTCGACTGGGACAGGGAGGCCATCTCGTGTCTGCCGGGGTACTATCGCTGGAGCGAATGGTTCTTCCGCAAGTTCTACGACATGGGCCTGGCCTATCGCAAGGAGGCGCCCGTCGACTACTGCCCGTCGTGCAAGACGACATTGGCGCGCGAGCAGGTCGTCGGGGAGGAGCGGATCTGCGAACGGTGCGGCTCACCTGTGATCAAGAAGGACCTAGAGCAGTGGTTCTGGAAGATTACGGAGTACGCAGACGAGCTGCTGGACTTCTCGAAGATCGACTGGCCCGAGCGCATCCGACTATTGCAGACCAACTGGATCGGTCGCAGTGAGGGCGCGGAGGTCGTCTTCAAAGTGGCCCCTGAGGATATGCCCGATGACGCGGCCCCTGGCGCCGGCGATCTGGTCGTCTTCACGACCCGCCCCGACACGCTGTGGGGCGCAACTTTTATGGTGCTGGCGCCCGAGCACCCGCTGGTCAACGCGATTACAAAACCCGAATACCACGAAGCGGTACACGATTATCAGTTCGAGGCCTCGCGGCAGACCGAGATCGAACGGCTGAGCACGGAGAAGGAAAAGTCCGGTGTCTTCACCGGCGCTTACGCTATCAACCCGGTCAACGACGAGCGGATCCCGATCTGGGTCGCTGACTACGTGATGATGACCTACGGCACTGGCGCGATCATGGCCGTGCCGGCCCACGACGAGCGGGACTTCGCGTTCGCTATCAAGTTTGGACTTCCCATCATCCCAGTAATCGCCCGGCCCGACAGAAGGGCCAAGAGCCTGGTGTGGCCCGATTCGGTCCCCGAGGACTTCGCGGCAAAGCTGGATGAGGCCGGCATTCAATATCATCCCGGTCGGGTGGGCGATATCGGTGAGGGCCTCTACGTGACGCTCCAGGGCGACCAAGAGATCGATCGTTACGTCCAGCTTATGCGAGAGCATCTGCGCCCTGGCAACTGGAACGAGGTCGTCGGCAGCGGTTGGGTCTTCATCTTCGAGGACGAGGTCAAGCAACTCGATTCGCGGGCGTCAGATCGGGAGATCCTGGCGCGGTGCAAGACGCTCTACCCTCCGGTCAGCGATAATCGCACGGTGATGGAGATGATCCAGGGCTGTGGCTTCTACGAGGACGTGCTCTTCCACCACGAGTACGGTGAGATGATTAATTCGGGCCCATTCAGTGGCACCCCCGGCGACGAAGCCGTTACCGAGGTGACCGCGTGGCTGGCCGAGAAGGGTGTCGGTGAGGCCGCGGTCAACTACCGGCTGCGCGACTGGTTGATCAGCCGCCAGCGCTACTGGGGCGCGCCGATCCCGATGGTCTACTGCGACACGTGTGGCATCGTTCCGGTGCCTTACGAGGAGCTGCCGGTGCTGCTCCCCGACGACGTGGACTTCATGCCGACCGGTGAGAGCCCCCTCAAGTATCACGAGGGGTTCCTGAACACGACCTGTCCGGCGTGCGGCGGTCCCGCGACGCGGGAGACCGACACTATGGATACCTTCGTCTGCTCGTCTTGGTACCAGTACGCTTACCTGAGCCCCTATTACCGCGAAGGCGAGCCGGTGACAGGGGACGATATGCCGTGGGACCCCGAAGAGCAGGCGTATTGGGCGCCGGTCGACGCCTACACCGGCGGCGCCGAGCACGCAGTGCTCCACTTGCTCTACACACGCTTTTTCACCAAAGCCCTGCGCGACGCAGGGATCCTGGACTTCGACGAGCCTATGCTGCAGCTGCGGAACCAGGGCACGATCCTGGGCGAGCCACGCTCCGGCGACTTCGTCGACGTGAGGGGCTCCTGGGAAGGCTCGGCCTTCCGCGCGGACAGCATCACGGTCTACAGCTTTGAGGACCAGGACGCATGGCCGGAACCGGCGCGCAGCGACCAGCGCGTGGCCGGCGAGGTGATGGATCGCGAGGAGACAAATCTGAAGGTCCGCAGCACCAAGAGCGGCGGCCTGACCGTCGTGTTGGTGGAAGAGGACATGGAGGTCGAGATCCCCAGCAAAGAGGGACGAGGGACCGTCGCAGACGTGCTCTACCATCTGGACGTCGAGAAGATGTCCAAAAGCAAGAAGAACGTCGTGGCACCCGATGTCTTGCTCGCCGACTACGGTGCGGACGCCGTACGCGCCTACCTGATGTTCGGCTGGCGCTGGGAGCAGGGCGGCCCTTGGGACAGCCAGGGTATCGAGGGGATCACCCGGTGGATCAACCGGGTCTGGAATCTGGTTCTGGAGGCGCCGCGCGAGACGGAGCCCTTAAGTGATGAGGATGCGCGCGAACTACAACGCGCCATGCATTTTGCCATCAAGAGCGTGACCGAGGACCTGGAGACCTTTAGCTTTAACACTGCGATTGCGCGCCTGATGGAGCTCACCAACGCGCTGAGCAAAGCCAGAGCGACTGCTTGGGAGAGCGAGCTGTGGGATGAGGCGGTGACCACGCTGCTCCTGCTGATGGCGCCTGTGACGCCCCATATGGCCGAGGAGCTATGGGCTCGATTGGGGAGACCGTACAGCATCCACCAGCAGAACTGGCCAACCTGGGACGAGGCGATGCTGATCGATGAGACGATCGAGATCCCGGTCCAGGTCAACGGCAAGATCCGTGGGCGGGTCACGCTGCCCGCGGAGGCCGACGAGGCGTCCATCAAGCTCGCGGCTCTGGAGGATGCCAACGTTCAGCGCTATGTCGAGGGTAAAGAGATCGTGAAGATCATCGTGCCTCGTGGGCAGCTGGTGAGCATCGTCGTGAAGTAAAGCCGCGTGGCGACCCGAACGACACCTGCGAAACGCTCCCGACTCCGGACCCTGATCGCCTTAGCCTTTAGCTACTTCACGGGCATCTGGGGGATCTGTGCTCTCCTCTTTTCCGGGTTTTACTTCGTATACCCGCGAGATGCAACGAAGCTGAGTCAGGCGATGGCGGACCGAGCAGCGGAGATCGAGATCGGCGTTCGCGACCAACTGGGAGGCAAACTCAGCAGCACGTCGGCGAGCATGCCCCTAGCTGGGACCCGCACTGCAGCGCTGGCAGGCGCGATTGACGATGCCGATGGACTTCACAGGGAGGGGAGCTGATTCGTGAAGGTAGAGCTGATCGCGATCACCCAATATCTTAGGAGCGATGGCAGGCCCGAGAGCCTTATCGAGCACGCCGGACGCGTCTGCTACCGCAGCCAGAGCCGCGGCAATCCAGCGGCGTTCCTGCGCGCCCGTCTGAAGGAGGGGCACGAGAGCATTATCGAGCACGCCAGCGCGACCTTCGAAATCTCCGGCATCAGCCGCGCTTGCTCGCATCAACTCGTGCGCCACCGGTTGGCCTCCTACAGCCAGGAGAGCCAGCGGTATGTCGATATGTCGGATCCCCAGCTGGTGATCCCCGACGCGATTGCGGCAGATCCTGAGGCCCGCGCCGTCTGGGACGACCTCATCAAGGAGATGATCACGACCTACGGCAAGCTGCGCGAGCGCGGAATCCGTAAGGAGGATGCACGGTTCGTACTCCCCAACGCCACCGCCACCCGCATCGTTGTGACGATGAACTTCCGCGAGCTGCGGCACTTCTTTCACCTGCGCATCACGCCGGAGGCGCAGTGGGAGATCCGCGAGATGGCCATGAGGATGCTGACGCTGCTGGCGCCGCATGCACCAACCGTCTTTGGCGATATGATATCCGAGATTCGAGACACCCACCCGGAGTTCTTTGAGGACCACGATCTGACTTAGGATAGCTTATGACCCAGAATACTGAATTGCCGCTCGCAGCGCTGGCGTCGGGGAGGCGCGCTAAGGACACCGAGCTCAGGCACTACGCTCTGCAGTTTGCCGAGCTCGAGATGCTGAACGAGGTCCTCGACGTCGTGCCGAACCCGGTGATGATCCTCAACGCTTACCGACAGATCGTCCACGCCAATCAGGCTATGGCAGAGCTCGTCGGGATCGACGATCCAGGGCAGTTGGTCGGTATGCGCCCCGGCGAGGCGCTCAACTGCATTCACGCCAATGAGTCAGAAGGAGGATGCGGCACCACACCCTACTGCATGTTCTGCGGTGGCGCTCGAGCCATCCTCGAGGCGCAAGGAGGCCAAGCCGCAGTTGAGGAGTGTCGCGTTGCCCGTTCGCTCGCCGAGACTCCCGCCGCATTGGACCTGCGCGTCTGGACCCGTCCCTACACCCTTGAGGACGAGACTTTCACCATCTTTGTAGCAACCGACATCAGCGATCAAAAACGACGTCAAGCCCTGGAGCGTATCTTCTTCCACGACATCCTAAACAGCGTCCAGAAGATGCGCAGCGCCCTCGACCTGCTGCGGGAAGCCGATGCGTCCCAGAGGGCGCAGCTGACGGGCATCCTCAACCGCGCTCTCGAGGACTTAGTACGGGAGATCCAGGCACAGCGCGACCTCATGGCGATGGAGAGCGAGGAGCTCACCCTGAAGCCCACTGTCATCAGCGCCGAGAAGCTGGTGAAGGAGTACGTTGACTCCTACAAGCACGCTGCAAGGTGGGACGGGCACAAGCTCCAGGTGTCGCCGCGCAGCAAAGAAGTCGTCTTTGTCGCCGACCGGACGCAGCTGCAACGGGTGCTCGATAATATGATCAAGAACGCCCTGGAGGCGGAGCGCGGACAGACCACCGTGACGGTGGGATATCGCCGGCGCGCCGGTGACAGAGCGGACGCAGTCAAGGGCAATGGGGACTCGGAGGAGGCCCAGGTGGAGTTTTGGGTCCACAATCCGACGCCTATCCCCGAGCCGGTGCAACACCAGATCTTCCAACGGTCGTTCTCGACGAAGGGCCCGGGGCGGGGTCTGGGGACGTACAGCATGAGGATGCTCACAGAGCGGTATCTGGAGGGCGAGATCGACTTCAGCTCGGAGCCTGAAACGGGCACGACGTTCCGCGTGCGCTATCCCATCACGCCGACGTATGCAAAGAACGGGCGGGCGCCGGAGCCATCCGAGCGGACACCGGAGCCGTCCGGGCCGCCGTCTGCGCCGCTCAAAGGATCAAAGTGACGGGCCCCAGCGCATCATGACCACATTTCTGACAGGCAGCCAGACCCCCTGACGCCCGTCAGCCGGCAACCAGATCAGCCGATTGGCCGGCGCGCCAGATCCCGGCGCTGCCGTCGGCGGCTCCGGCACCGCAGCGAGGGCGCCCCGTCCGTTCTCAGCCCACAGGACAGCTGCCAGCGGATACGCATCCTCCCGGATCGGGACCGGCTCCTCGCCTGCCGGGATCCTGTGCATCCTGAACGGAAGCGGCTCATCAGGTATCTCCGTGGTCGCAGCGATAAAGACAAGCACGGCGTCCTCCAGGACGTGAGGATACGCCGCCAGGTTGCGGACACCCTCAGACTCCGCTGGAACGACGTGGCTCACGGCGCCGGTGCCTGCATCCACACGCATCAAGCCCGGCCCCGTGCCTGCAAGCGAGCGACCGGCACCGTAGAGCGTGTCGCCTTGGGGCCCCCACGCTATGTCGCACGGCACGCACCTGAAGGTAGGCCATCCACCCCGGGGGGAGGCTCCGTCAGCCGGGATCAACCCCATCCAGGATTCCAGTGTATCGGTCAGTGGATGGTGATGGAACGCGACAAGTAACCGCTGCTCGTGAAGTCCACCGGTCCCCTCTGGAGACCACGCCACCACACGATCGAAGATCCGCGGGCCGGGCGGCGCCACCCGCGGATCGGAGCGAGGCTCGTTGGTGACGATCACCTCAGCCGCGCCGACGGCGGGCGTGGTCCAATGGACGCCGTCGTGGATGTAAGCCAGCATCAGCCCATCGGGCGACCAACGGGGTGTGGCAACCCGTCCCTCAATGGCGACCGTCTCGCCCAAGAACGGGTCGGTAGGGGTCGGGAGCGCGGGTCCCGTGGCCAACACGCTCCGGCCCTCACCAAACGCGTCCGTCCAGATCAGGCTGTTACCGCTGATGTAGGCCAGCCCACCGTCCGCCGGTGAGAGATCCAGGTCGGTGATGGTGGCACCCTCGTTGGTGATCCGCTCGAGGGTCTCACCGTCCTCCTCGAGACGCCAGATCTGCCCGTCGGTAGCAGAGATCAGATAGACAGAAGCCGGCAGGATGGGGAGCGGTAAAGATGGCAGCGTATCGTCAAGGACGGCGGTCTCCGTTGGAGCCGGCGTGGGCGTGACAATCGGGTAGAGCCCGCAGGCTGACAGCAGCAGGCCGACGAGACAGAGGAGCTGCGTCACAGCAAAGTGGTTGGCGCGCTCACGCCCTCCCATCTCCCTGCTACGCAAAGATCTCACGCCGCCTCGAAGCCGAGGGCGCGCTCGCGCAGGCTCACGTAGCGATTTTCACCGATAACGAGGTGATCGAGCACCTCAACCTCCAGCAGCTTACCGGCCTCCACGAGCCGCCGAGTCAGCGCGACGTCCTCGGGCGAGGGGTTGGGATCGCCGGAGGGGTGGTTGTGGGCGACGATGACGGCGGCGCAATTGCGCCGCACAGCGCCGCGAAAGACCTCACCAATGCGGACCAGAGAGGTGTTGAGGCTGCCCTTATAGAGGATCTCGCGCGCCGTCACGCGGTTGCGGGTGTCAAGATATAAGATGACGAAATTCTCATACTCCTGGACACAAATCACAACAGAATCTGGTCTTCGGCACCCGGATCGTCCTCGGCGAGCTGAAGTTCCTGAAGACGCTGCGCTCCATTGAGCTCTCAAACCAATCGGGACAGGGTATTTCCAGGGTCGCCTCCTGGGCGTGGCTGAAGGCGCACACGCCGAGGAGCTACGACCAGCTGATCGAGAAGCTACAGGAGCACGGCTCGCGTCGCTCGCACACCATCCGTACCGAGATGCGCCAACTCGCCCAAGTGTTTCAATGGTGCGAGGAGCATAACATCGAGATGTCATTGTTCGACCTTCCCGGACATATGACCAACTACCGTGTGGCGGCGAGCTATCTGTATCATAGGGTCTTTGACGCCTCAAGCAAACAGGAGGCTGAGCAACGAATCCGGGATGCAGTAGTCGCGATCAACAGCCACACCGCTAACAAGGATACTCGAGCGATGGTGCAGGCATCTCGTCAGTGATCGAGACAAAAAGGCCTACCTACTGGCAAGTCCTTGACTCAGCGAACGCCCCACGCAGGATGTGGGGCGTTCTTCTTTTAGGGTCCGAGACTTACCGCAATCGAGAGCCTAGCGCGGAGTTCGCAATTATGCGCAAAAATGGTATAATGTTCTTATGGTTACCAG
>CAZPJP010000009.1:0-9324 GCA_964586915.1 uncultured Anaerolineales bacterium
CCGAGCCGCTCTTCTATCGCTGTGCCTGCTTATCGTCCCCTTCCATCAGGGACAGGCGGCGCCACTGCGACAGGATCCAGTGGTCGAGATCACGTCGCCGACCGGTAGCAGCACGGTCAGCGGCGAGGTGACCATTCAGGGCACAGCGACCTATCCAAACTTCACCTCCTACGACGTATTTTACGCTCCAGGCACCTCGGTCACCGGCGATACTGACTGGCGGTACGACGATCCCATTGCCCGAACCCAGCAGAGCATGGTGGTCAATGGCGTCCTGGGCACCTGGGATACAACACAGATACCTAATGGGCAGTATGTGCTGGCGCTCGTCGTATGGGAAGCCGGCAACGATACGCCCCATCTATACTTCGTCAATAACCTTACCGTGCTAAACGAAGAGGCCACGCCCACACCAGAGCCCTCCCCAACGCCGGATGCTGAAGAACCCCTGATCGAGCCAACCTTGGAGGCCGGGGAGCCGCCGCCTGCTCCCACGATCGAGCAGCCCCCAACAGCGACGCCCCGGCCAACAGCGACGCCGAGTGTTGTGGGCACCAGCGATGAGGACGGGAATGGAGATGACGAGGGCGGGCTGCTGAGCGCCGAGATCTTCTCGATGGACGCGATCAAGGAGGCCTTTGTCCTCGGAACACAGCTGGCGTTTTTGCTCTACGCCGTCGGCATCCTCTATGTGCTGGCCAAGGCCGTGATCCGTTACTATCTGCGAGAGACACGGAGCAGACAGAGCTCGTGACCGACTTCATCCTCGTCGCGGGCCTGGGGAATCCCGGCCCGCGCTACAGCAACAACCGGCATAATATCGGTTTTCAGGCCGTCGAGGCGGTGGCGGAGGCAAACAACCTCGATTTCCGCCGGTCGGAGCATCATGCGGAGACGGCCCACGGGTCCGTCGCGGATGAGCGTCTGATCCTGGCGAAGCCTCAGACCTGGATGAACGACAGCGGGAAGGCCGTCGGTGCCCTGAGTCGCTTCTACAAGATCCCGCCGGAGGACGTCTTGATCGTCTATGACGACCTCGACATCCCTCTGGGCACGCTGCGCTTTCGCAGCGATGGGGGTAGTGGTGGCCATCGCGGCGTCGAGTCAATCATCCAGCATCTCGGCACGGATACCTTCCCGCGGCTCAGAATCGGTATCGGGCGTCCGCCCGGTCGGATGGATCCGGCGGCTTACGTGTTGCAGGACTTCGGGGAGGAGGAGAAGCCCCTGGTCTGGGAGGTCCTGCGGACCGCAACGGAGCTGATCGAGAATTGGATCGCCGGCAAGCCCGACCTCCAACGCCAGGGTATGACCTGGCGTGTAGTCCCTGCCAAATGACGGAGACCTATGCCCACTTCGCTGTACGGGCTTCTAGACTGGATCCGAGCGCATCCGGCCTACACCACCCTACTCGATAAGTTAGAGACCGACCTCGAATCCCCGGCATACGATCTGCTGCCGCGCGCGCGACCGGCACTTCTCGCCACGCTGGTCAGCGACATCCATGTGCCGGCGGTGATCGTGGTCCCTACCGTTGAGGAAAGCCGTCGACTTGCCGTCTCCCTCCGCATCTGGATGGAGGATCCCACACGGCTGATGCAGTTCCCCGAGCCACCGGGCCTGCTTTACGAGCGGGTTCCATGGCCGCCCGAGGTCATCACCGACCGGCTTGATGTGATCTCCCATCTGTATATGCATCGGGCCGAGGAGGAGGGAAGGAGAGAGGCACCGGTTGTGATCGCCTCAGCGCGTGCGCTGATGCGGCGTACGCTGCCGTACCGCCAGTTCCGACGCGCTATTCGCAAGATCGCAGTTGGCGCGCGCATGTCATTGCCTGAACTTACGCGCCACGTCACGGGGATCGGCTACGAACCGGTCAGCGTCGTCCACGCACCCGGTCAGCTCAGTCGTCGCGGCGGCTTGCTGGATATCTACCCGCCACAAGCCACACAACCCTTCCGCCTCGAGTTCTTCGGAGACGAGATCGATACCATACGCACCTTCGATCCGGCGACGCAACGGTCTGCGCGTCGAGCTGAGGAAATGTGGCTGGCGCCGGTGCGCGAGGCGCTGCCCCGGGATTCGGAGCGAGCGCTCAGCGCGGTGGAGCGCCTCCTGGAGGCGGCCCCCCCACCGGAGCTCCGTGCAACCCTCGAGGCCGACGCTGAGGCGCTGGCAGCGCAAGCCCCCTTCCCCAATCTCGAATACTACCTCCCATACCTTTATCAGGAAACGGGGACCCTGCTCCACTACCTATCCGACAACGCGCTAATCGTGTTGGCTGACAGCGACCAACTGGCCAACCGCTGGGCGGAGCTGGAGCAGGAGGCAGAGGATCAGCGCGCGACCGCTCGGGCGGAGAGCTATCTGCTGGAGGATGCCCCCGTCCCTTATGTCGATTGGAGCGAGATGAGCCGGCTGCTTAAACAAAGCCGCACCCTCTCGCTGACCAGCGGGGAGGAGGGCCCGCTGGCAGACGCCTTTGGCCCTGAGCCGCACTTCGCCGGTCGCTTACCGGAGGCGCTAGGAAGAGTCCGTCAGTGGGTCAATCTGGGGGATCAGGTCGTCATCGTGAGCCGCCAGGCGGAACGGATGGCCGAGCTCTGGCAGGAGTTCACGCCCCCGCCGGTCCACGAGGAGCTTCCAGAACCACCTCCCTCCCTCTTGACCTTTGTCCAGGGCGTCGTGAACGGCGGCTGGCAATGGCGGGGCGTCGACGGCGTCCGCCACGTGCTGACGGATGAGGAGATCTTCGGTTGGCACCCACCTGAGCCGCGCCGCCGGCCGCGGCGCCGCGCAACCGCGCCGGAACAGAGCTTCGCCGATCTGGAGCCCGGCGACGTCGTCGTCCACGAGGACTATGGCATTGGCATCTTCCGCGGCCTTGTCAGCCGCAGCGTGGACGAGATCGAGCGTGAATACCTGCTGTTGGAGTACGCCGGCCCCGGCGGTGAGTTCACCACAGGGAGGGACGAGGGGGACGGGAAGGCAGCACGTCGTGATAAGCTCTTCGTTCCCATCCACCAGGCCGACCGGCTCAGCCGCTACGTGGGCGCGGAGGGCGTAGGTGTGCGCCTGAGCAGGCTCGGCGGCGGGACCTGGGAGGAGACCAAGGCTCGGGTCGCGCAAGCGGCGACCGAGTTGGCTGGTGAGCTCTTGGAGCTCTACGCGCGCCGGCAGATCGTGAAGGGCCACGCCTTCGAAGTCGACACACAGTGGCAGAAGGAGCTTGAGGCTGCCTTCCCCTACGCTGAGACACAGGATCAGGTTCAAGCCATTGAAGCTGTCAAAGAGGATATGGAAGAACCGCGCCCGATGGACCGGCTGATTTGCGGAGATGCGGGCTACGGGAAGACAGAGGTAGCGCTCCGAGCGGCATTCAAGGCGGTGATGGACAACAAGCAGGTCGCGATGTTAGTCCCCACGACGGTCCTGGCGCAGCAGCACTATGAGACCTTCGTCGAGCGCCTCTCCTCCTACCCCGTCAATGTCGAGTTGCTCTCCCGATTCCGGACCGATGCCGAACAGCGTGAGGTGCTAGAAGGCCTGGTGGAAGGTAACGTGGACATCGTCATCGGGACGCATCGCCTCCTGCAGAAGGACGTGAGCTTCCGAGACCTCGGCCTGGTCATTATCGACGAGGAGCAACGCTTCGGCGTCGCGCACAAAGAGCGGCTGAAACAGATGCGCACAGAGGTTGACGTTCTGACCCTGACGGCCACGCCGATTCCCCGTACACTCTATATGGCGCTGACCGGCGTACGAGACATCAGCATTATCGAGACCCCGCCGCAGGAGCGCTTGCCCATCGCAACCTATGTCGGGCCCTATGACCCCGACATGGCTCAGCGGGCGATTATGCGAGAGCTGAAGCGCGGCGGGCAGGTCTTCTACGTCCACAATCGTGTCGACTCCATACCCACAGTGGCTGTCCGCCTGACGAATCTGGTGCCGGAGGCCGAGTTGGGCATCGCCCACGGCCAAATGCGCGAGCGCGAGCTTGCCCGGGTTATGTCGCGTTTCACGGCGGGTCAGGTCGACGTGCTCCTGGCCACAACGATCATCGAGAGCGGCCTCGACTTCCCCAACGCGAACACGCTCATCGTGGAGCGCGCTGACCGCTTCGGCCTCGCGCAATTGTACCAGCTGCGCGGTCGCATCGGTCGCGGCACACGGCGGGGCTATGCGTACTTCTTCCACCGGCGCCGGCTCAGCCCCGAGGCGCGCGAGCGGCTGATGACGTTGAGGGAGACCACGAGCGAGGGCGGCGGCTTCACGGTCGCCCTGCGGGACCTGGAGATTCGCGGAGCGGGTGATCTATTGGGCAGGAAACAGCACGGGCATATCGCCGCCGTCGGTTTCACGCTCTACACGCGGATCCTTACTCGCGCCGTGAACCGACTCAAGGCCCAACAGGACGGGGAATCGACACCCCCAGAGCCTCTGGGATCGATCACCATCGAGCTTCCCCTCGCGGTGGGATTGCCGGCCGACTATATTCCAGATGATGCACTGCGGCTACAGCTCTACCGGCGGTTAGCGGAGCTCAGGAGCGAGGACGAGATTGCCGAACTGCGGGAGGAGCTTGAGGATCGTTTTGGCCCGCTCCCACCCACCGCTGAGAACCTTATGTATCAGCTGCGTTTGAAGCTTTTGGCCCGCGATGCGCGGATCCCCGTCATTGCGGTGGAGAGCGGACAGATCGCCCTGCGCCCACCCTGGTTGAAGGCCACAGACCCGGAGACGATCAGCAAACTGCGACGAGAGCTACGAGATCAGGCCCGGGTCGGGCGCCGTGAGATCTGGCTACCCCTTTCGTGGGAGGAAGCGGAGTGGAGACAGAACCTGGAGGCGGTTCTGCAGATACTTGCAGCTTGGTGGGACACTGAATCCCCGAAAGTACTTTGGAGGAAAGAACGTCAAGATGCCTCGGCGACGTGACCGAGACATCACACGTTGACGCCATTACGGTCCCGAGAGCGAGAGCCCCTTCATCACGCCACACTCCGAGTCGTCAGCGTCTGGTGCGCTATGGCGTACCCGGCCATGCATCAGAATGCGCGACCCGACTGTACAGCGTAGAGACTTGCTCCCCGAAGAGCATCACAATCGCGATCACCACAATCGCGATCAACATGATGATGATTGCGTATTCTGTCAGACCCTGTCCTTGCTCGGCAGGTTCATAGATCATGGTCTTCCCTTTCTAGTGACTTCTTCCCGTCACGTATACCATAATCCAACCCCTACCCTTTCGTCAATAGGAGATTAGTACCCCCTACACCTCGCTCAGAGGTAGAGGGACCTCACAAGCCCGGGATTGTTCGCCGAGATCGTGTCCACGCCCATTCGGATGGCCGCCGGGTAGTCCCAGTAGAGTCCCCCACAGCTGATCGGGCACCCCCCCCGATGGGCAGCGTCGACGAGTATCGGCGTCACAACATCGATGTTGGGACCCACGACATCGCCGCCCCACGCGCGCGTGTAGGTGAGAGGACGCACCAGGATCTTGCGGTAAGGCTTGATCGCGCCAAGGATCGGGAACCGTTGGAAGAGCCATACCGCCAGCTTCAGCACACCGTCACGGGGAGGGATCGGTCCCGCCAATATATCAGGGGCCAGGGCCTTTGCCTGAACGAGCGCGCGAGGCTGATACGAGATGATGGCTATCTGCTCCAAGATGGACATCCGCGAGACGGTCTCCAGGACCGTCGGCGTGAGCAAAGGCTCGAAGGCCCCGTACGGATCGAACTTCAACTCAAGCAGTAGGCCGATCCGGCCTCGAGCCCACGCAAAGACCTCCTCCAGTGTTGGGATCCGCTCACCCGCGAACCGTGCTTCGAACCAGGCGCCGGCGTCCAGTCGCTTGAGCTCGGAGAGCGTCATGCGAGAGACGCGGCCCGTCCCATCCGTCGTGCGATCCACCCATGCATCGTGGATGACCACGGGCTCCTGATCCGCAGACAAGCGCACGTCCAGCTCGATGATATCGGCGCCGTCTTTCCAGGCCTGGCCAAACGAGGCCATGGTGTTCTCCGGCGCGATGTCGCAGGCTCCCCGATGCCCGACGATTTTTGGCGGCGCTCCAGGTTGGCGAAGGAGGTCGAAGCCCATCAACCGATGCTCACATCAGGTTGATGGTGCATCATCGCTGTACCTCGGCCATCAACGTGGCGAGGTTCTCCGCAAACGGCGGCGTGACGACTCCACGTTCGGTGATGATAGCCGTGATGTACTGCGCTGGCGTCACGTCGAAGGCGAAATTGGCCGCCGGCGTCGCCTCAGGCGTGATACGGCAGCCCATAATGTGGGTCACCTCATCAGCCGGCCGCTCCTCAATATCAATATCGTCGCCGGAGGTGACGGCCATATCGATGGAGCTAGTGGGCCCGGCGACATAGAACGGGACACCGTGAGCGTGCGCGGCCAGCGCCAGCTGATACGTGCCGATCTTGTTGGCCGTGTCGCCGTTCGCCGCGACGCGATCGCAGCCTACGACGCAGAGATCGACACCCATCCGACGCATAATGTGAGCGGCGGCCCCGTCGACGATGACTGTGTGCGGTACTCCGAGTTGCTTTAGCTCCCAGGCGGTCAGGCGAGCGCCCTGCAACCGCGGACGGGTCTCATCCACAAAAGCGTGGACGTTCTTGCCGGCCTCGTGCGCAGCGATGATGACCCGCAACGCCGTCCCATACGCGCCGGTGGCCAGCGGCCCGGTGTTGCAGTGGTGGACGATTTTCGCGTTCTCTGGGACCAAGGGGAGCGCGTTGACACCAATCTGGTAGTTCGAGCGTCGCTCCAGCTCAAAGATAGCCTCGGCCTCCGCCAGCACTGCCGCCCGAAGCTGCTCTCTCCCCTCAATCCCCTCGTCCGCCGTCCGGTCGAGGATCCGATTCACAGCCCAAGAGAGGTTCACGGCCGTGGGACGGGCACGCCGAAGGCGCTCCGCGGCGGCCTCGAGATCGGCGCGCAAGCCCGCTACATCCTCCGCGTCGCTCTGTTGTGCCGCCAGCACCATGCCATAGGCCGCGGTGATGCCAATCGCCGGCGCGCCGCGCACGACCATCGAGCGAATGGCTTCGGCGACCTCGACGTGATCTTCATAGTCCACGTACCGGACCTCTCCGGGCAAATGGCGCTGATCGAGGAGCCGCAGCCGTCGCTCTATCCACTGGATCGGTTGATAGGTATCCATAAAGTCCCCCCTCGTCCCACTCTTGTTAGGGCCAACCCCGTTCACAAGTCTTAGCATAGCTTATCGCCGTGTCAACCCTTGCTCAACAGGCCTGAAATGCTATAATGGCGCTGTTGCCCCCGTAGTTCAAAAGGATAGAACGCAGACCTCCTAAGTCTGTTATCCCAGTTCGAGTCTGGGCGGGGGTATTCCTCTCTATCAGGAGAAGCGGATGCCCGTCCTTAGCCGGACTCCCGCGCCGACCTAACAAGCATGAATCGAGCGGGAACCTTCATCATCGGGCTGCGGATCGGCGTCGCTAGCTCTCTGGCGCAGTCAGCTCAGGAACCACGCCATAATCTCAAAGCCCCAGATCAACGTCGCCGCACAACCTAAGATGATGAACGGTCCGTAGGGCATCGTCGTTCTGAGCGTTCCGCGCCGCACCAGAAGGACCACCAACGCACCGAGCCCCCCCAGAATAAAGGCAAGGAGCAGAGCCTCGAAGATCAGTGGAAATCCCACAACGGCGCCGACGTAGGTCGCCAGCGTGATGTCCCCCTCACCCAACGCGCCCTCACCGAATATCGCCACACCCAACCACACCAGCAACCTGAACACCACGAAACCCACCCCGGCGCCTGCCAGCGTCGACCACCACTGGCCCGGCTGTAAGAACGGCACGGCGGGCCCGACGAGGGTCCCCACCACAACCATCGCCGCCAACGCGGGGAGGATGATCCGATTGGGGATCAGCTTAGCCTCGATATCGGTCACCAGCACCATAGCTTGTGGGATCAGGGCAGCCATCGCCAGAAGGGACCTAGCATCCAGGCCATAACGACCCGCGAGCAGCCCCCAGGTCGCGGCCAAGAACACCTCACCCAACAACCTGGGAAGTCGGAGAGGCCGACCACACGCCCTGCACCGCCAGTGCCCGGTCAGCAACGCCAGGGCCGCACTCCGCTGGATCGGGGCATAGGCCTGCGTGCAGTACGGGCAGTGAGGGGCGGAAAGGGATCGCTTCGCGAGGGCCGCTTCGGCCACGTGCACAACAACGCTCCCGATCGCCAGGCCGAGAAGCGCGAAGATGAGGGCAGGTGCGATTGCGAACACAGGTCAGCTCCACACTCGACAAGCACCGGCAGCGCACAAAGGCGGGACCGCGACGCGCCGCCCCCTCCGATCGACACAGACGTGCGGGGTGCTGCCGTGATTTGGCCGGACGATAGACTCACGTTCCATGCATACCTCTCAACCTGACAGACACTGCGCGACATACATCTCTGCCGTGAGCAGTTGTCCGTCGATACGATTCAGGCTCACAACCTCGCGATCGGGAAAGAGGCACCGGATCTCGCGCGCATAGAGCCCCGGATTCAGCTCGCCGACCACAATGCGTTGGACCCCCTCCGCCGCCCGAGCGAGGCTTTGCACCGGCACGGGCCACAGGCTTTGAACAACCACCCCGGAGACCTGCACGCCCAGTGACCGGGCCTCGGTCAGCGCTGCACGCATCGCCCCCGCTGACGTCCCATAGGACACCAAAAGGGTCGGTGCTTCGGGCAGGATGTCAAACCACACACGCTCCAGCTCGGATCGATGATCTTCTATCTTGGCGACTAGGTGGCGATTCAGCGTTTCTACCTCAGCAGGGTCCTTGGTGATCATCTGCCGCGGTCCGTGCGTCGATCCGGTGAAGCGCACCACCGACCCATCCCCCAAGAGAGGATAAGAAGGGGCGACAGCTGCAGCGGCAGCGCGGTTGCCCGGAGCGAGGGACGCTGGCAGCGTCACCGTCGCCCGCGTGAGATTGAGCTCCTTGTCGCTCAACAAGATCACCGGGCACCGATAGCGCTGCGCCAGCTCGAAAGCCTCCATCGTCAGGGTCGCACATTCCGCAGTGTTCGAGGGCGCAAGCACAATCAGGGGATAGCCGCCGCCGGTGCCCCAGCGGGCGAACTGAACGTCGCCCTGACCGATGGTCGTCGCGCCGCCCGTCGAGGGTCCGAGCCGCTGTACATCGACGATCACCAAGGGCAACTCGGCCATAAGGGCAAGCCCGATGTTCTCGCTGTAGAGACTCAAGCCCGGTCCACTGGTGGCCGTCAGCGCCCGACGTCCCGTGGCAGCAGCGCCGATGCACA
>CAZPJP010000009.1:9424-15057 GCA_964586915.1 uncultured Anaerolineales bacterium
GCCTCGGCAATCAGGTCCTGTTTGAGCTCCCACAACCGCTGGGTCAGCGAGACGTGATAGTGATGGGGATTAAGGATCCGGCGAACGCCGGGATGCAGGCACTCCATATCTGTCTGTCGGCGTTCTCGGATCTGCTCAATGCCAGGACGGTCGTAGACCGGCTCGCCATCGCGGAGAACGTCGACGAGAAGCGGCTCAACGCCTGAGATCTCCTCTCGATGTAGCTCACGAGTCACCGAATGGTCCGTCGGATGGCGTAGCACCAGCGGCGTCATCTCACCGGGTTTCTCACCGGAGAGACCCAGCAAATCGGCCGTAGCGCGGTCTCTGTCATCGTAAACACGCCAGACACCCTTATTGCCCGGGTTCGGGATCTTGGCAGGCGTCTCGGATATCTTGATCGCCGGCTTCCACTCGCTCTCATCCTCGACGGCGACGAGCTTGTAGACGCCGTCCAGGGCGGAGTCTCCCCCCGAGGTGATCAGGCGGGTCCCGACGCCGTAGACGAGGCGGTCGATCACCGCGTCGGGATCCAGGCCGTACCGCGGCGCCTCCTCCTGTATCTGCGTCAGGATCTGAAGGATGACAAGCTCATCCAACTGATTTGAGAGCACGATAGAGACCTCGGGAAAGCCCGCATCATCGAGTTGCTTGGCCGCCTGAATGCTTAGGTAGGCCAGATCTCCCGAGTCAAGACGAATGCCCACCGGTTCGTGACCCTCGCGGCGGAGGTTCTCAAAGACGCGGATCGCGTTGGGCACCCCGCTCTCCAACGTGTCGACGGTGTCCACCAACAACAGACAATCATCGGGGTAGACGTCGGCATAGGCCTGGAACGCATCCAGCTCCGTTCCGCCGAGCGCCATAAAGGCCTGCACCATACTGTGCGCGTGGGTGCCCTTCGGCGGGTAGCCGAGGACGTGAGAGATACCAACGTTAGAGGTAAAGTCAGCACCGCCGATCAGCGCCGCGCGAGCCCCGGCATTGGCCGCGCGCTCGTGCGCCCGGCGCAGCCCAAACTCCAGAAGCAGCCGTCCGCGACCACTCTGGTGGATGCGCGCCGCCTTGGTCGCAATGAGCGTCTGGTAGTTCAGATGGTTGAGCAAGGGCGTCTCCAGAATCTGAGCCATCGCAAGGGGACCCTGCACGACGGTGAGCGGCACATTCGGATGCACCACACGGCCCTCCGGTATCGCACGCAACGTGATACCCTCGAAGGACCCATTCGCGCCCAGCCACTCAAGGAAATCGTCGTCGAAAAGCTGCCCCCCTGTGCTGTCCTTCTGCCCCCGGAGATACGCCAGATCCTCGTCCCGGACGTGCGTGGTGCTCATCCAGTCCAAGAGCCAGTCCAGCCCGGCGTTGATGCAGTAACCGGCCTGGTGAGAGCCGTAGTCCGGGTAGCTCCGGAAGAAGTGATCAAACTGCGCACGCTTCTCGTGCAATCCCATCCGGTAGTAGAGCTGCGCCATCGTCAGCTGGTACTCATCGGTATAAAGAATACCGTAAGCTGTCGCGTACTCTGATGCGTTCATCCCTTACCCTCCCTATATGCGATACAGGGCGCGCCGCCGTGGCCCGCTATCCTATGATATATCTCATTCATATCGAGTTTATCACATCGCGGCTCTGACACAATCCGTGCCGCCACGCCACCGTAGTGCCGCGTGCGCGCAGCCTCACCCAACCTAAGCGTCACGTGACGCGACCCCGCAACTCGTTGAGAATGCGCTGAAGATTGAGGGGCGCCGTGGACAACAGCGTATCAGCGCGGAAGAAACGCGCCGAGACGAGCACGAAGCCGTAGGTCGTGGCAGCCAGCAGCCCCAGACTCAACAGGATCTGCCAGAGCGGAACCGTGGTTGCCGCAAGGCGCGTCACCATCGAGACGGGCGACGTGAGCGGGAAGAGGCTCAGAATCGTGGCTAGCGGCCCATTGGGTGCCTCGATGAAGGTCGAGCTGAGCCATAGCGGGATCATCAGAGGCAACAGGAGGACAAAGGTGAACTGGCTCCCCTCACGCATATTGGGCGCCAGTGTGCCCAACGCACCGAGGGCCGATGAGAACGTAAGGTAACCAAGAAGGAAGTAGAGCGCAACCCAGACCAGAAAGCCCGTGGGCAAGTCCAAGGACATCGCGGAGGCTGCCAGTCCCAAAATCGGCAAACCCTCACCCAGCACCAACATCCCACCGCCCAGCCATATCGCCATCTGAACCAGCGCCGCGACACCCAAACCCAGGATCTTGCCCAGCATCAGCTCGCGGGGACGCAGGCTCAGAAGAAGCAGCTCCACGACCCGGCTCTCCTTCTCTTTTGTGACACTGCGCAGCATAAAGCTGCTGCTCATGGTCAGGACAAAGAAGAAAATGAAAAGCATCGCCGTCGGTGCGACCATGGCGGCAACGCCCTCGCCGCTTTCACTCTCTCCAGCGCCCGCTTCGGTCACGATGGACTCCGTCCTGACGCGCGGTAATGCGTCGAGTAGGAGGGCCGCTACGTCGGGATCTCCGGTCAGATTATGGAGAAGCACATACCGGAAGGGGTCCTGGCCCTCCAGCTGCGGGAAGGGCGAGAACTGGGCCTGCACGATCACGATCTGCCCCGTCTCATACACATCCGCGGGAACGAGATAGTAACGATCGATCTCTCCGCTCTCCAGCGCTGCTTCAGCGTCCTCGACAGCTGGAAAGGAGAGGAACATGCCTTCAGGGATCGCCTCTGGCATCTCGCGCACGACGCCGGCACGATCCACGTAACCAGCAGGTCGCGCGGCAGCCTCAGTGGCTTGCCCCGTCAGGGCGCTCAACGGATCGGCATCCGTTTCGTCGTCGGTCAGGCCCTGCGCCAGCATCTGCGACCCGAATGTGATGGCGAAAATGATCAACGGGAAGACAAACGCCGTAAGCCAGAAGGAAGGCTTGCCGATGGTCTCGCGGATCTCGCGTTTGATCACCAGGAACACGTTACGCATGACTGTTCGCCTCCTCCTCCAACGTCACCTGCCGGTGGATCAGCCCTTGAACGATTGCCCTGAGCTTCAGCCGCTGTCCGTAGCGCAGCATGCCCATCCGGAAGACCCGACCTGCCACCCAGACACTCCCCAGCGCGCTTCCGGTCAGGAGAACCCAGCTCGCGACCATCTGCCAGAGAGGGATCGAGGCCAGGCTCCATCTAAGCAAGATGGTCAAGAACGCTGTGGTGGGAAAGAGCGTCATCACAACCAGCAACGGGTTGTTGGGATTGCCGAGGACCAGCGCGATGAAGAAGATCGGCAGGATGAAGAGCATATTGAGAATTCCCGAGATCTGCTGTCCTTGCTGCAACTCCGTGACCGCCGCCCCGATCGTCGTCATAATGCCGGCGATCAGCGTAAAGGTGGGAACGAAATAGAGTATGACGATCAACAACATCGCCCAGGGCACAGCCAGCGTGCCCAACGCCTCCCAGAACCGCGCGGCGACCACCAGGCCTGCCGCGAGCGTCCCAACCCAGACCAGAAGCTGCGTGAGTGAGACCCCCATAAGCCCCAACGCCTTCCCGCCCATCAGCTGTTCTGGAGAGACTGAGGTCGCGATGAGTTCAACTGTCCTGTTCTCCTTCTCGTCTGTCACAGCCTGCAGAAGGTACCCTCCAGCCGTCGCGATGGCAAAGAAAAGAAAGAATGTGGTGACAAACGGGAGGAGGACACTGACGATGTTGCTCTGATCGAGCTCCCGACGACCGTCCCTGGAACGGATGAGGAGGCTGAATCCCTCAGAGAGACGTGGCTGCACGTCCGGAGGCTGTCGCGTGACGAGGCTGGCACGGACGAATGCCTGGAAGTCACCCTGCACCGTCTCCCGCGGCTCGTCCTCGCCGTAGACGAGCACGGCCTGCTTAGCGCTCAAATAGTCGGCGGGCAACACATAATATGCCTGAATCTCCCCATCTTCGAGCGCGGCACGCGCACCCTCCTCGTCGGCAAAAGGCCGCATCTCTGTTGGGCGAAGCCCCTCATTAGCCAGGTTGGGAAGCACCTCGCGGTTGAGGAGTCCCGCATGGTCCACGTAGCCGAGCGGCCGATCGTCTGCACCGCCCAGCGCCACCAGAATCGATATCCCCCCCACCGCCACGATCAGCAGGGGAATACCCAGCACGGACACGAGAAAGGACCGCTGTCTGACCCGCTTCAGATACTCATGTCGGGCGACCAACCAGAGCTTACGCATCCTCGCCCTCCTCGGCCACCTCGTCCGGCTCCTCCTTGACGACACGGATGAAAATATCGTCCAACGAGGGCTCGGCGATCTCGAACCGCTCGATGCGCACCCCGCTGCGGCTCGCGAGGGCTTGGAAGACATCCTGAGGCGAGGCCCCACTCTCCAGCGCAAGATGCCACTCTCCATTGCGCCGCCGTGTCTCCAGGACCCCCGGCAACCCTTGAAAGTTACCTTGCCCCACCAGGTTGATGGCATTGCCCGCGAAGTCACGCTTGATCTTATTAACCTCACCATAGAGCACCGTGTCGCCCCGGTTGATCAGGACGATGCGACTGCACAGCGCCTCGACCTGATACATCTGGTGGGTCGACATGACGATCGCTTTACCGGCCTGACGCTGTTCCTCCATAATGTCCTTGACGAGTCGCGTGTTGACCGGATCCAGCCCCGAGAAGGGCTCATCGACCACAATGAGATCTGGATCGTGCAGCAACGTTGTGATGATCTGAGCTTTCTGCTGCATGCCCCGGCTTAGCTCCTGCACCTTCTTGTGCCGGTGCTCGGCGAGATCCAAGCGCGTCAGCCACGGCTCGAGACGCTCGTGCGCCTCAGACTCTTGCATACCCTTCAGCGTCGCGAGGTAGATCAGAGTGGACTCGAGTTTCTGGTCCTGGTAGAGCCCGCGCTCCTCTGGCAGATAGCCGATTCTGTTCTTCTTCTCCTCCGTCAACTCACCGTCGAAGAGGGTAACGGCTCCTTGATCGGGCTTGAAGATGTCCAACATCATGCGTATGGTCGTCGTCTTTCCAGCGCCATTCGGGCCTAGGAGACCGAAGATCTCACCAGGATACACTTCGAAGCTTACGTCATTCACCGCCTTGAAGTTACCAAAGGACTTCGCCAGATGCGACACAGATACGGTCGGATTCACTCGGGATGCCTCCTTGTTGAATCTTGGTGCGGCAGATGCTATCATCGATCATGTTCCATTATACTGGGACAAGAGCAGAACTCGAACCGGCCCGAGTCCGATCTGTCACCTGTCCCTTCGAACTACGATAGCCTGTCCTTATGGGCCTGTCGCGGGGTCCACGAAGCGATCGCCATAGGGCGATCCGGCACCTGGGTGGGGATTGGATCCAGACGGCAGAGAGACACCGGCATTGACCGGGACCTTCAATCCCGATCAATGCCGGAGAGAGAAGACGTACTAGGCTACTCTAGAACTCAGAGCCTTGCGCCACCCTCAGTGTGACCTCGACGGTCCGGCCTGTGCACGGAGAGCGGGGCAATGTGAAGGGTTCACTGGTAGCCCCCGCCTGCCAAACACGATCCTAGGCGAGCGTCGCGAAGACGTGGTGGGACGTGATCGCCGAGCCTATTTGACCCCAGGGTCGGTCTATGAAGCTAGCGGTGAGGCCCAAGAGGGATG
>CAZPJP010000009.1:15157-20206 GCA_964586915.1 uncultured Anaerolineales bacterium
GCGCAGGGCGGATAAGGAGTTACACAATGCGGGGACCCACGAGCATCGGCCATCGCGCCGTGATCTGGCAGGGCACCCAACACGAATGGGAATACAACCATCGCCTCAACCGGCTAGGGAGCTACGTCCGGTACAGATACACTGCCGCGGGAGACGTTGCCCCTGTCGTTGGGCACACGGCAGCCTCAGGAACCGGAGATGACACCGCCCATTTCAGGGAGTTCATCACCGAGGTTGAGGGAGGTGCTGGCATCGCGTTTCTAGCCGGTCACGCCGAGACTGTGGCCGAATGCCAGCGCGGGGACCTCCAGCCCTTCGTCATTCGCGTGGAGGAGCTGGATCTGCCCCCCGAGCTGCAGGGTCGCGACGTCTACGCCGCCGTCATCAACGGATTCGACATCTACGCGGAGCAGCACTCTGAGAAGATTATGACCTTCGACATCGAGACCACCGATCCGGTCGTCTATGATGGGGGGCAGAAGGCGCGCTTTCACATATTGGGGCATCTGCGCTTCGACTGCCGCAGCTCCGAGTGTCAGCTGCTGCCCTGGCGGTTGGAGGTAGAGCCGATCGATCAGGAAAGTGAGCCTGACGAGGTGGATCAGAGCGCGCAGATGCCAGAGCCAAGACCGAAGAAGGGCATCGACCGGCGGAAGGTGGATCGGGCCGCGAGGTGGCTCAAGCGCCAACTCGCCCGACTGACCGACGTCGAGGCGGTGAAACGTTCGGTCCTCGGTGAGGAGGGCGACACACTCCGTCGTAGGCTCTTTCGCGTCTTTGGACGCCGCTTTTTTGTGCGCTTCCTTAAATGGCGCTTCTCGGCTCCATACGTCATCCGGGTCCACTACCTGATCATCGCCGGCGCTCGTGAGACGCTCCACATCACCGAGAGCCCGGACTTCGAGCATCAGTATGCGTGGGACCTCGACAATGAGATTCGTCGGGACAAGATCGGCATCCTGCCCGTGACGGTAGAGGGACATGACCCGGCACGCTATAGCGTCAACACGCTGGCGTTCAAGCGCCTCTTTATGGACGTAATCATCGACGAGGAGCAGGGCACCGAGGATCCCATACAATGGGGCAAGGGCATGCATATGTTGGAGTTGAGCTTCGCAATTCGGAACGTCCGCCCCACCGCGCAAGGTGTTGAGGCCGAGCTCGACCTCTTCTATAAAAACTGGAGCGAGGCTATGAATGAAGTCATCACGCTCACGACCTGGGGCGCCGTGCGCGCCGCCGGCAAAGCGCGGATGGGCGCGAGGCTTGCCTTGTTGCAGTCCACAGCGGGGCTGCAGCGCGAGCAGCTGTGCTTGCCCGGTCGCATCTACTGGCCCGGTCGTGGACGCAGCGCTGTCCGGGATCCACAGGCGCGCTTTGAGCGCCGGCTATCCGACGCGACGGGCGAGGAGATCTGACCGATGCGCCAGGTGCGAAACTTTGTCACTCGGTTATCGATCCACTATCTACTGATCTCCGTCTTGTTGCTCTTGAGAGGTATCAGTAGGGACCAACAGCTCTTTGGCGTCTGGATCGTGGCCTTTGTCTTCACCGCGCTCACGGTGAGCGTCCGTCGCCTCCTTCTCATCCTGGCGCTGCCGCTCATCATTATGACAGGCGGCCTCTTTATCTTTGTCGTCGACGGCGCGATGCTCGCGCTGACTGCAGCCCTCACGCGACTCAATATCAACAACTTCTGGTGGGCCCTTCTGGGTGTGTTGGTGATGAGCAGCACAAATATCTGGATAGAGCGAGCCTTCAGCGCGCTTGGATGGTGGCGAGATGCGGAACCGGGCTACGAGAACGTGATGACCCGACGGTCGCCCAGTTGGTGGCTGCGCCTGACGCTCCTGATCGTGTTGCTCTTCGGCATCGTCTACAGCGCCGCCATGGCGGCTCAGATCTTTTTGGCCGTGAGCATACTGACGACGAATACCACGATCATCGCGATCGCTGCGTGCGTCGGCTTTGCGCTCCTCATCTGGGGCATTGCGTGGCTCGTGGCCGAGGGACTTGCCTTGGACCGTCGTGCCCGCTTCAGCGTCGTCAGCGCCGCCGTGGCCACGTTACTCGTTGCTATACCGGCCTCAGTATTGATCCTGGAGGCGGATCCCGTAACACCGGCACCGGCGCCCACACCGCGTCCTGACACTCAGTACTGGGATCTGACCACCGGATCGCGGATTGCTTACAGCGTCTTCCCGGCGGAAGATCCCCGGGCAGGGCGCAATCCAATTGTCTTTCTTCACGACCTGGGACGCGCCGTCCTCGACACAGATATCGAGTTCTTCCGGCAATTCAGCGAGGAGGGATTCACCGTCTATCTCTACGATCAGGTGGGCTGTGGCCTGTCGGAGCGCCTCAATGACATCGCGGACTACACGATTGCGCGCCACGTCGAGGATCTCGAGGCCATCCGCGAGACCATCGAAGCCGATCGACTGGTTCTCGTGGGCCACGCTGGAGGGTCGGAGATCGCAGGGCGCTATATGATCGAGCACCGCGACCGCGTCCAGAGCGTGATCTTCTACTCCCCGAC
Source organism: uncultured Anaerolineales bacterium (assembly GCA_964586915.1). Classification (GTDB taxonomy): domain Bacteria; phylum Chloroflexota; class Anaerolineae; order B4-G1; family SLSP01; genus PWVB01. Next base: position 17,697 of record CAZPJP010000009.1, read on the forward strand.
ACCGCTTTGGGATGACGAGCAGTACGCCACCGACGAGACCCGTACAGCCGCGCTGAGCTCCGGCGAGCCGGCCTCCCTCTTCGCTCTCCCAGCGCTGGGGATCCGCCCAAGCGTCGCCGCCGCCGTCGCCGTGCACAACCCTCAGACCGCCCAGGCTTACGTCTCACAGGAGGAAATGGTCGCCTGGGCCGATCAGACCGTGAATGAGGGGACGATGGTATGCGCGGGGAACCCCGAGCTGGCGCCACAGCCCGAGTCGCCGGGCTATAATCCCTACGTGGGCATCGTGAGTGAGGTCACCGCAAACCAATCTTACGATCCCCGCCCTCTGCTCCGAGAGCTTCTGATTCCGACAATCCTGCTACGAGGAGAATGCGACCCCGTTGATCCCGCGGTGGTTTCTCAGTATCAGGAGGCGATTTCTTTCCTGCAGGTCTACTATCTGGAGGAGGCGGGCAGCATGCTACATCTCTCGCGGCCCGATGATGTGAAGAGGACAATTCTGACATTGCTGCGAAAGGAACGTTCGGGCTAAGCGAGTGGGCGGTACAGGACTTGAACCTGTGACCTCCTCCGTGTAAGGGAGGCGCTCTAGCCGACTGAGCTAACCGCCCAACTTCAGCCATCGCCATAGTAGCAGTTTCTGCCGCCAAGTCAAACGCTTGGCGGTTGCGCCAAGTCAAACGCCCGGCGGTCGCGCCAAGTCAAACGCTTGGCGGTTGCGCCACTGAAGTGTTTGGCGTTCACCCTAATCCCGTGTAGACTCCCGCTATGTTTACGTCCTCGCGTCGGAGATCGAACTACCATCGCACCTGGGTGTCGGTTGTTCTGCTGGTGTCTCTCACGACGGTCAGTTGTGCCTCCGCCGTCGGGCAAGCCCCTCAGCTTATCAAGACACCCGCCTCGCCTCTCCCAACGCGGACGGTGCGCCCATCGCCCTCTCCCACCATCACACCGCTACCAACGCCTACACCCTACCCGAGCCCCCTCCCCACCATCCTGATACCTATGTTGACACAGACAGCGCCCCTGACACCGACGGCCCAACCCCGGCCGGAGCACTGGGAGCTGCCCGAGCGCGTCGTGCCCGAGCCCTTCGGCGTGGAGATCCACTTTACCCGCGCGTCCCAGCGGGAGCTCGACTACCTCGCCGCCTCGGGCATCCGGTGGGTGCGTATGGATATGTTCTGGCATACCGTTGAGACGTCTCCCGGCGGGTACAACTTCTCCGAGTATGACGCGCTCGTCGACGCGATGACACAGCGCGGCCTACGCGTCGTCTTTATCCTGGACTACGGGAATCCCCTCTACGATCACGGCTTCCCCCCAACCTCCCCAGGAGGCCAGGCTGCCTTCGCGCGGTTCGCAGCCGTGGCTGCGAGCCGCTACAGCGATGACGGGGTGGTCTGGGAGATCTGGAATGAGCCCAATCTCGACCACTTCTGGACACCGGAAGCCAACGCAACCGACTACGGCAACCTGGCCATACGCGCCGCTACAGCAATTCGCCGGGCGGATCCTGAGGCGATCATTGTCGCGCCCGCTCTCTGCGGATATGAGTGGCCTTTCTGGCGAGCGCTCGGGGAGATGGGACTCTTCCAGAAGCTCGACGCCATCACCGTGCACGCCTACGGCGTCGATAGGCCGGAAAGCCTGATCGCCCCCCACCTGGAGCTTCGTGCGCTCATCGACCAGTATAGCCCCCAGTGGAAGATCCCCATTCTATCCGGGGAATGGGGATTCTCGACGACAGAAGGCGGGATGAGCGGGGGCCAGCAGGCGCAATATCTGACACGTCAGTGGCTCTTCAACCTCTCTCATGACATCAATCTGAGCATCTGGTACGACTGGCGCGACGACGGTTGGGACCGTCGCGATCCCGAGCAGAACTTCGGCACCGTGTATCATGACTATTCGGCCAAACCGAGCTACTATGCCGCGCGGACCCTGGCGACGACGCTGGCAGGCTATCGCTTCCTCCGCAGGGTGCCCCTCGAGAGCGCCGATGATTATCTCCTCCTCTTTCAGAACGGGAAGCGGGTCGCGATGGCCCTCTGGACAACGGGCCAAGCACATACCATCGTTCTGCCGATCTCCGTCGACGAGGCCGAGGTGGTCGAGATGACCGGCGAGCGGAGCGTGCTGACCAGCGAAGACGAGCAAATGCCGGTGCCGCTCAGCCAGTCGCCCCGCTATCTGCTCTTCCGCGCCGATCAAGCCCCTGTCTACCTGGGGGGATGGCGCCCTGTCGACACCATCAACATCTTGCGTAAGGCCGAAGAGGGCGCCATCCCCCTGGTCTTCGAGCCCCATCACAGCCTCCCCCTCTACGGTGAGCTGCAAATATGGGTCCGGGGCGATCTGCGCGGACAGACGCAGGTCAGCGTTCCACCGATGACCGAAGAGCTTGTCCGGCTTCCCGTCGAAGTCGACGGTCTATCAGGGAACGTGCCAGCGGAGATCCACTTGGTGACGGAGGATCCCGCGATGGCGCCGCTGCAACGGGCCGG
>CAZPJP010000009.1:20306-50554 GCA_964586915.1 uncultured Anaerolineales bacterium
CGGAGATCCACTTGGTGACGGAGGATCCCGCGATGGCGCCGCTGCAACGGGCCGGTGTCTGGTTGCAGATTCCGTCGCGTTAACGTCCCCCCGGAACGGGCCTGAACGGGCCTGAACAGGGACGACATCTTCAAGGCTCCGCCAGTAAGCGAGATCGGAAAGGCCTGACCAGAAAACGCCCCGGCCAATGCGACCGGGGCGTTGCTTACATCGTAGTGCCTATCTCTTCCGCGGAGGTAAGAGATGCGTGGCGCTGCCCAGGAATAGCTCGGCGACCTCGCCCTTGGTCTCGGCGAGTGTTGGATGGGCATGCATCGTTAGCGCCACATCTTCGGCCAGCGCCCCCATCTCGATAGCCAGCACACCTTCGGCAATCATCTCGCCTGCATCGCGACCGACGATGCCGAAACCCAGCACGCGACCCGACTCAGAATCCGCGATGATCTTAGTCATCCCCTCCGGCACATCCATCGTCAGGGCCCGGCCCGATGCCGTCCACGGGAAGCGAGCAATCGCAACCTCACGGCCTTGCTCCTCGGCCTCCTGCTCTGTCAGTCCCGCCCAGGCCAGCGCCGGGTCGGTGTAGACGACGGCAGGTATTGCCGCCGCATCGAAGGCGGCGGGCAGGTCAGCGATCACCTCAGCCGCGATGCGCCCCTCGTACATTGCCTTGTGGGCAAGCATCATGCCTCCGACGACGTCGCCAATCGCAAAAATGCGAGGGGAGGACGTTCGCTGCCGATCGTCGACCTGGATGAAGCCCCGATCATCGACCTCGACGTCCGTGTTCTCCAAGCCGAGATCTTGGGAGCTAGGTCGGCGGCCAACGGCCACAAGCACACGGTCAAAGCGAAGGGTCTCATCGACCTCACCCTCGAGCGTAACGTCGACCCCGTCATCCTTCTCCACCATCTCGGCTACCTTGGTACCCGTGTGGACCTCCTCAAAGATGGACTCCATGCGCCGGACCAACGGACGAGCCAGATCTGAATCGGATTGTGCGATGAGCCGGTCCAGCATCTCGACCACGGTGACCTTGCTGCCGAGCGCCGCATAGACCGAACCCAGCTCCAGCCCGACGTATCCGCCGCCGACGACGAGAAGCCGCTCAGGAACATCGACAAGCTCCAACGCTTCCGTAGAGCTCATAATCCGTCCGCCAAACTCCGTCCCAGGAAGCGCAATCGCCTTCGATCCTGTCGCGATAATGGCGTGGTCGAACTTCACGTGAGCGAGATCGGTGCCCTCCAGACGCAGCGTCTCACCATCCTCAAATCTGGCGCGGCCCTGGACCACCTGCACGCTTCGCTGCTTGGCCAGCCGCATCAGCCCGCTGGCCAAGCGGTCCACCACCTGGTTCTTGAATGAACGCACTTGATCGAGATCGATCTCCGGTTCCGCAAACTTAAGTCCTAAGTCCTCCGAATGCCGGGCATCGTAGAGCAACTCGCTGACGTGCAGCAGCGTCTTTGAGGGAATGCATCCCCGATGGAGACAAACCCCTCCAAGACGCGCACCCTCGTCAACCACCATCACGTCGAAGCCCAGATCCGCCGCGCGAAACGCAGCCGCATATCCACCTGGGCCACCGCCAATGACAACGACCCCCACTTCCTGGGTCATCTCTCCCATAACCATAGATGGGTCCTCCTTTCACATACACAAGCGCTGCAGTCACCTGATGCAGGGCCGAATTCCTTATCCGCGCGGCTTCACCCGATTCGTCCGCCGGCGCTATGCCTCTTCGTCCCGCTCGAGATGCACCTCACCTGGGTCGAAATCCAGCGAGATGGAGTTGATGCAGTAGCGCAACCCCGTCGGTTCGGGACCGTCCTCGAAGACGTGGCCCAGATGCGAGCCACACCGGCTGCAGAGCACCTCGGTGCGTCGCATAAAGAGCCGCCGATCCACGTCGGTGTCGATGTTCTCCTCGTCGACTGGCGCGTAGAAGCTCGGCCAGCCGCTGCCCGAGTGGTACTTCGTCTCAGACGAAAAGAGAGGCTGCCCGCACGCGGCGCAACGGTAGATACCCTCCTCGTCGTGGTCGTGATACTCGCCGGTAAAGGCGCGTTCGGTACCCTTCTGGCGAAGGACGTGGTATTCCTCCGCGGAGAGGGTCTGGCGCCACTCCGCATCCGTTTTCGTCAGTTTCTCAGTCATAACGTTCCTCTATATCATAGTATTGATGCCCACGGCAACTGCGCCGCGAGACGACACTGGATCAGCGGTCACTCACGCTTCGTAGAGATCCCGAAGGGCATATAGAGTGGGCATGTACCCACAGCACCTGTCAGCAGGAAGACCAGCGCGATGATCCCCAGGATGATCGCGGCGGTGCCACCGATGGCACCCGTGAGGTAGAGCACCGCTACCACAACCGCCAGGACGATCCGCACAACACGATCAAGGGTCCCCATATTCTTCACCATCACGCACCTCCTTAGGTGGAAATTCAGCTAAGCATCAGACTTCACCATCGCGGTGAAGTGTCTCTGGAACTTCGCGACCTTGGGCGCCACGACAGCGCGGCAATAGGCGCGCGAAGGGTGCTTCTTGAAGTAATCCTGATGGTAGTCCTCGGCGGGATAGAAGGCCTCGAGGGGCGCGACCGAGGTCACGATTGGGTCGGTGTACGTGTCTGCCAGGTCGTCGATCTTCATCTGCGCGGCTCGACGCTGCGCCTCGTTATGGTAGAAGATGACGGAGCGGTACTGCGTGCCTACGTCCGCGCCCTGCCGGTTCGGCGTCGTCGGATCGTGGATCGAGAAGAAGATCTCCAGGATCTCGCGATAGCTGATGACAGAGGGGTCAAAGGTGACCTGAACCACCTCGGCATGGCCGGTCGATCCTGTGCAGACCAGCTCGTAGGACGGATTCGGGACATCCCCTCCGGCATAGCCCGACACCACGTCCACCACACCCCGAACCTGATCATAGACGGCTTCTAAGCACCAGAAGCACCCACCGCCCAGCGTGGCAACTTCTGTCTTTTGTGTCTTGTCTTCGTTCATGTTTGCCCTCGCGATGCGCTCTCATTGAGCGGCATCCCACTCACACCGCGTAGGTCAGAGGCAGTGGAGGCAAAACCTAGGCCTCCACCGCCCTGACGCGCATTCACTTCGTACCTACATGCCCATCAACAGGCGCTCAGGATTCTCCAGTTGCTCGATCACGCGATTGAGGAAACGCTGCGCCTCAGCGCCATCGTTCACCCGATGGTCAAAGCTCAGGATGACCGGCAGCATCAGTCGCGGCACGAACTCATAGCCATCCTCCCACGTCTTCGGGCTCTCGCCCTCTGGATACGTGACCTCTTTCGCGACCGGCTGGACCTTAGCTTGGGCCAAGCCGAGGATCGCCACCTCCGGATAATTGATGATCGGTGCGAATCCCGTACCACCGATTGCGCCCACGTTGGTGATCGTCATCGTGCTGCCCTGCATATCCTCCAGCGACGCCCGGCCCTCGCGGGTTCGCGTCGCCATCTCCATCAGCTCGACCGCTAGCTCGGCGATGCTCTTCTTGTCGGCGTCGCGGATCGCCGGCACCAGCAGGCCACGATCGGTGTCGACGGCGATACCGATGTTATAGTACTTCTTGAGGATGATCTCCTCAGACTCCATATCCAGGCTGGCGTTGAACTTCGGGAACTCCTTCAAGGCCGTGATCAAGGCTTTGATCACGAAGACCGTGAGGGTCAACGCGCCGCCCTGCTCCCGAACCTCGTCCTTATAGCGCTGCCGCAGCTTCTCCAGCTCGGTGATGTCGGCCATATCCTGCGTGGTGACGTGCGGGATCTGCGACCAGGCAAGCGCCATCTGCTTGGCCGTCGCGCGGCGAACCGACCTGAGCGGCACGCGCTCCACCGGCCCTACCCGATCGTAGTCCGGCAGCGGCGGCACCTCTACCGTCTGCGGACTCACACCCGTCAGCTTGCGCTCACGACGTTCCTCCTCGGCGACGGCGGCCTCCTCCACCTCGCGCCCTTCGGCGTGGGCCCGGACATCCTCTTTGGTCACCCGCCCTCCGGGGCCGGTCGGTGTCACCTCGTGGAGGTCGACCCCCATCTCGCGCGCCAGTCGCCGTGTCGACGGCGCTGCCGGCACCGGACCCTCGCGATGGGGCGCCGCAGTAGGCTCGCCTTCCCGCTCGCGCGGCTCAGCTTCAGCCCGCTCGCGAGGTCGCCTGGGCTCTGCCTCAGGCTCCTCCTCAGCCTCCTCTTCCTGCACGTTGTCGCCGGTGCCACCGAAGACCATCATCACATCGCCGACGTGAACGACGTCCCCTTCCTCCACCCGAACGTCGGTCACCACGTCGCTGTATGGGGAGGGAATCTCTACAGCCGCCTTATCGGTCTCTACCTCGAGGATAATGTCGTCCTCTTGAACCTGCTTCCCGGGCTCGACCTTGACCGCGAGGACCTCGCCTTCGTGGATGCCTTCGCCCAGATCAGGTAGCTTAAACTCGTTCGCCATATCGCTCCTCCCCTACACACTCAGCGTCTCGCGGGCAGCCCGCAAGACCCGGTCCGCATCGGGCAGATAGGCCTGCTCACGGGCAAACAGCGGCACAATAATATCAAATCCCGTGACCCGTTTGATCGGCGCCTCGAGATACCAGAAGGACTTCTCCAAGATCCGGGCGACGATCTCGGCCCCGGGACCGAAGCTGCGATGCGCCTCGTGCACGATCACCACCCGCCCGGTCTTGCGCACCGACTCCGTAAAGAGTTCGTCATCGAGCGGTGAGATCGTGAGAAGGTCGATCACCTCGGCGTTGACGCCATCCTCTTCCTCGAGGCGCTCGGCAGCGTCCATCGTCGGGCGCATCATCGCGCCGTAGGAGATCATCGTCAGGTCCTCACCCTCGCGGGCGATGACCGATTGGCCGATCTCCATGACCTCCTCTTCCTCGGGCACCTCCTCGCGAAACGCCCGATAGATCGATTTCGGCTCAAAGAAGATCACCGGATCTGGATCGCGAATCGCCGCGACGAGTAACGCCCGCGCATTGCGCGGTCCTGACGGGATGACCATCTTGAGCCCCGGCGTGTGCGCGAAATATGTCTCCCGACTCTCCGAGTGATGTTCCAAGGCCCGCACGCCCGCGGCATAGGGCGCCCGGACCACCAGCGGCACGTGGTATCCACCCCGCGATCGCCAGCGCATCCGCGCTGCGTGCTGCTCGATCTGGTGGAAGCCCTGATAGATGAACCCGGAGAACTGGATCTCCGCTACGGGCCGCAACCCATAGATCGCCATACCGATGGCCGCACCTATGATGCCCCCCTCGGCCAGCGGGGTGTCCACCGCGCGATCCTCCCCGTACTTCTCATACAAGCCGTCGGTCACCCGGAAGACGCCACCATCAACACCTACATCCTCACCCAGGACAATCACACGATCGTCCTTCTCCATTTCCTGTGTCAGCGCGTGATTGAGCGCCTGAACCATTGTCATTCTCGCCATTGTTACGACTCCTTCGCCTCAAGCTCTTGCGCCAGCTCTTCCCTCTGCTTGAGGAGATAGTCGTGAGGCTCGGCGTAGATGTGGTCGAACATCTTCAGCGCGTCCACGGACTCGCTCATCTGCTCTTCAGCCTCCTCAACGGCATCCCGAATCTCTTGATCAATCTCCTCCTCAAGCGCTTCGATCTTCTCATCATCGAGCAGCCCCTTGTCCTTGAGGTAGATCTGGAAGCGGTCAATTGGATCCCGCTTCTCCCACTTTTCCACCTCTTCGTCGGACCGGTAACGTGACGGGTCGTCAGCCGTCGTATGCACCGACATCCTGTACGTGACAGCCTCGATGAGTGTCGGTCCCTCGCCTGCGCGCGCCCGTTCCACGGCCTCTGTCGCTGCGACGTACATCGCCAGCACGTCGTTGCCATCCACCTGGATGCCGGGCACGCCATAGGCTAGGGCCTTCTGCGCTATGGATTTCGAAGCGGTCTGCTTCGATCGCGGCACCGAGATCGCCCAGTGGTTGTTCTGGCATACAAAAACCGTCGGAGTCTTGAAAACACCGGCGAAGTTAAGCGCCTCGTGGAAATCCCCCTGAGACGTCGCGCCGTCGCCGAAGAAGACCATCGCGATGTCGTCCGTGTCCCGGTACTTCATCGCCCATCCTAGCCCAACGGCGTGCAAGTTCTGCGACGCAACTGGGATCGACACCGGAAGGTTGTTCACGCCCTCCTCTATGTAGCCGCCCTCGTTGAAGCCTCCATAGTAGAGTAAAGCATTCACCATTGAGCGCCCCCGCATCAGCTCACCCGCCGTCTCGCGAAATGCGATGACCATCCAATCCGACGCCCGTAATGCCGCTGTCGCCCCGATGTTGGACGCTTCCTGCCCCTTAACCGGTGCAAACGTCCCGATTCGTCCCTGACGCTGCAGGCGCAACATACGCTCGTCGAAGCGGCGCCCCAGCAGCATCCACCGGTGCAGCTCCAACAAGAGCTCGTCCGACAGATCCGGCTCCAATTCCCCGTCGACGTTGCCATCCTCATCCAAGATAGAGAGATGCTCTATCTCATAGGGGATCTCCATCACTTCTCTAGGCATAGGTTATTCCTCCTTATGTGCACGTTGATCATCCCCGCCATACGAAAAACGCCGCTCATATCACGCGCCGACGGGAGCAGCGTCTTCATTCAAATAGACTCGTTTTGACTCCTGTGCAAAACTTATTCAGCTTTGTGTATTATTATAGACGCCAATCTTCAAAACGTCAATAGGATCCGCATACGAGTTTCATTAGAATCAGATAAGTTGCACGAAGATCGACCACCAAAATGGATTCTCCAGACTCAAGGTCGGGCCACTCTTGCATTAGGACCAAGTGCAGCTAAGCTGGAAACTGTCGACGCGGCCCTGTCAATCTGGGCCACAGCAAGCCGTACCACGAAAGGACACGCCATGAGGATCGCCAAGATTGAGCAGTTCTTCCCGCGGAAGCGCACCCGGTTAGTCAAGATCACCACCGACGAGGGCATCGTCGGATGGGGGGAGACGACGTTGGAGGGACGGCCCAAGAGCACCTGCGCCGCCGTCGAGGAGATGGCGGACCATCTAGTCGGCAAAGATCCCCTGCGCATCGAGCACCATTGGCAGCACATCTACCGCTCCGCCTTCTTTCGCGGCGGCCCCGTCGTGATGTCAGCCCTCTCCGGCATCGACCAGGCGCTCTGGGACATCACCGGCAAGGCCTATGGCGTTCCCAGCTACCGCCTGATGGGCGGCGAGGTACGCGACCGCATCCGCGTTTACGCGCACTGGGGCATTCGCGACCTCAGCGACGAGGGGCTCGACAGGTCCCGCGAGCGTCTCGAGCATCTGCAGACGATGGGCTACACAGCCTACAAATCGGGTCCACCTGGGCCCTGGCGCGCGCACGAGCCGCCCGCCGTCATCGATGACTTCGTCAAAAAAGCGTACCTGATGCGCGAATGGGTCGGGCCGGATGTCGAGCTCTGCTTCGATTTTCACGGCAAGATGACACCCGCCCTCGCGATTGAGATCTGCCACGAGATCAAGGGGATGCGCCCGATGTTCGTCGAGGAGCCCGTGCCACAGGAGAACGTCGACGCCCTCAAGCTCGTCTCCGACGGGGTCCCCTTCCCCATCGCGACGGGCGAGCGGCTTCTGACGCGATGGGAATTCCGCGAGGTCTTCGAGAAACACGCAGTAGCGCTGATCCAACCCGACTGCTCCCACGTCGGCGGCATCAGCGAGCTCAAAAAGGTCGCGAATATGGCCGAAGTCTACTATATGCACATCATGCCCCACTGCGCCATCGGCCCCGTCGCCTTCGCTGCCTGTATGCAGGTCGACGCCGTCGTGCCCAACTTCCTCATCCAAGAGCAGGTCGATGCCTGCCTGGGAAACGGCCTCCTGCAGGAGGACTGGATCGTCAAGGACGGCTTCGTCGAGCTCCCCACCAAACCCGGCCTGGGCTTCGAGATTGACGAGGGGGCCGCGCAGCGGAACATCGCGTACACCGAGGAGCTGGGCGGATACTACACCTACCCGTCGGACGGCAGCGTGGCGGATTGGTAAGCTCAAGACTCTGCCCCGATGGCGCTTCGCTCTCCTGTGTTTCCCTCGAACCGTGCTATAGTGGAGGCGTCAACGCAGACGACTAGGCTCCTCAATAGGTCACAACCATGACAATCAACACAGCAAGCACCAGACTGCGCGACGTCGCCGTGATCGTGGCTCCTGGGATCGATCACGTCGCCGTCGCCAAGCAGCACATACCGGCTAACACAACCTTGATATGGGACGATCACGATATCCTTACAGTGAAGGCAGACATCTCGCCCGGCCACCGCTTCGCGATGCGACCGGTCCCAGCCGGAGCGTGGGTGCGCCAGTATGGCCAGCCCTTCGCGCGTTCTAAAGGGCTGGCGCCCGGCGATCCCGTCACCGACGAGACCGTCATCAGTGAGGTGCCCGAGACCGCGCTCGCGGATCTTATGCTGCAGACGCCGCAGCTCGCCCCCTGGGAGGGCCCTCGGCCCACCTTCGACGGCTTTCACCGTAGCGACGGCAACGTAGGAACCCGTAACTGGGTCCTGATCGTCCCTGCCAGTATGTGTGCCGCTCACGAAGCTCAGCAGATTTCGCTCCGTGCGGAGGCGACGGGAATCTACACGCGCACGGCCTATCCCAACGTCGACGGGGTCACCGCGACCATCCATCATGGCGGTTGCGCCTGCCCCGACATGACAGCGGAGACCCAAGGTGTGGGGGCTTACGAAGCGACGCTGCGGATGCTGGCGCAGCATATCCAGCATCCCAACGTGGGCGCCGCCATCCTCGTCGAGCTGGGCTGTGAAAAGACAAACCTGCAGGCCTTCGAGACCTACTTCGGCACGTCCAACTTGACGGAGCTCTACGGCAAGCCGGTGCGCCAGTTGACGATCCAGGAGCTGGGCGGCACGCAGCCGACCATCGAGAAGGGGCTGGCGCTGCTGCCGGAGCTGCTCGACGCGACCAACAGGACGGCGCGGCAGCCCGCACCCCTGAGCAAGCTGGCATTGGGGCTACAGTGCGGCGGGAGCGACGCCTTCAGCGGCCTCACCGCCAATCCGGCGCTGGGCCAGGCCAGCGACCTTCTGGTCCGTGCGGGCGGGCGCAGCGTCATCGGCGAGGTGCCGGAGTTCTTCGGCGCCGCCCATCTCTTCGCCGCCCGCGCTGCCAACCGCAAGATCGCCAGCGACGTCTTCAAGGCGCTCGACTGGTACCGCGCGTACGCCGCGCGCTCTGGGCATACGATGGAGGAGAACCCCAGCCCCGGGAACAAGGAGGGTGGGCTGCTCAATATCACGATCAAATCCCTCGGCGCTCAGGCCAAGAGCGGGACCGGCCCGGTGCAGGGCGTCATGACCTACGGTGAGTGGGTGTGGGATCGCGACGCCGCGGGCGTCTATCTGCTCAACACACCGGGCTACGACCAGCTCTCGGTGCCGGGCATTATCGGCGCCGGATGCCAGCTCCTTTGCTTTACGACGGGGCGCGGCACGGTGATCGGCAACGCCATCGCTCCGGTGATCAAGCTCAGCTCGAACACCCCGCTCTACGAAAGGATGCACCGCGACATCGATATCAATGCCGGCGCCGTCTTAAGTGAGGGCCTCAGCCTGCCTGAGATGGGCCAGGCAATCTTCGATGAGATCCTCGCAGTCGCCTCCGGAAAGCTGGCCAAAGCCGAGATCAATGGACATCGCGAGTTTGCACTGTGGAACGTCGAGGGATTGTGGTTGTAACGGTGGAGAAAAAGGGCTGAAGATGACGCTGATCGAGACAAACGCGACGGTCTTGTTTCAAGGGGACAGTATTACGGATGCGGGGCGCAGCCGAGAGAACGACGCGGACCTGGGACGCGGGTACGCGGCGATGGTCGCGGCGTGGTTTTCGGCGCGCTATCCGGAACGCAAGGTACGGTTCCTGAACCGCGGCATCAGCGGTAACCGCGCCAAGGATCTGCGCGCCCGCTGGCAGACCGACTGCCTGGATCTGGCGCCGACTTGGGTTTCGATCCTGATCGGGATCAACGACACGTGGCGGCGGTACGACAGCAATGACCCCACGCCACCGGACGTCTTCGAGGCGCACTACCGCGCGATTTTGGAGCAGACCCGCGACCGGTTGGGGGCGCGGATCATCATTCTGGAGCCCTTTGTGCTGCCGACACCGCCGGATCGCGCGGCGTGGCGGGTGGATCTGGATCCAAAGATCGCGATCGCGCGCAAGCTGGCCCGGGAGTTCGGCGCGCTCTTCGTGCCGCTCGACGGCCCCTTCGCGGCGGCAGCGACGCAGCGGGAGATGGAGGTCTGGCTCGCCGACAGCGTGCATCCTACGCCCGCAGGTCACGCGCTGATCGCCCAGGCCTGGCTGCGCGCGGTGCAAGCCCCCTAAGCCGTGCGGGGCAGACAGCGAGACAGCGGGATGTCGTTGTTGTAGAGACGTGCCGGTGGCACGTCCTCGCGGGGCTGCGGCTAGGGTGCGATAGTGTGAGGCGGGGTTCTTTATCTACCCAGCAGGGAGTATGACGTATGACGACTTCGCGAGAACGCGTGATGACAACGTTGGCCCACGAGGAACCGGATCGCGTACCGATCGACCTTGGCGGAAGCGCCGTGACTGGCATGCACGTCAGCGTCGTCTACAAGCTGCGCCAGGCTTTGGCGCTCGACCCGCCGGACACACCGGTGAAGGTGGTCGAGCCCTACCAGATGCTGGGCGAGATCAAGCCGGATCTGATGGACGCTCTAGGCATTGACGTTGTGGAGCTCAGCTCGCCGACCACGATGTTTGGGTTTCGCAATGAGGGCTGGAAGCCGTGGACGACCTTTGACGGCACGCCGGTCCTGGTCCCCGAGGGCTTCAACACCGACGTGGACGCCAACGGGGACCTCTATCTCTACCCCGAGGGCGACAAGTCGGTCCCGCCCAGCGGACATATGCCGGCCGGCGGTTGGTATTTCGACGCCACCCGGCGCCAACATCCGATCGACGACACAGACCTGAACGTCGAGGACAACCTGGAGGAGTTCGAGCCGATCTCCGACGCGGATCTGACCTACTATGCCGCGACCTCAGCGCGGCTCTTCGAGGAGACGGACAAGGCCATTCTCGCGAATTTCGGCGGCACCGGCTTCGGCGACATCGCGCTGGTGCCCGCGCCGTGGCTGAAGGACCCCAAAGGGATCCGTGACGTCGAGGAATGGTACGTCAGCACAGTTATGCGCAAGGACTATGTCAAGGCCATCTTCGAGGTGCAGTGTGAGATCGGCCTGGAGAACCTGGCCCGCATCCACGAGGTGGTAGGCGAGCGGGTCGCGGCAATCATGGTCACCGGCACCGACTTCGGCACACAGCGAGGGCCCTTCATCTCTCGGCGCGCCTATCGCGATCTCTATATGCCCTACGACGCGCGGGTCAACGACTGGATTCACGCCAACACCGCGTGGAAGACCTTTATCCACTCCTGCGGCTCCGTGCGCCAGCTGATCCCGGATTTCATCGAGGCGGGCTTCGACATCCTCAATCCCGTCCAGTGCTCGGCAGCGGAGATGGACCCAGCAGCGCTGAAGCGCGACTTCGGACGCGACCTCGTCTTCTGGGGCGGCGGCGTCGACACGCAAAAGACCCTGCCCTTCGGAACACCGGAGGAGGTGCGCGAGGAGGTCCGCGAGCGCGTGCGCATCTTCGGGCGCGGTGGCGGCTTCGTCTTCAACACCATCCACAACGTTCAGCCCCTCTCGCCGGTGGAGAACGTGCTCACCATGTATAAGACGGTGCGGGAAGCCGGGCGGTACCCAATTGCGGAAGGATAGGGAAAAGGGACTAGAGTTGGCTGTAGAAAACGGAGCTGAGACAACAGCGCCTCTGACCGGCGAGGATATGAGGCTACCCCGCGCCTACCATCACAACTTCTGGTGTCTGGCCCTCGATTTCTGCTTCTTCGGCATCGGCATGGCCTTTTTCGGACCGAGCACCGTCGTGCCCAGCTTCCTGACAACCTTGGGGGCCTCTGCCTCCGTCATCGGCCTGCTCGCCGCGCTGCAGCGCGCCGGCTGGCTGCTGCCACAGCTGGTCGCAGCGCGCTATCTCGCCGACAAGCCGTACAAGAAACCCTTCATCCTGCTGCCGGGAAGCATCAGCCGAAGCATGATCCTCATCCTGGCTGTCGTGATCTGGCTCACGGGCGCGCGCCGTCCAGGGCTTATGATCGCCATTGTGACGATCGCGATGGGCCTGTTCTGGCTGGGCGACGGACTGGGCAGCCTGGCGTGGTTCGACTTCCTCAGCAAGTCGATCCCGGCCCACCGCCGCGGACGGCTGACGGGCACCGGACAGATCCTCTCGGGCATTGCCAGCTTCGCCGCCGGCTTCGCCGTCGAGTGGCTGCTGAGCGACCAGGGACCGGCCTACCCAAACAACTACGCGACGCTCTTTCTGATCGCCTTTCTGATGCTGGCTATCTCGATGACGGCCCTGGCGCTGGGCAAAGAGGAGAAGAGCGTCACCGCCGATAGAGTGCCGAGCTGGCGCGAATACCTACCTCAGCTGGGCAAACTCGTAGCGCGGGACCCTGACTTCCGCCGTTATCTGATCGCGCGCCAAATCTACAACCTCGCCATGCTCGCCAGCCCCTTCTACATCATCTACGCGCTGGACGTGCTTGAGCTGCCGGCGCAGGTGGCGGGCCGCTACACCTCCGTCGGTGTGATCGGCAGCATCGGGGCGGCGCTGCTCTTCGGATGGTTGAACGAGCGCCACGGTACCAAACTCACCTGTGGGGTCAGCATCCTGGTCACAACGGCGATTCCTCTCCTGGCCCTCGCCATCCCCTGGGTGATCGAGAACCCGACGGCGTTGGCATGGGCCTACGGCCTCGTCTTCCTGGCTAGCAACGCCTCCATGAGCAGCTACCTGCCCGGATGGACCGCCTATATCCTGGAGTGGGCGCCGGATGTCGATCGTCCCTTCTACGTCGGGCTGACTAACACCCTCAACGGAATCACAGCCCTGACCTCCGTTCTGGGTGGAGCTATCCTGCAATGGACCGACCAGAATTACACGATCCTCTTCGCCATCACCGCCATCGGCACCTTGTTAACACTTCCGATCTGGTTGGGCGTGCCCGAGCCACGGGAGGTCAGGGTGGAGAGCGTACTGAGCTAGATAGACGGCTTGACGTCATCCCAAGAGACACCACTGAGTGTGTAAGGGAGAAATCCTGATGGAGATCACAGTCAACTGCGCCAAGACAATCGGCGAGATACAGCACTTCTGGCAAAGCACCGGCTTCACACCGGCCAACCTATTGCTCAACGCCGACATGCGCCAGGCGATGGCCTACGTCGGCGCCATCCCCCACGGCGGCATCTCCTGGGTCCGCATCCACTATCTTCTTGAGCTGGTCACCGCAGAGGGCCTCGGGACCGACACGCCCGTCTATGAATGGTCGGTCCTCGACACAGCCCTGGACGTCCTCGTACGCAACGGACTGAAACCCTTCTTCGAGCTGATGGGCAACGTCTCGGGCTACTTCAACGACTACACCGACCATGTACAGGCGGAGGCCTGGCGCAGATTGGTGCGCGACCTTGCGCGTCACCTGATCGCGCGTTACGGACAGACCGAGGTCCGCAGCTGGCTCTTTGAGACGTGGAATGAGCCCGACGTCGGTTTCTGGAAACAGAGCGACGAGGCCTTCTGTGTCTACTACGATGCCTGTGCAGCGGGACTGCGCGAGGCCGACGCCGAGCTCCGCCTGGGTGGCCCGGGAACTTGCCGCAATCTGTCGAGCACGCTCATCGCCTTCCTCGCGCACTGTGACGGCGGCACGAACGCCCTGACCGGCGAGCCCGCCGCGCGCCCCGCCTTTGTCTCCATCCACGAAAAGGGCGTGAAGTCCCACCCGGAGGACCTCACGCCGGACTCTATGGGCATCATCGAGCGAGAGGCTCGGGTCGTCGACTACATTCGCGAGCATCACCCGGACCTCGCGGATCTCCCGTTCATCAACAACGAATGCGACCCCCAGGTTGGGTGGGGCACGATTCACACCTGGCGCGCCCGCCCCTACTATGCCGCGCTGGTCGCCAAGATCATCAACCAACACCTCGTGAGGCTCATCGACGAGAAACAATGCAACTACGCGCTCCTGAGCAACGACAACGGTTTCCTGGGCACCTGGGGGCATCGCACCCTGCTCGCGCGGTTTGCGGAGACGGATCACATTGACCATGGGCAGGCCGAAGGCCACCGCGACGCGCCGCGACGTGAGGAGGATCCACGATACCGTCGCTTTGAGCTGATCAAGAAACCGGTCTTCAGCGTGATGACCATCCTGTCATTGCTGGGGAACATGCGTTGCACCGTTGAGGGACCACCCGATGTGTCGGAGCCCCTTGGCGTGATCGCCACGCGGCGCGGCGACAATCAGGTTGCGGTTCTGATCTATCACAGTCAGGACAGGATCATGTCCGGCGGAAAAGAGCCAATCGCGCTCACGCTGGAGGGACTGCCCTTCGAGCGCGCCGCCCTGACGTACTACCGGATCGATGGGCACCACGGCGATCCCTTTAGCCTGTGGGAAGCGATGGGCGCGCCGGACCGCCCGACGGCCGAGCAGATCGCACAGATCCGCACTCGCCAGGAGTCCGCTATTATGACCCGGTCGCATGAGGTCTCCATCCGCGGCGGCACGTTCACCACCCACTTCGATCAACCGTTGCCAGGCGTGACGCTCGTGCTTCTCACCGTGAGGCCCGAGGCCCGCCCTCGCAAGGTCACAGGGCTCCGCGCCGAGCAGTACGAGGGCCTTTTGGGCAAGGATGAAGCGCTTCTTATCTGGGACGGTGATGAGACGCGTACGGTGCGGTCGTACGACGTGCAGTTCGCGCTGGAAGCCGATGGACCCTACGCCGCCATCACCGATGTGGAGCTGCTCGACACGGCCTACCTCCATGTGCGCGATGCCTCCGCGGGCTTCTATCGGGTGCGCGCCCGCGACTACTGGGGTAGCACCGGCGATTTCTCCGAACCTGTGGAGGTCACAGGCCAAACCAAAGCATAGAACGCTCAAGGAGGATAGAAGAATGTCTTTCAACGGATTAGGTATGGATATGGGCAACCTTTCGCGACTTTCCAGCGCAAAGACGCGCTCCATCAGCCCCGAGAACTTCACCGGCGAGAAAGGTCGAGGCGGGATGGCCAAGGAGGGCACTGGGGCGCGGGCTGCTCGCGATCTAGGACAAGGATGGAAGATCTCACCCTCCGTCGTGATCGAGGCCGGTGAGACTTTCACACTCGCCGACGTCGAGGGACCGGGCGCGATCCAACAGATCTGGATGACACCGACCGGCAACTGGCGATTCAGCATCCTGCGCATCTACTGGGACGACCAAGAACAGCCCGCCGTCGAATGCCCAGTCGGCGACTTCTTCGCGATGGGCTGGGGCGAGTACGCTCAGCTCTCCTCCCTGGCCGTCTGCGTCAACCCTGGCAGCGCGTTTAACAGCTATTGGGAGATGCCGTTCCACAAACGCTGCCGCATCACGATGACCAATATCGCCCCTGAGGCGATGGTCCTCTACTATCAGATCAACTACACGCTGACCGAGGTGCCCGACGACTGCGCCTATTTCCACGCGCAGTTCCGACGCGTCAACCCTCTGCCTTACAAGGACGTCTACACGATACTGGACGGCGTCGAGGGCCAGGGGCATTACGTCGGCACGTACATGGCCTGGGGCGTCAACAACAATGGGTGGTGGGGTGAGGGCGAGATCAAGTTCTACATCGACGGCGACGATCCATATCCCACCATCTGCGGGACCGGCACTGAAGACTACTTCTGCGGCTCCTACAACTTCGAGAACAAGGCGCTCGGCCAATACCAGGCCTTCAACACCCCTTACGCAGGTCTGCACCAGATCATCAAACCGGACGGCGTCTACCGCTCCCAGATGCGCTTCGGACTCTACCGATGGCACATCCCCGACCCGATACGCTTTGAGCAGGACCTCCGGGTGACGATTCAAGCCCTCGGCTGGCGGAGTGGACGTCGCTACCTCCCGTTGCAGGACGACATCGCCTCGGTCGCGTACTGGTACCAGACGCTACCCACGGCGCCCTTCCCACCGCTTCCTGATCGAGACGAGCTGGAAGTCATCTAGACACGCAGGGGCGAGCAGGCAAAGAGAAGTTCAACGCGTTAGGAGGCGCAAGCAATGAGCAGACATTATCTGGTGACCGGCGCCCTGGGCTGTATCGGTTCGTGGGTCGTGAGACACCTCGTCATGGAAGGTATTGAGGTGACAGCCTACGACCTAGCGACCGATCCGTATCGCATGCGGCTGATCATGAACCCGGCCGAGGTTGACAGGGTCAACTTCGCCCGAGGCGATATCACAGATCTCGAAGCGCTGACCTCCCTCAGCAAAGCCGCCGGAATCACCGGCATCATCCATCTGGCCGCGCTCCAGGTCCCAGCGTGCAAGGCCAATCCCGCGCTCGGAGCGCGCGTCAACGTCGTGGGCACGATCAACGTCTTCGAAGCCGCCCGCCGGCTCGGGATCGAACGCGTGGTCTATGCCAGCAGCGTTGCCGCCTATGGCCCCAAGGAGGACTACGAAACCGACCTGATCCAGCCCGACGACCTGCTCAACCCGCGGACGCTCTACGGCGCCTACAAGCAGGCCAACGAGACGACCGCCCGCGTCTACTGGTGGGATTACGGTCTGAGCACGATTGGCCTGCGGCCCTATGTCATCTACGGGCCGGGCCGTGACCAGGGCATGACGTCAGCGCCGACCAAGGCGATGCTTGCAGCCGCCGCCGGATTGCCCTATCATGTCTCATATGGTGGTCGATTCGGTATGCAGTACGCCGACGATGTCGGAAGGCTCTTCGTGGAGGCCGCTCAGGTGCCCCTTGAGGGCGCCGACGTCTTCAACATCCAAGGGAGCGTGGTCGATATGGCCGAGGTGGTGAGAGCCATCGAGGGGGTTGCGCCAGGCGCGCAGGGTCAGATCACCTTCGACCCCACCCCCTTGCCGTTCCCCGCGGGCCAGAACGACACGAGGTTGCGGGAGCTGCTTGGCTCGATCCGCTACACACCCCTAGAAGAGGGGGTTGCGGCAACCATCGCCACGTTCGAGGCGGCGCTTGCCGACGGGCGCATCACGCCTGTTGAGTACACAGGCCCTGTCAACAACACAGGGCCTGTCAACAATACCGGCACTGACGACCTGTGACGATGGCGGCAACAATAGACATGCAGCAGAAAAAACAACGAACTGTAAAGGAGGTGGCGCTATGAGACTCTTAACCTTCAAGTCATTCCGGGGACTCTCTCTAGGCATCAAGATGGAGTTTGGTGTCATCGATGTGCGGGCCGCCGCCCAGGCGCTCGATCGCGATGACGCGCCTACCACACCGGCGGCCTTTTTCGGCCGCGGGCTCGATGCGATCCCGGATCTGACCAGTCTTCTGGCGGAGGCTCTGCCGGTGGCTGACGGCGCGGCTTGGGTGTTGGATGCGGCCACCCTGCAACTCGGCCCCAGCGTGCACAACCCCGAGAAGATCCTGTGCGTCGGGCTGAACTACCGTCGCCACGCTGAGGAGTCGGGATCCGAGGTGCCTGAGGTTCCGGTCCTCTTCTCGAAGTTCAACAACGCGCTGGCTGGACACCGCGAGCCCATTACGCTCCCGAAGCACGTCGAGACATACGACTACGAGGTCGAGCTTGCTGTGGTGATCGGCAGACCTGCGAAATACGTCCCTGAGCACAAAGCCCTCGACTACGTGCTGGGCTACTGCAACGCGAACGACGTCAGCGCTCGCGAGCTGCAAATGCGCACCAGCCAATGGCTCCTGGGCAAAACGCTCGACAAATTCTGCCCCATCGGCCCCTATCTGGTCACCACTGACGAGATCGACGACCCACAAGCGCTCTCGGCCCGGAGTTGGCTCAACGGCGAGCTGCGTCAGGACTCCAACACCTCGGATATGATCTTCACGGTGGCCGAGATCGTAAGCTACTTCAGCCAGTATATGCTGCTTAAGCCCGGAGACGTGATCCTGACCGGCACGCCGGAGGGCGTGATCCTGGGCATGGAGGAGAAGGTCTGGATGAAGCCCGGGGACGTCGTCAGTGTCGAGGTTGGCAACCTGGGCAAGCTCACCAATCCGCTCGTTGTAGAGTCATAGTCGACAGGGACGGAACATGACAGATCAAATCACAGAACGCTGGTCCATATTCGAGCTCGCCCTGGAGGGTCCCGCCGACGGCAACCCCTTCCTCGACGTCGAGTTCACCGCGTCGTTTCGCTACAAGCACCGTGTCGTCGATACGGAAGGATTCTACGACGGCGATGGCATCTACAGGGTCCGTCACATGCCAGATGAGGTCGGGCTATGGCATTACGAGACTCGCAGCAACGTTGCGGCCCTCGACGGCATCGCCGGTAGCTTTCGCTGCACGCCAGCCTCAGAGACCAACCACGGCCCCGTGCGCGTCCACGAAACCTACCATTTCATCTACGCGGACGGTACCCCCTACGTCCCCTTCGGCACGACCTGTTACGCCTGGACCCATCAGGGCGATGCCCTCGAAATGCAGACCCTGGAGACGCTGAAGACCGCACCTTTCAATAAGCTGCGGATGTGCGTCTTTCCGAAGCACTACGCGTTCAACCGAAATGAGCCAGAGTACCACGCCTTCGAGGCCAAAAAAGACGGGGACTTCGACTGGGCCCGCTTCAACCCTGCCTTCTTCCAACACCTGGAGCGACGCATCGGTGACCTGAGGGACCTGGGGACCGAGGCCGACCTGATCCTCTTCCATCCCTACGACCGCTGGGGGTACGCAACGATGCCCGCCGAGGTCGACGACCGCTACTTGCGCTACCTCGCCGCCCGTCTCAGCGCCTATCGGAACGTCTGGTGGTCGATGGCCAACGAGTTTGACCTGATGGAAGACAAGACGATGCAGGACTGGGATCGCTTCTTCCGCATCATTCAGGCTCACGACCCCTATCAACACCTGCGATCCGTCCACAACTGCCGGGTCTTCTACGATCACGGCAAGCCCTGGGTGACGCACGCCAGCATCCAAAGCTCGGAGTTGGAGCAGGTCGATCGGTGGCGCGACCAATACCGCAAGCCCGTGGTCGTCGATGAGTGCCAGTACGAGGGCGACATCCCCCATAATTGGGGCAACATCACAGCCCAGGAGCTGACGCATCGCTTCTGGGAGGGCTGTGCGCGGGGCGGCTACGTCGGCCACGGCGAGACCTACCTTCATCCCGACGACATCCTATGGTGGTCCAAAGGAGGGGTCCTCCACGGACAGAGCCCTGCACGCATCGCTTTCCTTCGGCAGATCATCGAGGAAGCGCCATCCCTCAATCCAGTGGATATGAGCTGGAATCTGACGCAATCGGGCGCGGATGACTATCGCCTGATCTACTTCGGCCGTCACCGCCCGGCGTTCAAGGAGATCGTGCTGCCGGAGGAGAAGGCCTACACCATTGAGATCATCGACACCTGGGAGATGACGATCGCGCCTCTCGAGGGCACCTTCTCGGGCCGCTGCCGCATCGACCTGCCCGCGAAGCCCCACATAGCGCTGCGCATCCGCGCGGCGTGACGCGCCGCAGAACGCGAGCGACCCGACGGCGTTGGACGATGTGTCCAACGCCGTCGGGTCGGAGCGTCTTTGAGCAAACAGGCCGGAAACGCGGAACGGTCTAGAAGCTCAACCAGTTGCTGGGGGGCCAGAGGGTGAGCGGTGGCCCGTAGCGTAAGCGAACGACGAAGAGCACGTGCAGCAGGACGCTGACGATCAGGATCACGAGCATGTCGCGATGGCGCTTGAGGTTGGTCTTGTGGTTGAACATCGACCGCGCCACCCAGGCGCCGAGGAATCCCCCGATCAACGCCATCAGATTCAGCGTCAGCTCCGGCACGCGCCACCCTCGCAACAACGACTCCAGCTGCGAAATACGCTTATCCCAGGCGTAGAGAGCCCAGGTCACAAGGGTCACGCTAGCCAACCACGTCACATAGGGATGGGCGTTGACCCGAGCCTGAAACGAGGCCGCCAGCGAGGCAGACAACCCAACCCCAATCAAAGTGTAGATCCATAGCGTCTTTTTCATAAGCAATTGTTGTCAGCTCCGCTCGCGATACTGAGGCAGGAGCTCAAGGTAGCTCTCGTCCTCATCCTCAGGCACCGGCGGACGATAGTCCGGTGACTGGTGGCGGAAATACGTATTGTACAGCTCCGCGTAGTGCCCTCCGCGCGCCATCAGCGTCTCGTGGTCGCCCTCTTCGATGATCCTCCCCTCCCGCAATACGATGATGCGATCTACAGCGCGGATCGTCGAAAGCCGGTGAGCGATCAGGATTGAGGTGCTCTGCTCCAAAATCAACTCCGTCGCTTCCTGGATCTGCGCCTCGGTAAAGGGGTCAATGCTGGCAGTTGCCTCGTCGAGGATAAAAATGGCTGGCTGTTGCACCAGAACGCGCATCAAGGCAACCAGTTGCCGCTGACCCATCGAGAGCTGCGCCCCCCGCTCTCCCACCTCCGTGTCCAGGCCGTCGGGAAGCGTTCTAAGCCAACTCCCTCCTCCGATCTGATCGGCGATCTCCAGGATCTCCTCGTCTGTCGCCTCCGGGCGACCATAACGGATATTGTCTCTCACCGTTCCAGAGAAAAGGAACGGCGTCTGGGAGACGACACCAAGCTGCTCCCGATACGCGGCTAGGTCAAAGGTACGGATGTCTTGGCCATCGATGAGAAGCCTGCCGTCCTGGAATTCATAGAAGCGGGCGATGAGATTGGCGATGCTACTCTTGCCCGCCCCCGTATGGCCAACGAACGCGACGCTCTCACCAGGTTGGATGTGGAGAGAGAAATCCTTCAGGACCTGCTCCTGTTCGGTGTAGTGGAAGTCCATCTGATCAAACGTGATCTCGCCCTGCAGCTTGCCAACCGGCTGCTCGTCGATCTGCTCAACCGTGGGCTCAGCATCGATCAGAGCAAAAACGCGCTCGGCAGCCGAAAGGCCGCCCTGAAACTGATTCCAGAAGGCGGAGATACTCAGAATGGGAAACCAGAAGCGATCCATGCTGGTGACGAAGAGGTACCAGTTCCCGATCGACATCGCCGGGCCCGCTGCGATCTGCCCGCCGAGAAAGACGATCAATGCCGTGCCCACCCCCGAGACGGCGTTGAGCAGCGGGAAGCTCAGCGCAAGGACATAGCCCCGCCGCAAGTTGACGGCGTAGGACTTATCATTGATCTCCGCGAACTCACGGTAGATCTTCCCTTCCTGACGGAAGTTCTTTGCCACACTGATCCCGGTCACGGCTTCCTGAATCGCAGCGTTGACCTCAGCCATCACCTGGAAGCCCTTCCGCGTGACCTTGCGGGCCACCCGTCGCAGGCTGAAGGCCACAGCGATCACAATTGGCACAAAGACAAGCACGATGCCTGTCAGTCGCCAGGAGATCGTGAACAGATAGCCGACCAGAAAGATGACTTGGAGCACCTGTCCGAGGAAGTCCGTGACCAGTTGAACCACCTGGGCGAACTCCTCCGTGTCCGACGTGATCCGGCTGATGATGCGACCGGAGCGGTACTTATCGAAAAATGAAAGGTCGTGGTGCATTGACGCAGAGAAAGCGTCGTCGCGCAGCGTCTCCATGATCGAGCCCGTCACCCGGGCCAGAAGTCGCCTGCGCAGCCACATACTCCCCCAGTCGATCACGCCCCCGAACAACACAATGCCCACGATCCCCAGGATTACGACCAGATTGTCGCGATCCTCAACCAGAAGATCGAGGCCCTCCGCCGTCGCAATCCGCGGCACCACCGTGAAAAGTGAGGAGACGACCGTGATCACCGATACGATCAGCACCTGTTTGCCATACGGCATGAAATACTGGTAGATGCGACGGACCAGCTCACGATCGCTGTATTCGCGATCGTACTCCTCTTCCCTCAGACCGTAGAAGAACCCCATATCACTCCTCGCCTGACCTCGTCAGACTATTCATAGCGGGCAAAGATATTGCGGTAAGCGGCTGAAGACGCCATCAGATCCTCGTGTGCACCAATGGCATCCACGTGCCCTTCCTTCATCACCACGATCTTGTCTGCCCACCGTATCTGTGAGAGCCGATGTGTGATCAGGAATGTCGTTCGATCGGCCGCCGCACGCTCTATAGCCCGCTGAATGCGATCCTCCGTCTCGCTGTCGATGGCGCTGGTCGCGTCGTCCAGGATCAGGATCGCCGGATCTGTCAGGAACGCTCTGGCAAGCGCGATGCGCTGTCTCTGGCCACCGGACAACGTCGCGCCGCGCTCGCCCACCACAGTTTCGTAGCCGTCGGAGAAGCTCAAGATGAATTCGTGGGCTTGGGCTGCCTTGGCCGCGGCCTCAATCTGCTCGCGTGTCGCATCCTCAAAGCCAAAAGCGATGTTCTCGGCAATCGATCGGGAGAAGAGAAAGAGATCCTGCTCGATGATCGAGATCTGCCGCCGCAGAGCAGCTAAGTTCCACTCACGCACATCCACCCCGTCGACGAGCACACGCCCCTCATCGGTATCGTAGGTTCGGTTGATCAACTTGGCGATGGTCGACTTACCAGACCCCGTCTGCCCAACAATCGCCACGGTCTGGCCCGGTTCGATCTGGAAACTGATATCCTCCAGAGCGACGGACTCCTCCTCCACGTCACACGCCTCGTTGTCGGGCGGTGTGTAGCAGAACCAGACGCTGTCAAAGGTCACCGCTCCCTCGATCGGGGCCTCGTGCCCCTTGGGGTTACGGCCCAGCTCGGTACGCGTGTTGATCAACTCCAGCAGACGGCGCGCGCTCGCGAACCCCGCAGCGACCCGCGGATAGGCAAACTGCCCGGTCCAGGTGGGGAACCCGAAAAGCATGAGAATGCCGCTGTAGGCCACAACATTGCCCACCGTCAAGGCGCCCGCTCGAAAGAGCAGGAGCGCGTGCAACAGCCCACCGCCGATGAGAACCGCCAGCAGCAGCCGTGGCAGGAACTTGGCCTGGATATCCTGCTCCCAGACAAATGCCTCCCGCCACTCCGTGACGGAGTCCTGAAAGCGTTCGATCTCGTAGTCCTCTCTCGCTGCGCCCTTCACCGTCTCCACGCCCTCGATCGCCTCCGCAAGCGTCGTGTTCATCTCGCCAAACTCGCGACGAACCGCCTCGCTGGCCGGGCGTAGCTCGCGCAGATAGCTGTAGACGACGAACCCATAGAAGAAGAGATAGACGATGGGCGCCAGAATCAGTTGAGGGTGAATGCTGGGCGCCACAAAGAGCGGCATAAGCACAAAGTTTGCCGATCCGATGACCATATTCAGGCCCGGGTTGAACAGGAAGTTGATCTGCCGGACGTCATTGGTGGCCCGCGCCATCAGATCCCCGGTTGGATGAGCGTCGTGAAACGCCATGCTCTTGCCGATCAGGCTGAGATAGAGCTCATCACGGATGTCACGTTCGATGCGCTGCCCCAGCGTCTCCGCCGAGATATTTCGGAGAAGCTGTAAGGCCGCTCCCCGAACCAACTGCGTGATCGCCACCAGCAATGCGGCCCGTCCCAGGGCCGGAAGGTCTGGCGTGGGCTGACTCACAGCGTCAAACGCCTGACCGACCAGGACAGGTTGCGCTGAGGCGAGCAAGGCGTTCCCGACCGCACCGATCAGCATTCCGACAATCGCCAGTCGGTGTCGCAGTGCGTGGGAGAAGACCCAGCTGGCTGCTCCGCTGCGATTTGATTGCCACTCCCTCTGCAGTACGAACTCACCTGTTGCCATATAGCTCCCAGTTCTATGTCCGAAACACAACGCTAGCGCCGCCCGACCGTGTCTTGCTGCGACGGCGCTCTAACCATTGTAAAGACTCCCCCCACTTCGTCAAGGTCCGGTCGCCGTCTGCCCAGCAATCTCGGGCGTGCCGCCGTTTGACAAATGGCCTAGATCCCCCCACAATCATGGAAATTCGCAACAGCTCGTGTCGCACAGAGTGATGCCGAGAGGAGGATATCCATGGAGTTTCTCGAATTGGCCCGTCAGCGCTATAGCGTGCGAGCGTACAAATCCGACCCAATCGAAGCTGTCAAGCTCAATAAGGTCCTGGAGGCTGCCCGCCTGGCGCCGACCGCCGCCAACCGCCAGCCCTTCCGCGTCCTCGTGGTCACAACAGCGGGTCGTCAGGACGACCTCCGGCGCATCTACGGCCGGGAGTGGTTTGTCGAGGCGCCGATCGTCCTCTGTATCTGCGGCGTGGAGGCCGAGGCTTGGATGCGAAGCCATGACGGCAAGAGCTATATGGACGTCGACGCTGCAATTGTGATGGATCACGTGGTACTGGCGGCGACATCTCTGGGGCTGGGGACGTGCTGGATTGCCGCCTTCGACCCCGACGCTGCCCGCGATGTGCTGGGGCTTCCCAATGGCGTGGAACCCATCGTCTTCACGCCCTTGGGCTATCCCGACGATCAGCCAGGGACGAAACGACGCAAAGAGCTCTCCGAGATCGTCAGATACGATCATTGGTAAAGAGACCCGCATCGCCCGCGATCGAGCGCGCTGTTCAAGCGCTCTACGCTAAGGATCCAGAGCGCGAGTGGGAGCGTATGGCACGTCACCGCACCGAGTTCGCGGTCACGCTCCGTGCCTTGGAGGATCACCTCCCGCCGCCTCCTGCCGCGATCCTGGACTGTGGCGGCGGACCTGGTCGTTACGCGATCGACCTGACCCGGCGCGGCTATCACGTCACGCTCTTCGACCTATCGCCGGAGCTGCTGACACTTGCGCGGGAGCGCGCGACCGAGGCCGGTGTGACATTGGCCGGCTTCGAGGAGGGCACCGCCATCGACCTTGGTCGTTTCGACGATGGTGCGTTCGATGCTGTGCTCCTGATGGGCCCTCTCTATCACCTTCTCGACGAAACGGAGCGCCGCCAGGCGCTGGCGGAGGCCCGCCGGGTCGTCAAGCCTGGAGGCCCCGTCTTCGCCGCCTTTATCGCGCGCTACGCGGGCCATATCGACGCTGCCGCTAGGTATCCCGAACGCGCCGCCGAGACGCCCGATGTGGGCCTCCGCATCGCCACCACCGGACGCCTACCTCCCCGCGACGATGGGTCCGTCGGATTCGTCGCCTACTTCGCCCACCCCGATGAGATTGAGCCCCTCTGCCGAGCCGCCGGGCTGGAGCCAGTCGAGGTGCTGGGGGTGGAGGGCGTCGTCAGCGGTCATGAGGATCGGATAAACGCGCTGTCCGGAGATGCGTGGGATTTCTGGGTCGAGACGAACTATCAGATCGGCCACGACCGATCGATCCACGGGGGTGTGGAGCATCTCCTGGCGATCTGTCGTCGCCCGAAATGGCAAGCTGTACTGCGACAGCTCGCTCAGGACCTGCATGCTCTGGATGCTGATTACAGGGTCGTGGGAGGGGCAAACCTGGCCTTGCGGGGGCTACCGGTACCCGTCCGCGACCTCGATCTGGAGATGGACGTTAAGTCAGCCTACGCGCTGGAGCGGCGCTATGCCGATCATGCGACGCTGCCGCTGAGCTGGCGGGCGAGCGAGAGCGTGCGCTCCCACTTCGGCCGTCTCGAGATTGGCGGAGTTCAGGTCGAGATCATCGCCGGCCTCGAGCGACAGCTTGGAGAGCGCTGGGTCCCTAGCCTCGTCTTCACCGATGAGCTGCTCGGTCTAAACGGGGTCGCCATCCACGTCACAGCGCTCGAGGAAGAGGTCCTCGCCTACATCCGGCGCGGGCGCTTGGATCGAGCTGCGCTGGCGCTACCACACTGTGATGCTGCCCAACTGCTCGACCTAATCGGCCGGGCCGTCGCACAAGGAAGACTCTAGTCGATAATGTCGACATCGCTATGAACACTCGCAACAGTAAGGTGCGCATCCGCGGCCTCGTGCGCCTCATGAATCGCGTGCGAGATCAGCTGCGGTCTGGCATCCCGGCTGACGAGGTCGACGATTTCCGCTCCACAGTGCGCGACGCGACGCGCGCAGTGGAGCGCATCTGCCGACAACACCGCACCAGCCCCGAGCACCTGCCGGCCCCCTCACGGCGCGCCTATGAATACCTCCGCAATCTGGATCTCACGACGCTGCCCGCTCCCAGGGATCGCGCGACAAAGCCGCGGACAACCGTCCGCATCTCCGGTATCATCTCAACCTGCGACCGCTACCAGCGCACGCTCGCCAGGCTTGCAAAGAAGCCCGACCTCTCCTTCGACACGCAAAGCGAGCCCATCCAGACTCTGAGCATCGAGTTGCGCACGGAGGCCGACGCCATCGCTGCCCTGTGCAAGGAGGCCGGCGCCGGCCCGGCGGCGTTGCCCGTTCGGTCACGACGCGGCTACCAATGGCTGCGCTTCCTGAGTAAGCCGGAGGATCTGGCACGACATCTTCGCACCCTGGCCCACCTGACGCGGGCGGGCCGCAAGATCCTCGCGGCAAATGCAGCATCTGGCCCCCCGGCCCCGCTACAGCTGCGGATCTTCGCGACGCCGATGCTCTATCGGACCCACCTGAAGGGCCGCAGCCACGATGTGCTCATCAACGAGGGGTTCAGCGGCGCTCCGGACTCGGTCCTGGATACGCTCATCGAGGCAGCACTGGACGAGACCAAGACGAGCGATGCCCGTGAGGTCCTTCAAACCTACGCGGCCTCCGCGCCCTTCGTCGCCATCCAGAAGGCACTCCTGGCAGCCACAGAGGCGCGCACCTCCGACGCCGCGGGCCAGTACCATAACCTGGCTGAAGCTTTCGCCCGGGTCAATGCAGCCTACTTTGAGGGACGGTTGGCTCGACCTCAGCTTGTGTGGAGCCGTACTCGCACGGAGCGTAAGCTTGGACACTACGATGAGTTGCGGGACACGCTGATGGTCAGCCAGACGCTGGACAGCGAACGGGTGCCCGGCTACGTCGTCGACTACGTGATCTACCACGAACTGCTGCACAAAGCGCTGGGCACGGAGAGGATCAACGGGCGGCGGCACGCGCACACGCCCGCCTTCCGCGAGGCGGAGAGGGCATTCGAGCGCTACGATGAAGCTCAGGCCTTTACCCAGTCCCTGACCGAGACCGACTCAGCGAAATAGCCCCAATCGGAGCCATTCCATGCACAAAGACCCCAATGCGCCACCTGACAACCCCTGGTCCAAACTCGAGACAGAGATCACCGCCTGTCGCCGCTGCCCCCGCCTGGTTGCGTGGCGCGAGGAGGTCGCGCAGGTCAAGCGGCGCGCCTACGAGGACTGGGACTACTGGGGAAAGCCCGTGCCGGGCTTCGGCGACCGCGCTGCGAGGCTCATGATCATCGGACTGGCTCCTGGCGCCCACGGCTCGAACCGCACCGGCCGGATGTTCACCGGAGACAGCTCGGGAGAGACGCTCTTCGGCGCACTCTACCGAGCCGGCTTCGCGAACCAGCCGACCTCGGACGAGAGGGGCGATGGATTACGCCTCCACGACGCCTTCATCACCGCCGTCGCCCGATGCGCACCCCCTAAGAACCGGCCCACCGCACAGGAGCTGGCTAAGTGCCGCCCCTATCTGGCTCGGGAAATTGCGCTGCTGCCAAACCTGGAGATCGTCCTCGCTCTGGGACAGATCGCGTTCAAGGGCTATCTGCGCCTTCTGCAGGAGCAGGGACACGACCTCCCCAGGCTCCCATTCGAGCACGGCCTCGACCAGCCGCTGCCAGGGCCGCTGCCGCGACTGATGGTCTCTTACCATCCCAGCCGGCAGAATACCCAGACGGGACGGCTCACGCTGGAGATGTTTGACGACATCTTTACCCGGGTCCGACAGCATCTCAACGAGACATAACGAGCTCGCCACGCGGCCTGTCACCGGCCCGGTGCCCTGAGCTCCTCAGCGCGCCTCTAGGGCAATCGCAATTGGGCAGAACAGGTGCAACGCACTTTGCTCGTCCCACCGCGGCGCGACGCCAGAAGGGCCCCTCACCCCAAAGCCTAAGTGCGTTGCACCTTGCCCGACGCTAACTGCGATTGCCCTAGCGCGCCTCCGCGGAACCTTGCCAAACCGCGCAATCGTCCTATAATAAGTAGGTTGCTTCTGAGGGAGGTACGTAAGATGCCACTTTACGAATACGAATGTCAGGAATGCGGATTGCGTTTTGAGCGACGCCAGAGTTTCAGTGAGGAGCGGGTGAGAACGTGCCCTGATTGCGGCGGGGGCGTCGAACGATTGATCCAGCCTGCCGGCATTATCTTTAAGGGCTCCGGCTTCTACGTCACCGACAATCGCTCGAGGTCCTCAACAGCTCTGCCTGGAGGCCGAAAAGAGGAAAGCGAGAGCTCCTCTGAGAAAACGGATACAGCCGCAAAGACAGACGCCAAGAAGCCTACCTCCAGCGACAAATAGCCATCTTACCAGCTTATCACCAACAGCCCGGCACCTTACAGGTGCCGGGCTGATCTCTGTATCATCGACGCGACAAAGGCGCCTGCGAAGCGCTGGGTCAGCGAGCGCTGACTAGGTCCACAACGGTTGCGCCCTCCCCACCCTCGTTAAGCGGTGCCGTGTCATAGGAGTTCACCAATGGATGGCTGCCGACGTAGCGCCGAACCTCGCGCCGCAGCTTTCCTGTGCCCTTACCGTGGATAATCCGCACCCACGGGAGGGCCGCCATCGCCGCCTCATCCAGATAGCGCTCCAGATGCTGGAGTGCCTCATCGACGGTCTGACCCCTGAGGTCGATCTGCACGCCCGGCGAGGCCGGTCGCTGCGGAACCGAGATACCCGAGGACGCCGGCCCTGGGGCCTCGACTTGGCGGAGCAGGGACACATCGCGCCGAGGGACTCGGGTGCGGATGGGACCGGCCTGCACCGTGACCTCGTCGCCGTCCACCTTCAGAACCGTGCCTTGAACGCCGACGGAGAGGAGCTTCACTTGGTCCCCTTCACGGACCGCACGCTGTTCCCCTGCGACCTCATCCCCAAGGCCCTCGACCAGAGGTTCCGGTCTGGTGACCTCGGCCTCGATATCCTCCAGCCGCTCCGCCACGTCATCCAGGTCCGAGGACGCTCCCCCCATGGGGGTCAACAGCATCTTCGTGCGCAGGGAGCGAAGCTCATCCCGGAGCGCATCGACCTCGGCCTCCGCCGTCTCCTCAGCGTCGCGCAAGATCTCGCGACGCTCCTGCTCGATTCCCGCTAATCGCTCTTGCAGCCGGTCGCGCAGTGACGCCACCTCGCCCCGGAGCTTGCGGGCCTCATCGCGCGCCGCCACCTCCTGAATGCGCAGATTGTGCAGATCGTTGAGCATATCCTCTGCGCGGAGCTCCTCACCGGAGATCATACCCTGTGCCTGCTTGACGATCTCCTCCGGCATGCCGAGCCGTCGCGCGATGGCGAACGCATTTGACCGCCCCGGCAGGCCAATCGTGAGCCGGTAGGTCGGGGCCAGCGTCTCCACATCGAACTCCATCGACGCGTTACGCACCCCTGCCACATTATGAGCATAGAGCTTGAGTTCAGGGTAGTGAGTCGCGACGAAAACGGTACAACGACGTTGTCTGAATGCCTCCAACAGAGCCCGGGCTAAGGCCGAACCCTCAGCGGGGTCGGTACCCGCGCCTAGCTCATCGAGGAGTACCAGGGCGTGATGATCCACGTCCTCAAAGAACGAGAGAATATTGTTCAGGTGAGATGAGAACGTTGAGAGATTCTGCTCGATCGACTGCTCATCTCCGATATCAGCAAAGACTCCGTCAAAGCAGGAGAGCTGCGAGCCCTCATCGACGGGGATGTGTATACCCGACAGCGCCATCAACGTAAGCAAGCCGACCGTCTTCAGCGATACCGTCTTGCCGCCGGTGTTAGGTCCGGTGATCACCAGGACGTGCGTCTCATCGGTCACGTCGATATCGACGGGCACGACGAGCTCAGGGTCGATCAGGGGATGGCGCGCACCCTTCAGACGAACGACGGTGCCCGGATACAGGTTTCCATCCTCAGGCTCCGGCGCGGATTTCGGCACCGCAACCAGCTCCGGCGCCGTGGCGAGGAGATCCTCGGCATAGCGAGCCTTAGCCATCACCAGATCCAGCGAGGCCAGCGCATCCAATGTGTGGGCCACCTCATCAGCCATCCGTCCCACCTGTGCGGTGAGTTCCCGCAGCAGCCGGATAATCTCCTG
>CAZPJP010000010.1:0-12454 GCA_964586915.1 uncultured Anaerolineales bacterium
CTAGCTTAGCATCGCCAATTTGAAATGTCAATTGTCGCATGCACAGCGCACATAACGCAGCCCCGGCCCACATTCAGAATGTGGGCCGGGGCGACGAATCTCACAGAAAGCTAGAACAATCCCGCGATGAAGATCCAGTAGAAGACCAGGTATCCTCCAGCTCCGATCAGGAAGAGCGATCCGAAACGGTGGACGTAAGGCGTCAGCTTATCGAGCCAGCGGGAGACCGTACGGCGGAAGAGCGCGGTGCCGATCGTCACTGCCAAGATCACCGCACCCATCCCGAGGGCATAGCCAAGGAATTGACTGAAGGAGGCTGTGAGATCACCCCCGGCGAGCGAGCTTCCGACAACGACCAGAAAGATCGGCAGGGTACAGCTCAGCGAGCCGATCGCGTAGACGATGCCAAAGAGGAACATGTTGGCCAGGTTGCGTTGCGGATTGATGCGCACACGTCCCGCAGCAGCGATGCCCAGGGTCCTGTGCCCCGCGAACAGCCAGATCCCCAGCCCAATCATGCCGACCCCGATTAACAAACCGGCATAAGGGAAGGCCGTGACCAACCATTGCCCACCGGCGGCTACGATGCCGCCCACCAGGGCAAAGATGGCTGTGAATCCCCCCGTGACGACCAGGGTTACTTTGATGGCCTGGAGCACCCTGCGGATCACGTGACGTCGCTCTTTATCCCCGACTGAGCCCAATTGGTAGAGGGCGTAGGAGGGCAACATAAGCACGCCGCACGGGTTCACGCTGGCGACCATGCCCGCGGCGAAAGCGTAGCTCACCGGCAGAAGATCGGAGAGGCGCGCCACCGCGCCCTCGAGCCCGTCTCGTAGGCCTACCACCAACACCAGCAAAGCCAAGACCAGCAGCGCCGGCACCAACAGCGTCAGCACTGCAGTTCGACCGCGGCCCTTGTCCTTGTCAAGATCGAGATTCAACATAGGTTCTTCCACCTAAACCCTCCTTACTGAGAGTGGGACATCGCGATCAGCGACTCGATCTGCTCACCTAGACGCTCGCCGCTAACCAAACCGGTGCTGCGGTTGAAGATCTCGCCGTTGGGCATGAAGAGCAGCGTTGTGGGTATACCCGTCACGCGGTAGTCCCGCATTACGGCGGCATTGGATGTCGACCCGGTCGGGAAGGTCAGATCAAGCTCCTGCATCAGGGCTAGAGCAGTGGCCTCATCGCCCAATCCCGTGTAGATTCCTACGTCGAGCCCGATAAAGGTCACGTCCTCTCCGTACTTTGCGTAGAGGGCCTGGACCTCAGGGAGGGCTCGCCGGCAGATCGGACACGCACCTGCCCAAAACTCGAGCACCACTGGCTTTCCTTGGGCCAACACGTCTGAAAACCGCACCCTCTCACCTCCGAGTCGCGCTTCGCCCTGATAGACGTTGATCACGAAGTCCGTCTCCAGCGCATCCACGCTCGTCACATCTGGTGACGACGTGTCCCTCTCGGGATCAGCATCGGAGGCAGGCTCTTGCGCCTCCGCCTCGGGGGGTACCGCCTCTGTCTGGTAGACGCGCGTGTCTGGCTTGAAGGCAGCCCAGGAGAACCAAAAGTGATTGACCCCGACCACAGCTTCCAGCGTCTGATCACTCAATGGGCCGCGCACGCCCCGTCCAAAGACATCCCAAACCGTGCCGGTTCCCTCGTCAACGATCTCGCCGTCATCAAAGCGGAAGGACAACGTCTCGCTGTCGACGATGGGAGAAAAAGCCACCACAGTTCCGACGTCGCGCCCTGCCGAGATGGCGCCTGTGTCCAGCGCCGAAGCCACACCCGGCTGCCACATAACCACAACAGGCGTATCACCGACCGTGTCATTCACGACACGATGTGCCGCCATCGTGGTGTAGGGATAGGCTACGGCGTCCTTCCCTATCTCAATCGTGAGAACGCGGGCCATCGGCGGGAGCTCGTCCGGGGTCTCCGGTCCTCGATAGAGGAAGGGGGAGTTGTCGATATCGTCATACCCCCCGTACGGATTACTCCCGTAGGTGCGGTTGAAACCGGTCGCGCGTGACAATACCGTTCCTTGCGGGTAGGAGGCCTTGAAATCCGCCCAGGCAACCATATTGGCGGGCAAAAACGTCAGTTGCTCACCCGCAAACCGGCCCACGATACCCTCCCCGGTCGCCTGCTGCCACCACGTCTCCGTCTGCCGATCATACATAATGAGGTTGCTGAACCGCAATCGTCCTGTCGTGCCGAAGTCCAGGATCAGCGTCTCGTCGCCAGCGTCGAACCGGCGGTCGAAAGCGATCGCGGTATTGCAGAGAGGACAGAACGTCACCACAACGGGCCGGCCCGCAAGCGTATCGTTGACGATCTCGTGCCACATCAGGATCTGAACTGGATAAGCACGAGCCTCATCGTCAATCTCCAAGAGGATCACCGGTTCTTTGTCATCGATCCAGCCATCGGCTGCGTCGACTGTCGTGAGCTGTGGCGCATCCACTGCCGGAATGCCATCCTTAGGCGGTCCTCCAGACAGCACCTCATCGTAAGGTACCGTATGCCGGCTGAAATCCGTCGTGAACTCCTGCTGCCAGCGTTCCGGCACGTCCTCCTCCGGTAGGAGCTCCTCACCCGCGGGCGAGGGCGTTTGCGCCCCTGTGGGCCCGGCAGGGGCCTCTTGTATCGAGGTCACTTCTTCTTCTGCCGAAGCCGTTGTCATCCGTGAGCAGCCTGCCAGCAGCAACAAAGCCAGTACGCCCAGCCAATACCATCGCTTCAATGTAAAGTGCATCGCTCCCCTCCGTCCCACAGTATCAGTGTTCGCGCTAACATTCAGACGGGGTGAGCGGCAAGCGTCTTACGTTGCATGCCGAGAGCGCACGGCGTGGCGCCGCGCGCTCTCCAGCTGGACCTCGCGACCCGATTATTATGATTTGGAAGGGACGTCGGTTGAGCTGAGCCGACGACCGAAAAGATCATCGGGCTCGGGGCCCGAGAGATGATCAGGTCAACTGGGGTTAAGAGTAACGCGGTTTGTTACACGTGGTTTGATGAGAAGAACTTCAATGCAGTAAGGAGCGCTTCGAATTCCTCACGGCACGCACTGCACCGAGCAAGGTGCGCATGGACCAACGGCATAGCTACCGTCGCATCCTTGCCTGCCAAGATCAGCTCCACGAAAAGATCGAGTTTGGCAAAGCACGTGTCACACCCGATTTCCTGAGGCTGCGTGGTAAGGATGTCCTGCACCAGATGCTGTAACTTCTCAGATTCTAGACTCATCATAGTTTATAAACGCTTTGTCCACTACTTAGACGACGATACATGACCAAATCTTACTGCTCTGGGGTAAACGCCGCCATCACCTCCTCGACCGTCACGCCTTGTGCTTCCAAGCGCTGCTTCAACCGTTGCCGCGCGTCGTGCAGAAGCTTGTAGAGTGCATTACGGTTCGTATCCATCCGCCGGGCGACCTCCTCCACGGGCATATCGTGAAGTACGATCGCCACCATCGCCTGCCGCTGGAGATCCGTCAGCTCTTCCTGAATCAAATAAGCGAGCAAACCTCGCAAGCTACGCTGGGTGATCCGGCGCTCCGGGGTGGGTTCTGAGGAGGGGAGCCAGACAAGCGGTGAAACGCTGTCCTCATTGGAAGGGGTATCAGGAATCAGGTCCTGAAGCTGAATATTCTCCCAGCGTTTACGACGGAGCTCAGAGAATGCAACCCGCACCGCGATTTTCTGTGCCCAGGTTGTGAACTTGCTCTCCCCACGGAAGGTATCGAGGTTATCGAGAATCTTGACCAGCGCATCCTGGGTGAAGTCCTCCAAATCAGCCTCGGTCACATCGTAACGTTGCTTCAGCGCATAGCGCAACCCCCGCACCAGGCGATCTCGAAGATCCTCCAAAGCTTGCGGGGTAGGTGTCCCACCCAGGGCATTAAGCCATTCTTCGTTGCTACGTTCCGCTGTCATAGTGGTCAAGCGTTCGCGGCGCAAAACAGGCTATCGGTCAGATGACTGGCACCGCTCCTTGTCAAGATTATAGGGACTCATGGATCGGTGTCAAAAGTGCGGGCGCGCGCACGCGACGAGTTGCCGAAATCCGCGAACCGCACGCTTGACAAAAGAACAGCCCCTGTTACAATAGCGGTCGTGGACGGCCCCATCGTCTAGAGGCCTAGGACGCCGGCCTCTCAAGCCGGAAACGGGGATTCGAATTCCCCTGGGGCCACCAAGAAAGATCAGCGCACCCCCTTCACCTAGGCCGAAGGGGGTGCGTTTTTGTTTGGTCATTGAGGTCACCTTCCTTGAGCTTCCCTCACTTTCTTCGAATCTGACTCACGTTTCTCTTTCTGGTTTTGGTTCTTGATGTATATCTTTAATTCCCTTTGATATATATAGATCATAAAGATAGTAACCGTAGTAGGGCGGGGGATTGTGTGGATAATCCGATTTGGTGCCAACATCTTGGGGTGGTAGTATCGAGTGGACCCACATATCGGGTCGCATGGGATACTGGGATTGGGGAAAGTATGTGGGCAGACTCGGGTCGTAAGTTTTTCCCCTTCGAACGAGGGCGGCAATGGACCTGGCAGAAACAGGATCAAACAGGTGTTTGAAGGAGAGTTCTCCACGGTTCTGCACAGTTATCCACTGAAAACAGGGGGGTTTTCCACAGTTTTACACACACCCGACCGGTTTCATGGCGTCGCTAACCTCTGCGAATCCCTAGTCCTAGGGGAAGGGCTGGTGTGTAGATCAACTTATTGGGGTATGCACACCTGTGGATAAGTTTTCCCCAGATGATCATTGCGATACAGTCTCCAAGACGCTGCTCCAGCTGCTCGCATTTGTTGCCGCAGGGGGGCGTGCTATAATGTCGATGACATAAAATGATATCTGTAAGAGCTTGCTCGGGTGCCATTAAAAATTGTCTGAATTATTTCTTCGTGCAATTTCCCTGACACAAACTTTGGAGAAGGAGCCGATATGGCGGATCAAGAGGTAAGCGAGCTACGCAACCGAATCCTAGGCATTATGATTCGCAGCGCCCGTGATCAAGCGCGCGCCTCTCGCCGTGAGTGCGCTGCTGTGATCGGGGTGTCGGTCAGTCGATTTGCGAGTTACGAGGACGGCACGCGGGCGATTTCGCTGCCGGAGTTGGAACTGTTGGCCCGGTATTTAGAAGTTCCTCTAAATGCGTTCCGGGCGATGGACTCATTGAATGAGGACACGCAGGAAGCAAAGCTTCCGAACCCCGATCTCTTTCTGCCGCTGCGCCACCGCATCGTTGGCGCGCGCTTGCGACAATTGCGCCATGAGAAAGAGTATACTCAAGCGGACGTGGCTGAGATCCTCGGCTGCTCGGCCTCGACTATCTCGGACTATGAATATGGTCGGCGTGGCATCGCCGTGGCGGATCTTGAATTGATCAGCCGCGGGATGGGCGTGCCATTGGAGTATTTTATGGACCGCGACAGCGAGGTTGGCGTCTGGCACAGGCTCCACAGTGAGTTCGATCAGTTTCAGCAACTACCCGCCGAGATCCGCTCCTTTGTCCTGCGACCGATCAATCAGAGCTATCTTGAGCTGGCGGTGAAGCTCTCGACGATGCCTGCGGGGCAGTTGCGGTCGATAGCGGAGGGGATTCTTGAGATTACTTACTGAGGTGTTTTCGGCATCTGAGGCTTGCGAGCCCTGGTCTGGGTGTTGGCGTCCACCTGTATCATGGTGAGGCATGTGACGCGCGATACAGCATTGCGATACGCAACACACTATAGCACGCGATACGTAACACGGAACGCAGCAAAGGAGCACGATGGTCGAGACAAGAGCTGAGGAACTGCAACAGGATGGGCTTCGCCTCTTTCAGGAAGGACTCTATGATGAGGCCGTGCGTCGCTTCAGCGAAGCTCAGGAACACTTCGCTGAGGACGGACGTGAGGTCGAGGTTGGGGAGATGCTGAACAACATCGGCATCATACGACGCAGACAGGGCCGGTGGGAGGAAGCCTTCGAGTCATTGGAGGAAGCGCGGCGTGTCTTTGTGCGCGAAGAGGACCAGGCGCGGGAAGCGCAGGCTTTAGGCAATCTCGCCAGTGTCTACGCGTCGATGAACCGTCGCGAGGAGGCTGAGAGCGCCTGGAGACGAGCGGCGTCCATCTTCCAAGAGGAAGGGGATCGACAGAAGCAGGGCGAGACATTGCTTGCTTTGGGCGTCTCCATGTTCAAGTCGGGGCGGCGCCAGGAGGGGCTGGCAACCTACCAGGCCGGTCTGTCGCTCGTCGAGTCTCCTACAGTGATGCAACGGCTCTACCGCATCTTGCTGCAAATCCAGGCACGTGTGTTGGGGTAAGCAGACATTTCGAGCGTCTGGGGATCAAGGGAGGGGAGAGCGCAGTTCTGGCGGGACGCTTCGGTGGCCGCTATACCGCGGCAAATCCCTGGTCTCCGGCGAATCATAGGCTATCATGGGGGTGTTTCACGTGAAACACCCGTTTTTCTGACCAGGAGGGAATGAATGAAGATATTTCTGAAACAGGATGTGCCTGGGGTGGGCGAAGCTCAAGAGGTCGTTGAGGTTGCGGACGGCTACGCCCGGAATTACCTGCTGCCCCAGGGAATGGCAGTTCGGGC
Organism: uncultured Anaerolineales bacterium; assembly: GCA_964586915.1. GTDB lineage: Bacteria > Chloroflexota > Anaerolineae > B4-G1 > SLSP01 > PWVB01. Next base: position 6,612 of record CAZPJP010000010.1, read on the forward strand.
TACCGAAGGAAGGATTGCCGCGGCGAAAGAGATCGCGAAAAGCCAAGAGCGACGGGAAGAACAGGCCCGTGAGCGAGCCGAGGTCGTGGCTGAGAGGCTGGCCGAGAAGGAGATCAACTTTACGGTGAGAGCCGGAGAAACAGGGCGGCTCTACGGGTCTATCACGTCCGGTGACGTTGCTGAGAAGATTGGAAAACTCCTCGGACAGGAGTTCGACAAGCGTTGGGTATTGATGGATCGTCCAATTCGTGACGTGGGTGAGCACATCATCGATCTGAAGCTTGAGGGAGGCGTACGCGGCCACGTAAAAGTGGTCGTTGAAGCTGAAGAGGTTTAATGGCGGATAGTTTGGGTACTTGGCTGCGCCGATCCCGTGAGGTGCAGCGACTGGATCTGGAGGACGCTGTAGAGGCGCTCCGCATTCATCGCCGGTACCTCCAGGCCTTGGAAATGGGCGATTACGAAGCCTTGCCCGGGCCAATCCAGGCGCGTGGTTTCCTGCGAAACTACGCTCGCTTTCTCGGGATTTCGGTTGAAGACGCCCTGGCCCGTTACGATGCCGAGGTGCGGGGTCAGCCGGTGCAGCCTCGAATTGCCGAGATTGAGGCGCCTACCCGGCGCGGCACGCGCACGTGGGCGCCTCCGCCTCCCACGGTGGAGGAGGAGCGCGCCGCGGTTAGGGCGAATGCGTCGGGCGGGCTCGTCAGGATTCTGGGCGCAGCTTTGGCGTTCTTTCTGCTCGTCGGGTTAGCCAGTTTTGCGTGGCTGCAGTTTGGCCCCGTGCAGGCGTTGCAGACGCCTGAGCCGACGCTTGTGCCCACGCAGAGAGGTGGGGTTCAAGCTACGGCGACGCCAACGGTGGAGCCGACACCCGTCTTTCCCGTTAGTGACGACGGGATGGTTCGGGTGCGCCTGGTACCCACCAATCACGCGTGGGTCAGCCTTTCCGCGGATGCTACCGTAGTCTTCCAAGGCATCGCGGAGCCTGATCAGGTCCTGGAGGGGGCGGCTGCGGACATGCTGATTGTCTCTACGGGCAATGGCGGGGCTTTTCGACTCTACGTCAACGGAACCGATTGGGGGCTTTTAGGCGCTCAAGGCGAAGTTGTCCGTCGAGCCTGGACCCCCGGTGGCGAGACGATATTGGAGGACTCTTGAGCCGAAATTCTGCACCTCAAAGGGGCGCTCAGCGCCCCTTTCGTTTTTATATAGCCTCTCTTGGATGTCCCAAGAACACGGTCGATGCCAACTCGATGGCGGCGTTGTTACAGCGAGCTGGGTATAGTCCCACGCTGGATGCTGACGAAGCTGATCTCGTGATCGTCAACACCTGTGGGTTCATCGCTCCCGCTCGGGAGGAGTCCCTCGAGGCGCTCGAGGCGCTCGCCGCTGAACTGGCGTTCGATCAGCGGTTGGTGGCCGCTGGATGTTGGGCGCAGCGCGACCCCGACCTTCTTCTGGAGAAGGTGCCGCGCATCGACGCGCTGCTCGGCACTCGTTCGTGGGCACAGATCGTGCATGTCGCCAGGGAGCTGCTCGGCAGGCCGCACCAACCGACGCTGACACTCATCGAGGAGCGCTTGGCGACGATGCCGGAGGAGGTCTCCGCTCCGGGGTATGTGGTCTCGGGGCGGAGTGCGTTCTTAAAGATCGCTGACGGGTGTAGCCGTCAATGCGCCTTTTGCGCCATACCCGGGATCAAAGGACCCTCGGTGAGTCGGGAGATGACGGCCGTCTTGCAGGATGCACAGCAGCTTCAGGATCTCGGCGTGCTGGAAATCAACCTCATCGCTCAAGATGCGACCTACTACGGACACGATCTGGGAATGCGTGATGGGTTGGCCCGCTTGCTGGAGCGGATCGCGGCGACAGTGCCCGATGTGCCATGGATCCGGGTGTTATATGCATTCCCGGGATATGTCACACCACGGCTGATTGAGGTGATGCGCAGCCTTCCGCAGGTCTTGCCCTACGTCGATATTCCACTGCAACATGCGCATCCTGACGTCCTGCGGCGCATGCGACGTCCGGCAGATATGGATCAGGTGCGGAGAACACTTGATGCGCTGCGGAAAGCGATGCCTGATGTTGCGCTGCGCACGACGTTCATCGTGGGGTTTCCGGGTGAGACCGACGCGGAATTCGCCGCTCTGCTGGATTTCGTGGAGGAGGCGCGGTTCGATCGTCTGGGGGTCTTCCTTTACTCGCACGAGCCGGGGACGGCGGCGGCCCGGATGGAGGATGACGTGCCCTCTAGCGTGAAAGAGGCACGTTACGATCGTATTATGGTCGCCCAGCAGGAGATCTCCTATCAAAAGAACAAGCGGTTTGTGGGACGCAAGCTCTCGGTCTTGCTTGAGGGAAGTGGGGATGACCTGACCGTGGGACGCTCCTACCGTGACGCGCCGGAAATCGATGGACTGGTGCTGGTTCCGGAGGCGGTCGATCCGCATCGCTTGGTTGACGTTGAGATCACGGATGCATTGGCCTATGATTTGACAGGCCGACTCGTCGAAGAGTCTGTCTAGTCCTGGCGCCCCAGACCCCGGATGAGTTCGAGGAGCTCGCTGAGCATCATCGCCGTCGCACCCCAGATACACGCTCCTCCGACGCGATAGCACGGCGCTGTGAGCATCTGCCCATTACGGCGCCAACGATGGACATCCAGGGTTTCTGGATCCAACAAAACGCGCAATGGGATGGAGATCACCGAGGAAACCTCAAGAGGATTAGGGCGCAGCGGAGGCAAGTCCGGCAGCCATCCGACGAACGGGTGAACGAGATTCTCACTGGGCGCGATGAAGAGGCAGCTCAGTTCGCCCAGCACCTCCACCCGCTCCGTTGAGATCCCCAGCTCCTCCTCCGTCTCACGTAATGCGGTGGCCTCACACGTAGCGTCCTGCGGTTCCACACCGCCGCCCGGAAACGAGATCTGACCGCCGTGATGGCGCAACGAGGTGGGTCGCAGCGTGAAGACGAGCGCCACCTCTTGTGAGGCGCGATGCAGCAGCGCAAGCACAGCGGACCGCCTGGGCCGATCCGACGGCAAGGGGAGCGCCTGTCTCGGGCGCGCCGCCATGTGCATCTGAGCCTCGACACCGGGGAGGTCCCCTTCGAGCGCACGCTGTAGCTGATGCACAAATCGTCTAGGCTTATTGAGCAGCTTTGTTGGACTTTCCACACTTTGATTATAATCTTGGGTTATGTGGAGACAAGGATTGCCAGGGGAGCTGACCCTTTAGAGGAATGCTGCGGGTGATCTGGTTGACGGCAACCTCCATACGACGACATCTGCGCTGGCTTTGGGAAAGGGTGCCCCTTTTCCTGATTTTCGTGCTCACGCTTCTTGCCGTCAGACCCCCCGGCGTTCTGGTGACGATGGCGCCACCCCAGAGGGTTCGTACGTCGAACCCCAAGGTTGGCGTCCACACCCGACTGACCGATGAGGTCGAGGCGTGGAAAATCCAGCGGACGTTAGGCATGGTCAGGGAAATGGGCGCGCCGTGGATCGTCGAGTACTTTCCGTGGGCCTATATAGAGCCGGAAGAGGGTCGCTACCAATGGGATCACAGCGATATGGTCGTTGCGCACGCGAGAAATCAGGGCTTGCGTGTGATCGCTCGCCTGGACATGGTGCCCGCGTGGGCGCGGCCCGATCCAGATGACCAGGAGACGACGTTCACCTATCTGGGGCCCGACCGGTACGTTGACTTTGCCAATTTCGTGGGCGCGTTTCTTGATCGGTACAAGGCTTCTGTGACTCACGTTATCATCTGGAACGAGCCCAATCTCAGCTTCGAGTGGGGGTATCGGCCCGTTGATCCAACGGCATATACCGACCTATTGCGGGTCGTGTATGCCAGGGCGCACGTGGTTCATCCCGATGTGGTCGTGCTGGGCGGGGCCCTGGCCCCGACGCTAGAGCCCGAAGGGAGCTCTGCGGGCATGAATGATCTGATCTATCTGCAGCGAATGTATGAGGCTGGGGCCGGTCCCTATTTTGACGCATTGGCTGCTCACGCCTACGGTCTGGCTTTCGCCGCTGAGGTCGCTCCTGCGGAGGATCTGATCAACTTTCGCAGGGTTGAGCTGCTTCGTGAGATTATGGATGCGCATGGGGACAACGAGAAGCCGATCTACGTCACCGAGGCCGGCTGGAACGATCATCCTCGGTGGACCTGGGCTGTCCGGCCGGCGCAGCGCGCTCAGTATACGCTGAATGCGTATGAATGGGCCTCAGCGCATTGGCCCTGGTGCCCGGTGGTCGCTATGTGGATGTTTCGTACCCCACAGAAGCTGTTTAACTACCAGGATTATTATGCTTTCGTGACGCCGGACTTCCAGAAGCGCCCGATTTACGAGACCGTGCAACGCTATACGGGTAAAGGCCCCCAAAACGTAGAGGGGCTTGAATAGAGGTTTGTATGAGAAACAGGTACAGGGCTAATGGGATCTCTGCTTGGCGACTGTTGGCGTTGGTCGGAAGCATGACAATGCTGCTGGGATGCTCTGGACTGCCCGATCTGCCTGAGCTGCCCTTCTCTTTCAGCTCTTCCGCGACACCAGTGCCGACACAGCCTTCTACGCCTACAGCTTCTCCGAGTCCGACACCGGTCGAGACTCCGACGCCCACCAGGGGCGGCGTGACGCTGGAGTTTTGGGTACCGGATTTCCTCAGCCCCCACGATCCTGAGACAGGCGCTGAGATTCTGAGCGACCAGGTGACTGTTTTTTCGGATATCAACGCCGACCTTCGCGTTCGAATGTCGGTGAAGAAGGAGAGCGGGGCCGGAGGATTGTACGATCTTATAAGCGCGGCCTCCGAAGTTGCGCCATCGATTATGCCAGACGTGGTGGTTCTGAACTCTCGCGATCTGAAGATGGCCGCTCAAGAAGGGTTGGTTCAGCCGGTCGACGCCTATATGCCCGCCGAGGCCGGCTATTTCTCGAGTGCTTTGACGGCAGTCCAGATGGAGGATGCGCTGTGGGCCTTTCCTTATGTAGCCAGGGCCGACCAGATGGCCTATCGTGAGGGCGTCACGACCACGGCACCGCTCTCGTGGACGACGGTGCTGACGGCCAACTACACGATGCTCTTCCCCGCAAGCCCGCCCGAGGGACTCGCAAGCGATGCCTTGTTATCGATCTATATGGGTTCTGGCGGTCGCGTCATAGACCAGGCCGGTCAAGAGAGTTTGGATCGCGCCACATTGGAACTCGTCTACGGTTTCTTCCTGGACATGCAGGAGGCCGGTCTCCTCGATGCCGAGCTCGCGCTGAGCCTCTCGGACGCGTCTGCGTGCTGGGTCAGATTCCAGGAGGGGGAAGGTCAACTGACGCCGGTCCCGGTGACACGTTTCTGGCAGACCCGACTCGATGATGCCCTTCCCAGTTGGCCACCAACGGAAGCGGGGGATCCCGCGACGATCCTGCACGCCTGGGGACTGGCCATTGTGACTCAGGATCCTGTCAGGAGAGAGGCTGCACTCGAGCTGATGCGGTGGTTGGTCTCGGCGCAGCATATGGCTGAGCTCTCCCTGGCGACGGGACTTGTCCCCACACGCGCTAACGCGGTGGACGCGTGGCCCTTGTCGCCGGAAGACGCCGCATTCCTCAAGAACTACTTGTCGAGCAGCATGCCCGCATTGCCCTCAAGTGTCGATGGGTCGGTTCGCCGTGCCCTCCAAGCGGGACTGACCGTGTTATTGGAAGGGGAGGCGGAGACCCCTGCGGAGGCGGCTAGTTACGCATTGACTAATCTAAGGCGGTGAGATCCTTCATGAAGAGAGAGCCTAACCGGCGCCCATCTCGGCGTCACGATGTGGCGGGTCACGATGCGACGG
>CAZPJP010000010.1:12554-49636 GCA_964586915.1 uncultured Anaerolineales bacterium
ACGTGACACGTGATATGGAGGCCATTCGCGAATCGGCGCTGGCGGCGGTGGATCCCTATGCCGCGGTGTCTCGCTATATGCGTCGTGAGGGTGAATCTTTGCATATCGGGGACGAAGTGTGGCCGCTGTCTCACGGGCGCGATCGCGAACGTGATGCGCCCGGTGGTCGAGACGAGGAAAGGAAGGACGTGACAGTCTTGGCCGTGGGCAAGGCAGCTGTTTCGATGGCCGCAGCGGCCGCGGATCTGCTAGGAGCGCACGCAAGTGGCGGAGTGGTGGTCACGAAGCACGGGCACACGGGGGAGATATCGCTGCCTTCGGGCTTCGAGATCTTTGAGACGGGCCATCCCATACCCGATGATGCCGGGCTGCAAGCTGCAGAGCGCGTCATCCAGGTGTTGAGCGACACCGAGCCCGGCGACTATGTGCTTCTCCTCCTCTCGGGGGGCGGCTCAGCGCTGCTCCCCGCCCCGGTCGAGGCCATCACGCTTGATGACCTGCAGCAGACGACGGATCTCCTCCTGCGCGCCGGCGCTACCATCGTCGAGGTCAACGCGGTGCGCAAGCATCTCTCGCGGCTCAAGGGGGGGCAGCTGGCGAGGCTGGCGGCCCCCGCTTCTCTAGTCGCGTTGATTCTCTCCGACGTAGTAGGAGACCCATTGGATGTGATCGCGTCAGGACCAACGGCTCCCGATCCGACGACCTTCGGGGAGGCCCTCTCGGTGTTGGCGCGGTATGATTTGCTGGATCAGGTGCCGGATGCCGTTGCTGCCTATCTGAAGACGGGAAAAGAGGGCCGCCACCCAGAGACTCCGAAACCTGGTGATCCGGTCTTTGAGCACGTCACGAACATCATTGTCGGCTCGAACTCCCTGGCAGCGGAGGCCGCGGTGACCCAAGCGGTGGCCCTTGGCTACAGCAGCTTGCTGTTGACCACATTCATTGAGGGGGAGGCGCGCGAAATCGCCAAGGTTGCTGTGGCCCTGGCTAAGGCCATCAAGACACACCAACGCCCGCTCGCGCCCCCGGCTTGTTTGGTGTGGGGCGGTGAGACGACGGTCACGGTACGCGGTTCGGGCAAAGGTGGGCGCAATCAGGAACTGGCCTTGGCTGCCGCATTGGGGCTAGAGGGGCTGGAAGATGTGACGATCATGGCGTTGGCCACCGATGGGACGGACGGTCCCACGGACGCAGCCGGGGCAGTTGTGGATGGCAGGACGGCATCGCGGGCTCGGGAGCGTGGATGGGATCTCCGTCAGGTCTTGCAGGAGAACAACTCCTACCCTTTGTTAGCCGACGTGGGCGCGTTGCTCAAACTCGGGCCCACCGGCACGAATGTCAATGATCTGCTGGTGTTGTTGGTGATTTGACTTCGTCGCCTTCCCTGTTATTGCCTCCTTTCACACCTCCCGCTAGAGGCACAGACCTTGTCTTTTGGTCTCCCTCCGTTATGATGAGTCATGCTGCATTGTGTATTCATTAGTGATTATATGCGTGTTGCTTGCAAATAATTTTGCCAGATGGCCGAACTCATTCGAGCGGCCGTGGCCAAGTAGGCGCGCATTTGGGCTAGGATCGTGACCTCGAGGAGCGTCGCTAGCGTCTTCCTGATGGCTCACGCACGTGGCGACCCTTGGCCTTCGAGGCCACACTTCCCTGACATCAGGGCTGCGTAGGGCGATCTGGTAGTTTAAGGAGCATCAGGATGAATTCGTCTCGGTTTAGCTTGTTCTGTGACCGCGCGCTGGAGGCCGGCTGGCTGATCGGCGTGACGATCACGCCAGTCTTCTTCAATGTCTACTCCAGCCGGGTCTTCGAGCCGGACAAGTTGACAACCCTGCGCAGTCTTGCGCTTGTGATGGCGGTGCTATGGTTGGCGCGTTTCATTGAGGAGCGCACCCATGACCAGACCGCGCTGCGCTTCTCAATGAAGACGCCGATGGTGCTTCCCGCTCTGATCACAATGGCCAGCTATGTGATCAGCACTGCTGCCTCGCTGGTCCCCTATACGAGTCTCATCGGATCCTACCAACGGCTTCAGGGGGCGTACTCGCTATTTAGCTATCTGGTGCTCTTCTTTGCCCTTCTGACATCGCTCCGCACCCGAATGCAACTCAGCCGGCTGATCACAGTTCTGATTCTGAACAGCCTTCCGGTCTCCTTATATGGGATCATTCAGCATAATGGATTAGATCCGCTTCCCTGGGCCGGCGACGTGACCAGGCGTGTCGCCTCCAATATGGGCAATGCCATTTTCGTGGCGGCCTACCTGATCATGATCGTGCCGTTGACCGCGGCCCGGATCGTGCAGAGCTTCGGTGACATTCTGGGGCGCGAGGAAGCCCGTGTGAGTGACGTGTTGAAGGCGTCAGGATACATCTTCGTTCTTGCCGTTCAACTCTTGACGATCTGGTATTCTCGCAGCCGGGGACCCTGGCTGGGGATAGTCGCGGCCGGCTTTGTCTTCCCTTACCTCGCGTTGATCGTCCTACAGAGACAGGCTGTTGCCGAGGAAGACGCCGCTGCTGGTCGACTTCTCGACATCCTCAAGGGATTTGGCTTTGGCGTCGGGAGCTTGAGTCTCGCGGGTGTGGCGGGTGGATTGGCCTTCTGGGCACTGCGGGGCCTCTTGGGCGTTTATGTTGGATCGGGACTTGCGTTGCTGGTATTTGGCGGTCTGTGGCTCCACTTCATCGTTGAACGGAGGGGGTGGCGGTGGCTGTGGATCGGCTGGGGGAGCGTTGGCTTGATCGTAGCGCTGGGCCTTGTAGTGATCAACATACCGGGCCCGCTCCAGACGCAGGTCCGGCAGGTGGAGTCGCTGCGACGTCTGACGACCATCACGCAGCTTCAGGAGGGCACCGGAAAGGTGCGCGGGCTCATCTGGCAGGGGACGGTCGATCTGATTGGTTTTCACGAACCCATCACCTTCCCGGACGGCTCGCCGGATCGCCTCAACCCGATCCGTCCCTTTATCGGTTACGGTCCGGAGTCGATGTATGTGGCCTATAACTCCTTCTATCCCGCCGAGCTGGGGCACTACGAGTCACGAACAGCTTCCCCGGATCGCTCGCACAACGAAACACTGGATGCCTTAGTCATTACCGGGATTCCGGGATTGGCCGCGTATCTGTTTACCTTTGTCAGCTTCTTTGCCTGGGCGTTTCACTGGCTCGGGCTCTTGGATTCTCGCAAGCAACTTCTCGCCTATCTCGGTCTCGATGTGCTCTTCGCCGTGATCTTCTTCCTGATTGGGTGGCGGATCGAAGGGGCTTATCTTGTCGCCGTGGCTATCCCGTTGGGCCTTCTTGTCGGAACGATGGCCTACCTAACGTTGCAGGCCTTTCGCAGTCTCTTTGCGCCCAACGCGGCTTTGGCACAGCTTCCGGAGTCCCGTTTTGTCGTTCATCCTCACGCCATGTTGCTGATGGGGTTGTTGGCGGGTGTGCTGGCCCATTTTGTGGAGATCAACTTCGGGATTGCGATTGCTGCGACGCGAACGACATTCTGGACGTTTGCCGGGTTGCTGGTCGTTCTCGGACTCAACTGGGTACCGGGGCGGGGCATTCTGGGTGAGCTGGTCACTGCTGCCGAGGCCTCGAACGGCACGGCGTCACCCTCACGACAGCGGCGGCGCCTCACACGATCCAGGCGGAGCACGTTTGTGGCACCTTGGATGGCAGCAGTCCTAGCCCTGTCCCTGGCCTCCGCCTTCCTGTTGGGGACGCTGGCTTTTGACTTCATCAACAATCCCGATCGCCTGGGAAACGCCACAGAGATCTTCGTCCGCTCTCTCACAACAAAGTACTATCCAGAGCCCATGCAGGCCTATGGGGCGCTGATGATTGTGGTATTCACGTGGGTGCTCTTTGGCGTCATCGGTCTCAGCGAGTTTGATCGCGAAGGACTCTTTGAGCATCAGCGAAGCAAGCGCTGGCCAATGGCCATCGTCATCTACGCTAGCGTTTCGCTGGTGGGCTTCCGTGTGTTTGCCGGTCTTGTTGCCGGACACCAGGCGGCGCTGACCCGGATTCAGGTGACCTCCTTGGACCAGATCGTGGACGTCGCGGATACATTGAGCAACCTGCTGGGCTTCTATTACGGCCTGATCTTCGTGGTGATGTTGTTGATGGGCTGGGTGCTAATGCAGGAGAGCCGTCGTCCTCGCGCATCCGCGGGCCTGGTGAGCCTGTCCGTGCTCGGGGTGTTGATGCTCGTTAGCATCGTCGTCATGCGAGACTTCAACTACAACCTAATCCGCGCGGACATCATCTTCAAACAGGGGGGCGCGTTTGCTAACAGCCGCGCGGCTAATGAGAAGCAAGTGGGTATCCAGCACTATGATCGGTCCATCGGGTATGCGCCACGGGAGGACTACTATTATCTATTCCTGGGTAAAGCGCTCCTGGAGCTAGCGCAAAGCGACGAAATTCCCTCTGAGCAGCGCGAGCCGCTCTTTCTTGAGACGGAAGATGTGCTGTTGGAGGCTCGGGAGATCAACCCGCTGAACACCGATCATAGCGCAAATCTAGCTCGCTTTTACAAGTCGTGGGCGGCGAGGATCGCGATGGAGCTTCAGGCGACGGACCTCGATGCAGATCAGGTGCTGCAGTTGACCGAGCGGCGCCAGGGTCTGCTGCAACAATCTGTGGATCACTATGAGATTGCCCTGACCTTGAGTCCGCAGAACCCAATTCTGTGGAACGAGCTCGCCCAGCTCTATGCCATTGACCTCGACAGTGAGGAGAAGTTCCAGGAGACGATCGCGCAATCCCTGACCGTCGATGACGAGTTTGAGCAGACGTGGATGCTCATCGGTGACATTCGCAGCTCTCAGGGCGATATTGACGGGGCTATCGAGGCCTATCGAGAGGCCTTGGAGATACAGAATGACTGCACTGTGCGGCGTGTCGTCGGGACATTGATGGGACAACAAGGGCGTTGGGAAGAGACCATCTCGTTCCTGGAGGCATCGACTGAGATCTGCGCGGAGGACCGCGATCTTTGGGAGATGTATCGCGTGCTGGCCATCGCCTACACTAACCAGGGCGATATGGCGTCAGCCTTGAGGGCTGCGCAGATCGCTTTGGAGTCGGCGCCAGAAGCACAGCGTCCAGTCGTGGAGCAATTGATCGAGCAACTGCAGGCTGATACCGGGGAGCCGGCAGTCCCGATCTCCCCCTCCGTCGAGCCATAATGGGGGGCGCGGAGCCGTTATGTCTATATCTCACTTGAACCCGTCCTCTCTCGTCATCAAATCCCTATGATTGTGGATATCACGACCTACCTGATTGTCTTCGTCGGTGTCCTGCTGATGGCTGTGGTCAGCACGCCGCTGGCACGCAAGCTGGGATTGCGTCTAGAGATCGTGGACCATCCCGATCCGAGCCGTAAGGTGCATACTGTGCCGACGCCTCGAGTGGGAGGTGTGGCGATCTTCCTGAGCACGCTCGTGGCTGCGCTGCTGTTGCGCGGAGCCTATAGAGAGCTGAGCAGCATTCTCGTGGGCGCGACGCTGGTCTCGCTTCTTGGTTTCTGGGACGATCGCTTCGGTCTTGGTGCGGGCGTGAAACTGCTGGGACAGCTTCTGGCCGTTAGCCTGTTGATACTGACGGGGATCAGGGTGCAGACTTTTCACTACCAGGTCGTCAACTTGGTGGTGACCGTCGTGTGGATGGTCGGCATCACAAACGCGTTCAACCTTCTGGATAACATGGATGGCCTCTCCGCAGGAGTCGCGGCTATCGCTTCAGCGCACTACGCTCTGATGTGCGCTTTCAGCGGCCAATATCTGGTGGGCGCCCTCTCCGTCGCTGTGATGGCAGCGTGTATCGGTTTCCTGATCTACAACTGGAACCCAGCGACGATCTTTATGGGGGATTCGGGAAGCCTCTTTCTAGGTTTTGTGCTGGCATCCGTGGGCATCAAGCTGCGATTTCCCGATAACGTGCCTTTCGTGACCTGGATGATCCCCCTTCTGGTGCTTGGCATTCCCATCTTCGATACGACGTTGGTGACCCTCTCCCGGCTTCGGCGGGGTCTCAATCCGCTGACCGTGCCGGGCACCGATCACACGTCGCATCGCCTGACCTATGCGGGATTTTCCAGGCGGGAGGCGGTCTTTCTTCTCTACATTGTCTCCTTTGTCCTGGGGCTTCTGGCGATCTTCGTGACGCAAGCCTCGGTGTTCGAGGGCTATTTCGTCGGGGGTCTCGTTGCTCTCGTAGGACTCTATGGTCTTTGGCGCTTTGAGCGCCCCCCTTTCTGGGAGTTATAGTCGAAGTGCAATTTACTGGTACAATATCTACTAAATTAGCGTGAATAGGAGAGGAGACCACGATGCAGAATGTGATACGAAGGTTGCCGACCCTTGGGTTGGTTATGATACTGTTGTTAGTCGCCTGCGCCCCAAGCACGACGGCCACCCCGGAGCCCACGGTAGCGCCGACCACCGCGCCGACCACCGCTGCTGAGGAAGGGCCGGCCGAAGCACCGACGGTGGGCCCCACAGCAGATCCGAACGAGCCTGTGACGGTGACGTCCCCCGAAACGCCGGGGGAGTGTCAGACCGCGCCGTTACCTGAGCTTCCAGTGCGCCCTGCTGATGAGACCGACTGGGTCAAAGGCGCCAGCCTCGAGGAGGCGGATCTCATCATCTATGAGTACTCTGACTTCGAGTGTCCAGGATGCGGGGGTATGTATCCGGTCCTCGATGAATTTCTTAGCCTGAACCCCGGCGTGGCATTGGTCTACCGTCATTTCCCGCTGGACTTCCACCAGCACGCTCAGATTACGTCCGAGGCGGTCGAGGCCGCGGGCGCTCAGGGCAAGTTTTGGGAAATGCACGATCTGCTCTTCGACGAGTCTACGCAATGGGTCTCGGCCTCGGACGACGAGATCCGCAGCCTCTTGAGCACGTATGCCGAGCAGTTGGACCTCGATGTGGACCAGTTCGACACCGCGCTCGAAGAGGGCACCTACGTTGAGAAGGTCCAGAGCCAATACGATGAGGCCCGCGAGCTCGGCCTGCCGGGCACGCCCAGTTTCATCTTCGACGACATCCTCTTTCCCTCTGACATAGGCCTTTCGCTCCAAGGTCTCACGGCATTCCTCAATATCCTGGAACGTCAGGATGAGATCTTCTACGCCGCACCGCCGGAGATGACGTTGGATGAGGAAGGTAGTTACGCAGCGGTGTTGACCACAACGAAGGGCGACATCCGCGTGAGGCTGCTGCCGGAATCAGCGCCCGTCCTGGTGAATAACTTCGTGTTCCTGGCTCAAGAGGATTGGTACGACGGCGCGGATTTCTTCTTTGTTCGGGATGACTTCGTCGCTGTGACCGGAGACCCGACGAACTCGACGATCGGATACCCCGGCTATTACTGCCAGGGAGAGACGCAAGGAACGTTTGATCGGGCTGGGCTGCTCGGGATGCTCTCGAACGGTCAGTTCTTCCTGACTCTCGGAGCCGACGCCGCGCAGCTGAACGATCAGTTTGCTTTGATTGGTCAGGTCGTAGAGGGGCTCGACGTGCTCGATGAGTTGGCACGACGTGTGGTCGGGGACCCGGCTGCGCCCGAGCCCGATGCCCTGAACTCGATCGAGATCATCACTGAATAGCGTATGATCGCGTAGCACAACTGCCCAAGAGGGGATAGCGAGTAGCGTCAGCTTCTCACTATCCCCTTCTTCGATTCGGACATGCTTCCACCTGTGGGCTCCGCCAGGCGGATGGGATGACGTCCAGCTTGCGGATGCCACGAGTACTTGTGGGGTGACTGACCTTGACGCAATCTAAGCACTTGCCAACCTGGTTCTGGGGTATCGCCTTGCTACTCGGTCTGGGCATGACAGGCCTGGGCCTCGTGTTCTTGGTGCTCCCCTTCTTATTTCCCTCACCGCTCGAGGTGATCGGGGTTGTCACCGCCGGCTATGGGCTGTTGGCCGCTGTGCTCGGCGTGAGTCTGGGGATTGCTGGGCTTCGCGGCTGGCGACAGCGCCCTTCTCGCCGATTCTACCCGAAGCGTGGGTGGCTGGTCCTGGCGCTTAGCTTGGGTGCGGTTGGCGCTGCAAGCCTCCTCATTCCCCCCGAAGCACACACTCGTCCACTCTTCGCGCCTCTGTACGTCGCCTTGATCGTCCTGCCGGGACTATGGTTGCTTTCGCTCGTATCCTTGGCGACCGGTCGGGACCTGGCGATGACGCGGCGCCGCGTCGTACTTGCGGTCGCGGGGGGCGCCTCATCGATTCCGCTGGTGTTGCCGGTGGAAATGGTGGGGCTGGTGGTAAGCGGGGCACTGGGCATGTCGATCGCGATGCTGTTTCCCGGGGGCTTGACGGAGGTCGAACGCCTGATGTCCCTCCTGCAGCGCTGGAGCCAACGTCCCCCTTCGGATGAGGCGGAGCTCCTTGCGCTCTTGGGCTCACCGGTGGTCATTCTGACCCTGGTCTTGCTGTTAGGGGTGGTGACGCCCCTTGTCGAGGAGTTTGGCAAGACCCTGATGATCGGCGTGATGGGACACTGGGTACGGCCCTCAGTTGCGACCAGCTTTGTCTGGGGCGTCGCTTGTGGCCTGGGATTTGCGTGGTTTGAGGGTATCTCCAACGGGGCGATGGGATTGGGCGGCTCGGCGATGTGGCTGGGCAGCGCTGGCGTGCGGTTCCTGGCGACGGCTATGCATGGGCTGACGAGCGGCCTCCTTGGGCTGGGGTGGGGATGGGGACGGCGTGGACGCTGGTGGGCTCTTCCGGTTGCTTATGGGGCCGCTGTGGTCTTTCACGGTCTGTGGAACCTCAACGTTATCCTGAGTCTAGGAGGAATCGGGCTTGCTCTCTCCTCTCCGGCGGCTGGCGGCCTTATGACGATGGTGGGGGGCCTGGTTCAGCTGGCGCTGATCCTGGCCTCTTTTGTTGGGCTTCTTGGGCTTCCGCTCTGGTTGCGAAGGCGTGTTCCCCCTGAGGCAGCACCGTATGAGCGTGCGTGATCGCCTTTCAGCTCTGCTAGCGCGGCAACAGAGCGACCCGAACTTTATCCGTAACGTCACGTCCTGGCAGACGCTGCCGGGACGGGGCGCGCGCACGGCACCGTGGCCGGAAGCCCTGGATCCGCGGTTGACCTCGGCGGGCGTATCCCTTGGGATAGACCGGCTCTACACGCATCAAGCTGCGGCCGTCGAGGCTGCCTTGCGTGGGGAGAGCTTGGTCTTGTCGACAGGAACAGCCTCTGGCAAGACCCTGGGCTACGTGCTACCGGTCCTTCATACGCTGCTGAAGGATCCGAACGCGACGGCGCTTCTCCTCTATCCTACAAAGGCGCTGGCCCACGACCAGATCACGGCGCTGGAGCACTGGATCAAAGAGCTCGATGCGCCGATCGCACTCCGGTCCTACGACGGTGATACCCCCCAGCGCTATCGCAGCGCGATACGCAAAGAGGCGCGCATCCTGGTGTCAAATCCCGATATGCTGCATCTGGGCATTCTGCCACACCACACTCAGTGGATGCGGTTTTTCCAGGGTCTCCGGTACGTTGTCCTGGACGAGCTGCATACCTATCGCGGTGTCTTTGGCAGTCACGTGGCGAACGTCTTGCGCCGCTTACGGCGCATTGCCGGCTTCTACGGCGCTGGCCCCCAGTGTGTGGCGGCCTCAGCGACGATAGCCAATCCGCAGGCATTGGCGGAGGCCCTTTGGGAAGGGCCGGTGATGACCATCGAGGAGGACGGCGCCGCCTATGGCAAGCGGCACGTGCTCTTCTACAACCCACCTCTGTTGAACCCTACCCTGGGTCTTCGAGCGAGCGCGGCGGAGGAGGCGCTGGCGTTGGCGACGCGGTTGTTGCAGGCAGAGGTGCAGAGCATCGTTTTCGCACGGTCTCGCCTCTCCGTAGAACTGCTGCTGCGCGAGATGCGGGCACGTGCTGAGCATCTGGGCTTCGATCCCGAATCGGTGCAAGGGTATCGAGGGGGGTACCTGCCCCACGAGCGCAGGGCCATCGAGCTGGGCCTGCGGACGGGCGCCGTCCGTGTGGTGATTGCGACCAACGCGTTGGAGTTGGGCATAGATATCGGGGCGCTGGATGCCTCGGTGTTGGTTGGTTATCCCGGCACCATTGCCGGCACCCGGCAGCAGATGGGGCGCGCCGGGCGACGTGCCGGCACGTCGCTTTCGATTATGGTGGCGACGCCCGCGCCCTTGGATCAATACCTCGTCTCGCATCCTGAGTATTTCCTCGGCCAATCGCCGGAGGAGGCGCGGATCAACCCAGATGGGCTGAGCCTCTTGGCATCGCACCTGACCTTTGCTGCGTTCGAACTCCCTTTCCAACAAGGAGAGCGCTTCGGGTCCGTCGAGGCGATCGGCGATCTGCTCGAAGCGATGACGGCGGAAGGGATTCTGCACAGAAGCCGAGACACGTATACCTGGCTGGGTGAAGGCTATCCAGCGCAGATGGTCTCGCTGCGATCCGCGACCCCGGACAACGTGGTCGTGCGCTCCGCGGATGTGGGCGTGGTCGGCACCGTGGATCGTCCGAGTGCCCCCTTGCTGGTGCACGAGGGGGCGGTCTACTTCCACGGTGCAGAGCCCTACTTGATCGAGTCCCTCGATTGGGAGCAGGGCGTAGCCCTGGCTCGGGCCGTCAATCTTGATTACTACACGGTGGCTTCCGCTACGACGAAGGTGG
The DNA here is from genome assembly GCA_964586915.1 of uncultured Anaerolineales bacterium. Taxonomy (GTDB): domain Bacteria; phylum Chloroflexota; class Anaerolineae; order B4-G1; family SLSP01; genus PWVB01. The sequence continues at coordinate 23,242 of CAZPJP010000010.1, forward strand.
AGCGCCTGACGTTGCGACGCCGGCGGCCTGCTGATGAAGGCTACGAGGGAGGCGTTGTCTGTACGGACGAGGAGGTGCTCGTTCACACTAAGCCCACAGCCTATAGGCGTGTGCACCTTGGCACGCGCGAGACGCTGGGATGGGGCGAGATTCACCTACCAGAGCAGCAGATGGAGACCGAGGCGTTTCGCCTGACGTTGGGAGATGAGTTGGTGGAAGGCCTCGCCAAAGAAGGGGTGATGGTCGCGCCGCTCGACTATGGATCGGAGTGGCCCGAGATCCGTGAGCGTATGCTGTCTCGCGATGGACGGCGCTGCCGCCTCTGCGGACAAGAAGCGGCCCCAGATCGACCTCTCGAAGTCCATCATCTGACGCCTCTGCGCACCTTTATGGCCCAGTACACGCGTCCGATGGCGTTGCGCCTGGCTCATGCGCCCGAGAACCTTCTGACTCTCTGTCCCGTCTGTCACCGTCAAGTGGAACGTGCCCGTGGCGCTCGCACGGCGTTAAGTGGCTTGGCCTACCTCCTCCGTCATTTGGCTCCGGTCTTCCTGATGTGCGACCCCGGTGACCTGGGGACGTCCGTGGAGGCGCGGGACGTGGAATCGGGCCAACCCGCCATCGTCGTCTATGACGCTGTGCCCGGTGGCGTGGGATTGACGCCACGACTGGTGGACCTCTGGTCGCGTCTGGCCCCCGTGGCAAAAGAGCGCGTGGTCGGTTGTCGATGTCTGGATGGGTGTCCCTCTTGTGTGGGACCTGCTGGCGAGAGTGAGCCGGGCGCCAAGCGTGCGGCCGTGCGGCTGCTGGAGCTTTGGAACTCCCTTTCCTTGTAGTATAATGATTCCATTCTAGCTTCGGAATCGACCATGCCTATTCTAACGAAAGATACCCTGGAGTTCATCAGCCGAAGCCCTGAACAGACCATGCGCTTGGGCGCGCGTCTGGGTCGCTACCTGGATGGCGGCGAGATTGTGGCGCTCGAAGGCGGGTTAGGGGCAGGAAAGACGGTCTTTGCTCAGGGCGTAGGGATGGGATGGGGCTCCGCTTCCCGACTTGTCAGTCCCACCTATGTGCTGGTGCGACGTCATCAGCGGCATCAGGATGATCTGGTACTGTACCACATTGATCTCTATCGACTGAACTCCATTGCCGAGGTGGAGATGCTGGGGCTGGACGAGATCCTCGGGCATCCTGACACAGTCTGTCTCGTCGAATGGCCCGAACGACATCACGGCCTCTTTCCTCCGGAACACCTTTGGGTGAACCTGCGGATGCTCGACGAGTACCGTCGATCGTTGGTTTTTCAAGCTCACGGGGACCATCATCAGGGGATTCTGGATGAGTTCAGACAGGAACTGCTGGGGCTTTGATGCTACTTGCACTTGATACAGCCACGCGTTACGCAAGCATCGCGTTGCACGACGGCACGTCGTTACGCGCTGAGTGCACGTGGGAATCGGTCAACCGGCATACGGTCACGTTGTTGCCGCGGGTTGTGCAGTTGATGGCCTCCTCAGATCTGACCGCAGCCGATTTGACGGCGATTGGCGTCTCTTTAGGCCCCGGCTCCTATACGGGTGTGCGCATTGGCGTCGCGGTAGCCAAGGGCTTAGCGTCAGCGCGAAAGCTTCCGCTGGTGGGTGTCACGACACTGGACATCCTTGTCGCTGCCCAGCCGATGGATGACCGTCCCCTCTATGCCACATTTGCTGCGGGTCGAAAGCGCTTGGGGTATGCACGTTATCGCTGGCGCGAAGGACGGTGGCGGGCGGAGACCGGGGTCCAAGTGGTCACGTGGGGAAAGTTCGCGGGGCAGTTGGAGTTGCCCGCCATCGTGGTGGGTGAGATCGAGGCCGCAGGCAGAGAGGCGCTACGCCCCTTGTATGGGCGGGTGGAGATTCCACAGCCCGCACGACACCTGAGAAGGGCCGGTTACCTGGCGGACATCGCCTGGCAGCGAGTTCGCGCCAGCCAAGTGGACGCCCCCTCGGCGTTACTTCCTCTTTACGCTAGATGAACGGGAATGCGCATACCTTCCGAATCCGACCGATGGAGGGACGAGATATCCCGTCCGTCGTTTCGCTAGACCGTCAGGTCTTCCGAGATCCCTGGCCGGAATCGGCCTATGTGCAGGAAGTCTACTTCAATGCGCGCGCCCAGTATTTCGTGCTGGAGCTCTTGGATCCCACGCTGGTGCGGAGTTGGCACGTGCATCGCCGGCGTCAAGCCGCGCGCCTCTTAGGATTTGTGGGTATGCGGGTCGAGGGAACTCGCGGCCATATCAGCACGCTGGCGGTCAAGCCCGAGTGGCGCGGACAAAAGCTGGGCGAGGCCCTGTTGTTGGTCGCGGTAGATCAGGCTCTGCGAGATGGTGCCCACGTCATCGGGTTGGAGGTGCGGGTCTCCAACGACGTGGCTCAGAATCTCTACGCAAAGTATGAGTTCGAGTCCCATTCGCGCCTGCAGCGATACTATGCCGATGGCGAGGACGCTTACTATCTCCAGGTGCGGGCCCGGGAATTGCCGGGCTATCCTTCGCGCGTGAGTGAACGACTCGGTAGACTGTTGGAAGACTTGAAGATTGAGAGAATATCGTAGAGGAGGCGGCATGGATCGAGAGAAGGCACTCAAGGCGATACACGCTCAGGTTCGGACGTGCAAACTGTGCCCCCTGCATATCGGCCGGACACAAGCGGTTCCCGGCGAAGGCCCTGTAGATGCCCTCGTTATGTTTATTGGGGAGGCCCCGGGCTTCCACGAGGATCAGCAGGGCATTCCCTTTGTTGGAGCGGCCGGCCGGTTCCTGAACGAGTTGTTGGATGGGGTGGGACTTGACCGCGAGCGGGTTTACATCACAAACGTGATCAAATGCCGTCCACCGGGCAATCGGGACCCCAACCCCGATGAGGTCGAGGCTTGTAAGGACTATCTAGATCAGCAGATCGAGATCATCGCGCCGGAGGTGGTCGTCACGTTGGGTCGACATTCGATGGCACGCGCGTTCCCGGACGAGAAGATCTCAATGGTTCACGGACAGGCGCGCAAAGTGGGCGACCAGGTCTACTTTCCGATGTACCATCCTGCAGCGGCCCTCCATCAGCCGAGCCTGCGGAGCGTGGTCGAGGGTGACTTCAACCTCCTCAAGGAGCTGTTGGACGGCAATCTGGAACCAGAGGCGTACACGCCACCGCCGGAGGCGGAGCAACTATCGTTGTTCTAGAGCTGCGATGAGACGATCTGGCGGGTCCTTGCCTCAGGACTCGCACGGGTTGTCCTCACGGGCGGATTTGACGTTCTCGCCTCCTTGATAGCGCTCTCGGATATTGGGCACGAGATACTCTGAGAAGGCGCGCTCCGCATCATAGGCGGGTTGCCAGCCCCAGTCACGCCGTGCTGCGGTATCGTCTAGATCGGCGGGCCAGCTGTTGACAATCCTCTCACGTTTCTCATCCGGCTCGAACGAGATCTGTGCGCCAGGGAAGAAACGGCACACGTAGTCACGGAACTCACCGGCGGTGAGGCTAAAGCTCGTCACGTTGTAGACGGGGCGACTAAGGGCTTCCTGCGGCGCCGCGGCTAGGTCCACCAAAGCTTTGACTGCGTCGGGCATCGCCATAAACGGGATCCGCACGGTCTCACGCACGAAGGCTGCGTAAGGTTTGCCCTGGGCGGCGGCGTGGAGCATCTCGGGGCCATAGTCGCTGGTGCCTCCGCTGGGCACGGTGAAGGCGCTGACCAGCCCCGGAAAGCGCACACTTCGGAAATCCAGACTGGTCGGGCGATCGGCGGCCAACTGCCGATAGTGCCGGCTGAAGTAGATGCCTAGCATCTCGCAATAGAGTTTATTGCAGCCGTACATCGTCGTCGGGTAGTTCCACTCCCACTCGCGGACCTTCGTGTACGTCTCCTTGGTCTGGAGATCGGGGAGCCCAAAGACGGCGATTGAGCTGGGAAAGAGAAAGCGCACCGGTTCTCCGCGCCACTCTGACTGCTGGGCTGCAAGATGCAGCAGCCCCATGGTTCCCTCGACGTTGACCCTATGGGCCGCGTCGGGTGAGAACTCCGCCCGGGTGGAGAGCAAGGCCGCTAAGTGGTAGATCTCCTCGATCTCGTACTCACTGACCAGACGGTCCAGCAGGGAGCTGTCCAGGATGCTGCCCTGAACGTGGTGCACCTGGGCCGCGAGCGCCGGAGGCAGCGGATTCAGATCTAGGGTTACGATGCGGTGATTCCCCTGATGGTTTGAACTCTCCGCCAGGCGGGTGATGAGAGCCTGGCCCACCTCCCCAGCAGCACCGGTGATCAGTGTAACCTTCGCGCGCATATTGCCTCCTTGGACTCAATTTATCTCCCTATCATAGCGCACGCCCCTTTTTCTTCATAGTGTCGATGTGCCCCGGCTTGATTTCCATTGCTCACGTGCTATACTGCTCGCAGCAGCAACAAGCGAATATCGTTACGGCTAGGGAGTGCTTGGCCCGGGCAGACATGCTCGGGAAAGCATCTAAAGCGAGGAAGTCCGGTGAGAATCCGGCGCTGTCCCGCAACGGTCATCTCTCCGACTGTGAGAGCAAGCCCGACACTCCGCCTTAGCCGGTGCTGACTACCCTTCGCGGAAAGGAGGTAGCACACGACAATGGAACGTTGTCGGTGAACCTTCCCTCTTTCTGGCGGGAAGGTTTTTTTGTTTTCATCTATCTCAAGTCGTGCTCTGGAGGAAAATACAGATGAAGAACTATGCCATTGTGTTGACGCTGGCGCTTGTTGTGGCGGTGCTGGCCTTGCCGGTCAGCGCGGCTGATGAGGCGCAGACTGCGTACGCGCAGGTTGCGTACACTCAGAATGAGATGGCGCTGGCTTGGCTGCGGGCTGCCCAGGAGCCCGATGGGGGCTTCTCCACCGGTTTCGCCGAGGGCTCTGATTTCGGTGCGACCGCCGAGGTCGTGCTGGCTGCGACGGCGATGGGCGAGGATGTGAGCACGTGGGTCACGGCAGAGGGGCGTTCGCCCCTTGATTACCTTGCCGCTCAAGTGGCCTCGGGACAGGTCTCGGATGTGGGAGACCTCAGCAAAGCCGTCCTGGTCGCGGTCGCGACGGGGCAGGATCTCTCCAGCTTAGGTGGCACTGATTGGGCCGCGCAGGTCCTGTCGAGATCTGATCCCGAGACCGGTATGTTCGGAGATACGCTGTTCAAGCACGCTTACGCGGTGCTCGCCCTGCATAATGCCGGAGCGCCGATTCCAGAGGGTGCGGTGACGGCGATGACGTCGCAGTTCACGGATGATGGGGCATGGTCGCTTTTTGGCGACACAACGTCGGGGACGGCGGACACGAACACGACCGCGATCGTCATGCAAGCCCTGGTCGCGACCGGCAGGCCCGACGCGGCGGCGGCAGCATTGCCCTATCTGCGACGGATGCAGAATGACGACGGCGGGTTTCCGTATCAGAAACCCTCGCCGTGGGGCACGGAGACGGACGCCAACTCAACGGCGCTCGTGATCCAGGCGCTCAATGCGCTGGATGAGCCGTTAGGGAACTGGGCGTCCGGCGGCACCGATCCGGTGGGTGCGCTGCTGGCCCTGTGGGACGAGGAGAGCGGGGCGTATTTCTGGCAAGCTTCAGCCCCCTTTCCGAATATGCTCGCGACGGCTCAGGCTGTGCAGGCTGCGGAAGGGATGACGCTGGTCAGTGTCTCCACGGTAGGGGCCTCGCGACCGCCTGAGATCGCAGCTGGTGCGGACCTCACGCCGTTGCTGCCGGCGTCCGGCGCGCAGCTCGGCGTCAGCCAGGTGCTCATGGTCGCTGTCATAGGGTTGGTTGGCGTCAGCGCTATTCTGCGACGAAAGTAATCACATCTTGGAACTATGAGCCCTCTCTGGTCTTACAGAAGTCGGAGAAGAAGAGGAGCGAGCCGCGTCTTGCTCCTCTCCCTTCTTATCTTGTTGCTCTCAGCCAAAGCGGTCCACGGGCAGGGAGGGGGCAATCGTGCAGGTCTCGTGATCGTTCACGACGATGGACGCGTCGTGACGCGCTGCGTCGCCTTTGACGAGCCACAGATCTCCGGCCAGGCGCTGTTGCAACGATCGGGTGTCGACTTCTCCTCCGCCGCAGGGCCGATGGGCATGACTCTTTGCCGTCTCGATGGTGAAGGGTGTCCAGCATCGGATTGCTGGTGCCAATGCAGGGGATCTCCCTGCGCCTATTGGAACTACTATCACGGCAGTCGCGATGGCTCGTGGGTTTACGCTAATGCCGGCGCTTCGATGCGTCAGATCGGAGACGGTGATATGGACGCTTGGGTGTGGGGAGACGGCTCCCAGCCCCCACCGCCGCTGGGGTTTGAGGCCGTCTGCACTGCCAGCGGCTCTGGGGACGGCACGACGTCCTCGCCGGAATCACCGCCCGCGACAGTTACTCCCACGCCGCCTGACACAATGGAGGTTGCGCCAACGGCTACGTCATCGCCACCTCCTACGTCGACACCGGCGGTGGTTGCGCCGACGCCCACAGCGACTACCTCTGAGGCGGGCGCTCGTACGGAGGCGACTTCTACCACTGAGCCTCTCCCCACCACGACGCGAACACCATGCTCAGACCCTTCCGCCACGCCCTCTCCCGACGGGACCGAGGCTAGGGAACCCACGCAGTCGGCAGCGCCATTGAGCACCCCGACGGAAGAGGCACGTGCGGACCACCCCGCCGAGGCGCAGGGCCCGCCTCAGGGATACGTGGCCTTTGCGGTCCTCCTCGCCGTGATCGTTGGTCTCTTCTTCATTCTTAGACGGGCACAAGGGACGTAGTTGGCCATCCGTACAGGCCTCTTCGGGCACGAGAGGGTAAGGGCGCTCTTGCGGTGGCTCATCTATGGCCTGGCTTCGCTTGTCGGGTTGGGCGCGTTCGTGTATCCCTTCTTCGTCCCCCAGCTGCAACCGTCCGCGGGACCGGCGCACGCGATTGATTCCCCCTTGCTCCTGGGGCTGGTGGGAGGGCTTTCGCTGATCGCGCTTCTGTTGGAGACACAGGGAGACGCCGCGTCCGATGCAAAGATGATCGCGCTGCTTGGTGTGTTGGTCGGGGTCAATGCCGCGCTGAGCTTCCTGGAGACCGCCATACCGGGTCCTGGGGGGTTCAGCCCTGTCTTCTTTCTGATCATCCTGGGTGGCTATGTCTACGGCGCGCGGTTTGGGTTTTTGCTGGGCGCGTTGACGCTCTTTGTCTCAGCGCTGGTGACCGGAGGGATCGGCCCCTGGCTTCCGTATCGGATGCTGGTCGCCGGCTGGATCGGCTTGACCTCCCCCGTCGTGAAAGGACCGGTGCGTTGGTTTCACGCTGAGGACACCGCGTGGGAGGTGCTCTGCCTCAGCGTACTTGGTAGTATATGGGGGCTGCTCTTTGGTGCGCTTATGAATCTCTGGTTCTGGCCGTTCGCGAGTGGGCCGGTGGAGCAGCACTGGCAGGCGGGCATTTCGCTGGCGCAGGGGATACGGCGCTTCCTCGCGTTCTACGTCGCTACGTCCCTGATTTGGGATCTGGCCCGGGTCATCGGCATCGTTGGCATGCTCTGGCTCTTCGGACGTCCAACCCTGCGCACGCTACGCCGGTTTGCCCGGCGTTTCGCATTTGAGGTCAAGAATGCGAAGGGACCCGATACCGCGAAGCAGGGGGATGCAAGGTGATGCATCCCTTAGCGTGGTTCGGCTGGATCGCCAGTGCGGCGCTGGCCACCCTGCTGACGCGCAATCCTCTCTACCTGACGCTGTTGCTAGGGGTCTTCTCCCTTGTTATCGACGGTGTGCGGCGTCCCGGAGCTGAGACGCCGCTGCCGTTTACACCCCTGCGGTTTGCCGCCTTTGCCGTTCCAGTGGGCGCACTCTTCAACGGTCTCACCAGCCACATTGGGGAGACGGTGCTCTTCCAACTTCCCGAGGTGGTGCCCCTTCTCGGAGGCGCCATCACGATCGAGGCGCTGGCCTTTGGCGCGATCAATGGCCTGGTGCTCTCGGCGCTCTTTGCGGCGTTCGCTGTACTGAACGTGGCGGTACCGATCCGCGACCTCATTGGTTATTTACCCCGTGGCTTCTACCCTGTGGCGGTCGTCTCAGCCATCGCCGTCACCTTTGTGCCCAGCACCCGCAGACAATTCCAGCAGGTGCGGGAGGCGCAGGCTGTTCGCGGCCATCGCATGCGGGGACTCGTTGATTGGTTGCCCCTCTTTATGCCCGTGTTGATCGGAGGCCTGGAGCGCGCGCTCAAACTGGCGGAGGCGATGACGGCCCGGGGCTTTGCGGCACACCAAGTTGGAGATGGTCGGAGGACGGTCGCCGCTCAGATGGTCTCCGTCGCCGGGTTGGTCGCTGTGTTGGCCGGTGGCGTCCTGCGCCTGATGCCGAATCTTGCTGCTGTGGCACCCTTTCTCCTGCTCGGCGGAACGGCCTTGATCGGGTGGGTCATCTGGCGTGCTGGGCGGCGCGTGACCACCACGCGGTACCATCGCGCACGGTGGTCGGCTTACGACAGCCTGACCGTTGCCGGTGCACTGCTCGCGATCTTGCCCATGTTAATCTGGCAAGCCTCCCGCGTCTACACGCCGTACCCAGCGCTGACGTGGCCTGTGTTCGACGTCCGCGTAGGGGGCGCGCTGCTTGGATACATTGTGCCGGTCGTTGTCGTGGGTGCGTCGAATGAGAGGGTCGATGATCAGGTTTGACCGGGTCTCATTCAGCTATCCGGAGGCGCCGGAACCGGCCCTCCGCGACGTGACATTGCATCTCGCGGAGGGCGAGGTCGTGCTGGTGATCGGTGCGTCCGGCGCCGGCAAGTCCACGCTGCTCCGGTGTATCAACGGCCTGGTTCCCCATTTCAGTGGTGGCACCTTTGCCGGGCGGGTCACCGTGGGCGCGCTCGATCCCGTCAGGGAGGGTCCTGAGGTGATGTCGCGGCACGTAGGATTCGTCTTCCAAGACCCCGAGGCGCAGTTCGTTATGGACCGGGTCGAGGACGAGATCGCGTTTGCCCTGGAGAACGCGGCCGTGCCGCGTCCTGAGATGCGGTCGCGCGTTGAGGAGGTCCTGGCGCATCTCGACCTGGTGAATCTCCGACGGCGACCGCTAGCGACCCTGTCCGGGGGCGAGAAGCAGCGGGTCGCCATCGCGGCTGCCCTGGCGCTGCGCCCAAGGATCCTGGTTCTTGACGAACCGACCTCTCAGCTCGATCCGCAGTCGGCGGAGGACGTGTTGCAAGCGCTCGTTCGCTTGAACACGGATCTTGGCATGACCGTTGTTCTGGCCGAGCACCGGCTGGAGCGTATTCTGCCCTTCACCGATCGTCTGGTGGCTCTGCCGGATCGCCCTGGGCCTCCCGTCTCCGGCTCTCCAGCCGAGGTCTTGGCCGAGGTGTCGTTGGTCCCACCGGTGACGGCGCTCGGCAAAGCCTTGGGCTGGGAACCGTTGCCGACGACGCTCGATGAAGGCCGTGAGCTTGTCCGCGCGAGGGCGCTTCTAGCGCCCGGAGAGGTGGTTGCAGCCTTACCGGGGAGCCCCCTGACGAGGGCTCGTCGGTCGGGCGAACAGCACTCTCCCGCGACAGTGACAGACCCGTCCCGATCCGGTGGCAGCAGCGCAACTTCATCCTCCCATGTTTTGGTGGACCGCGCTTCGGGGGGGGGGAGCGTCGTTCTCCGCGCCGATGCGTTGGAGGTTGCCTACGATGGGGCGCCGGTCCTGCGTGACGTAAGCTTGAGGCTTTATCCGGGTGAGGTCGCGGTCCTGATGGGACGAAACGGAGCGGGTAAGAGCACCCTTCTCAAGGCCTTGGTGGGGCTCGTGCGACCCCGGCAGGGGAGGGTCGCGCTGGAAGGTCGTGACACGGCTGACATGGCGGTCGCGGATATCTGCCGGCAGGTCGCTTACCTGCCGCAGGATCCCAACGCGCTGCTCTTCGCCGACACCGTTCTCGAAGAGCTCCACATCACGCTGCGCAATCACGCGATTGATCCGGCTGACGCGCCCCTGGAGCCGCACGCATTGCTCGACAGCCTCGATCTGGGTGACAAGGCGGGGGCTTATCCGCGGGATTTGAGCGTGGGGGAGCGGCAACGCGTCGCGCTGGCGGCGATGATGGTCACGGCCCCGCGCGCCGTCTTGCTGGACGAACCGACCCGGGGGCTCGACTATCGGGCGAAGGCGCGTCTTTCCGGCCTGATTCGAAGGTTGCGCGCGGAGAATCGCGCAGTCCTTCTTGTGACTCACGACGTGGAGCTTGCGGCGGGAACGGCGGATCGCGTGATGGTGATGGAGGATGGGGTCCTCATAGCTCAAGGCTCGCCAGAGGAGGTCTTGAGCCAGTCAGATACGTTTGTCCCCCAGATGGCCCAACTCTTTCCCGGTCGCGGGTGGCTCACGGTCTCCGATGTATTGGCGGGGCTGGGCCATCAATCCGCCTAGATGCTCGCGGTTATGCACTCGGCAGCAGCCGAGCTCCCAATGACTCAGCCTCCGACCTCGCGGCGCGCAGCTTCGACGGCTGCCTGGTAGACCTCGCGAAGGGGCACACCGTGCGCCTGAGCAAGCTTACGGCAGTCCTCGTACTCCGGAGCACTCTTCACTTTTCCATCCTCTAGCTCGGCAACCTTGACGCGCACCGCGCCGTAGGGCGTCGTCATAGACTTGACGGTGCGGGGAAGTGCGTGGCGATCCACGATCTGCTCTCTTATACCCAGCGTGCTGGTCTCGGCGAAGAGGATAGCCGTCATCCGCTCGACGTCCTCGGGCTTGCAGAGCACGCGGAAGAGCGTGGCTGGACGGTTCTTCTTCATCTGGATAGGGGCCAGGAAGACGTCCAGGGCGCCTGCCGCAAAGAGGGCGTCCATCACGTATTCGTAGGTCTCAGGATTCAGGTCGTCGATGTTGGTCTCCAGCACAGCCAGCCTGTCGATGTCAAAGCAGGAAAATGTGTGCCCCTCCGCGGGGTCGTGGGCCTGTTCTCCGCCGCGCTCGGGATGTGGGTGTGATGATCCGTGGGTATGCGGGTGGGCGTGGTGGTGCGTCTCCGATGCGTGGTTGTGCGCGTGCGCATGACCGTGATCGTGGGTCTGCGCATGGTCGTGGCGCTTTTTGCGCGGCTCGGTGCTGGTGCCAATCAACAGACGCAATACATTGGGCACCTCCAGATCGCGGCTGCCCGCCCCGTACCCAACGGACTCCAGGGCCATCGGTGGAATCGGTCCGAAGTCATCGCCCAAGGAGGCGAGCAAGGCGGCCCCGGTGGGGGTGACGGTCTCGACCTCCAGCGGGCTGCCCACGACAGGGAGACCTTTGAGGAGCGCCACCGTAGCAGGCGCCGGCAGGGGGATGCGCCCATGCGCCCCCTGGATGAATCCCCGTCCGAGGGGAATGGGGGAGACGACGACCCGTTGGATACCCAGAGCGTCCAACCCCACCAGGGCTCCGACGACGTCGACAATGGTGTCCACTCCGCCTAGCTCGTGCAGGTGAACCTCTTCGAGGGCGGTGCCGTGAATGCCGGCCTCGGCGGCCCCAATCTTACGAAAGATTGCGGCGGCGCGCTCCTTGATCTCCGGAGCGAGCTCGCTCTGCTCGACAATCGCGACAATGTCGCCAAGATGGCGCTCCGGCACATCGTCGGCCACGTTCACGTCGACCTTAGTTGCGGTGAACGCATTCTTAGCTACCCGTCGCGATGTCAGCTCGAAGTCGCGCAGGTTGAGCGCCTCAAGTCGCTCGCGGAGCGTGGATAACGGGAGGCCAGCGTCAACGAGAGCCCCCAGAATCATATCGCCGCTGGCCCCGGCGATGCAGTCGAAATAGGCGATTTTCATAGGTTGCGACTCCCTCTCAGTTCGTTGGTGGTTAGAATGGATCATCGGGCGCGTGCGGTCGGTCACTGACCAAGCGGCGCTATGCTGATTGGTCAGCGCCGTGCCTCCTCTATCTGATGAAGCATCAGGTGCGCAAAGACGGCAGCGCCGTACCCATTGTCGATGTTGACGACGGCGACACCCGCAGCGCAGGAATTGAGCATCGTGAGCAGCGGCGCGACGCCCCCGAAATTCACGCCGTAGCCGACGCTGGTTGGCACGCCGATGACCGGGGCTGACACCAGTCCAGCGACCACGCTGGTCAGCGCGCCTTCCATACCGGCGATGGAGATGACCACGCTGGCCGCCATCAGCCGATCCATCTCGCCGAGCAGTCGGTGCAAGCCTGCAACGCCTACATCGTAGGCGCGCTCAACGCGATGGCCGACGAACTCGAGCACCTGGGCTGCCTCCTCGGCGACCGGGAGATCCGATGTGCCGCCGCAGACGACCATCGCATACGGTGCCTCCTCTGCTGACGGAGGCAACTCCGTTCGCGCCAATCTGACCAGCCGTGACGTTGGGTCGTAGTCGGCCTCGGGGATCTGCTTCTGAATAATACCCGCCATCTCCGGTAGGACGCGGGTGCCAAGCACCCTGTCGTGGTGCGCCCACAGTCGTTCGAGGATCGCCGCGGCCTGGGCCGGGGTTTTGCTCTCACAGAATACAACCTCCGGCATCGAATTGCGGAGGGCCCGATGGACATCCAGACGTGCGAAGTCCTCCAAATCATCGTAGGGCAGGGTCCGAAGGCGCGCCAGAGCAGCGTCGACGTCCAGCCGTCCGACCTGGACTGCATTCAACAGCTCGCGTAGTTTATCTGCATCCATCGTTCTAGAGAACCTCGTTCATGCTTCCTGAGCGGAATCCGCTCAGGTCCAAAGTGACATATGCGTAGCCAAGCGCTTTGAACGCGTCCGTGATCGTCCCGCGACCGTCTACGATGGTGTCGAAATCCTCCGTTGGCACCTCAATGCGGGCCACCGTGCCGTGATGCCGAACGCGAAACTGGCGCAGGCCCAGCTGCCGCAACACCAACTCAGCTCTGCCCACCCGCTCCAGGGCCTCTTGCGTGAGCGGCGTACCGTAGGGAATGCGTGAGGCCAAGCAAGCCGACGAGGGTTTGTCCCAGTTCGGAAGGTTCCTCTCGCGGGCCAGCGCGCGGATCTCAGCCTTGGTCAGACCGACGTCCTGGAGGGGGCTGCGCATACCACATTCACGCGCGGCCCGCTGTCCGGGGCGGTAGTCACCGGTGTCATCGACGTTGGATCCGTCGACGACAGTTGCGTAGCTGTGCTCGGCGGCGTAGCTCTGGAGAAGCTCGCAGATGCTAGCTTTGCAGAAGTAACAGCGATCCTGCGTGTTTGCGAGCACCTGGGGATCGCGCAAGTCTCCTTTTTGGATCACCGCCAGCGGCAGCCCCATCTGTTCCGCGACAGCCTGGGCCTCCTGCTGCTCGTAGTCGGGGATCAATGGCGAGACGGCGATGACGCCCAGCGCCCGATCCCCCAATACCTCGTGCGCGACGCTCAATAACAGAGTGCTATCCACGCCGCCGGAGTAGGCGACGAGGACGCTGCCCATCGATTGTAGCATTGTCTTAAGGTTCTCCAGCTTGTCCCACATTATGATCTCTTCCTTCTCCAGATAGCCAAAGGGCAACCCTGAGGCTGCCCTTTCAGATGTACTCGGGTGACCGGGCGCAAGCCCCGGTGCGCTTTACACACACTGTTAAGCATTATGGCATGAAGCGCCCTAAAGCCAACCCTCACTCGTGCAGTCTCGGGAGGCGGGCATTGGCTGCGAGCTACGGTATAATTGTGCTCGATGCCCGCCGCAACGGATATCCCACAACGACCGCTGGTAGCAGAGGAAGCCGTTCATGGCAGCCTCGCACGGGCGATTTGGCGTTTGGCCTGGCCTATCACGCTGAGCCAGGCGCTCTTTATGCTGCCGGGATTGTACGATTCGTTCTGGCTGGGGCGCCTGGGATCGGCAGCGCAGGCCGCCGCCGGACTGGCGATGTCGGTGCGCATCACGATGATCAGCGTCTTGATGGCCCTGAGCGGCGCCAGCGGCGCGGTGGTGGCCCGCTACGTCGGTGCACAGGACGAGCGCAATGCCAACCTGGCCACGCTGCAGGCCGTGATTCTGATGATCATCAGCGCAGGATCGCTGGGTCTGGTGGGATATGTGCTGGCCGAGCCCTTGATGCGGCTCGCCGGGGCTGATCCCCACGTGCTACCGCTGGCCGTGCGCTATGCGCGCATCGTCTTTTCCGGGCTGATCGCCATGGAGTTGGTGCCGAGCATCGGTGGCATGCTCAACACGGCGGGCGCGCCTCAGGTCAGATTGACGATGATGATCTGGGTGATGGGGACGCAAGTCGTAGTTGAACCGTTTCTGGCGGGGCGTTTCGGGGTGGACGGGGCAGCCGCGGCGGTGGTTGGGGCACACGTAGTCGGGATGATCTGGGGGCTGAGCGCGCTTATCAGAGGACGGGCGACGGTCCGCATTGACCCACATAATCTGCGGTTGAACTTCCCAATGATGGGACGCATCGTCCGCATTGCGCTGCCCTCCGTGGTGCAGCGTGGCGCCCCCAACTTGGCCACCTCGCTCCTGATGCGTCTGATGGCCTCCTATGGATCCAATGTCCTGGCTGCCTGGGTCGTCGGGACTCGCATCCTGAGCGTGATGCAGGTGCCGAGCATGGGCATCTCCGGCGCAGCCTCAGCGATGATGGGGCTCAATCTGGGCGCGCGCCGGGTGGAGCGGGCAAAAAAGGCCGTCCGGTGGATCGGCTATACTGCGGTGGGGCTGTCGGCAGTCCTCATGCTGATCCTGCTGATTGGCGCGCCGTGGATCCTGTCATGGTTTATCGGCGAGCCCGAGACGTTGGCTTCAGGCGTCGTCATGCTGCGGTGGTTGAGCTTCGGGTATCTTCTGCAGTCGGTGACCCTCGTCTACGATGCGGCGCAGGTTGGGGCGGGCGACACCCTATCGCCGATGATGGTAAATTTGGCGGCGCTGTGGTTGGTGCAGCTGCCTGTGGCCTGGCTGCTCGCTAACGCCGTGGGCCTTGGGGCGCAGGGTATCTGGTGGGCCATCGTCGTTGGATGGGGTGTGCAGGCAGCGCTGATGGTCAGACGCTATCGAGCGGGGCGCTGGCGGAACGTGGTGCTCTGAAAGGCAGTTGCGGAAAGAGGGGGCGCCGGCTAGGCGCCCCCTCTGCTCTACAACGCTTGGACCAAACGTGTTCTTAGAGGCGTGACGAGCTTATTTCGCGTACTCCACCGCGCGGGTCTCGCGGATCACCGTTACCTTGATCTGGCCGGGGTATTCCATCGTCTCCTCGATCTTCTGCGCAACTTCGCGCGAGAGGCGCAGGGACTCCAGGTCATCGACCTCACCGGGCCGGACGATGATCCGAATCTCACGACCGGCTTGGATCGCGAAAGATTCCTCAACCCCGTTGAAGGACCGAGCGATCTCCTCAAGCCCCCGGATGCGCTTGATGTAGTGCTCCAGGCTCTCTCTGCGTGCGCCGGGCCGTGCGCCCGAGATAGCGTCGGCGGCCTCAACGAGTACCGCCTCCAGGGTCTGCTGTTCAGCCTCATGGTGATGGGATTCGATGCAGTTGATGACAGCCTTGGAGACCCCATACCGCCGGGCGAGCTCTGCCCCAATCGTGGCGTGCGTGCCCTCGATCTCGAAGTCGACCGCCTTGCCGATGTCGTGGAGCAGCCCACCCATCCGGGCGACCTCCGGGTTTCCCCCGGTTTCGGCGGCCAGCAGGCTGGACAGCTTGGCCACCTCTACAGCGTGCGAGAGGTTGTTCTGACCATAGCTGGTCCTGAAGTAGAGACGTCCCAAGAGCTTCATCAGCTCGGGATGAAGGTTGGGAACCTCGGCGTCGTAGACGGCCTGCTCAGCCTTCTCCCGCATCACCTGCTCGACTTCCCTGCGCGCCTTGTCCAGCACCTTCTCGATACGGGCCGGATGGATGCGTCCGTCGGCCACCAGATAGTGCATCGCACGGGCGGCGATCTCTCGACGGACGGAGTCAAAAGAAGAGATGGTAATGAGCTCAGGCGTGTCGTCAACGATGACGTCGACGCCAGCCTTTTGCTCAAAGACCCGAATATTGCGTCCGCCGCGACCGATGATGCGACCCTTCAGGTCGTCCGAGGGAATCTCCAGCGTCTTCGTTGTCAACTCCGCGACCTGTTCAGACGCGAGACGCTGGATGGCGGTCGTGATGATCTCTCGGGCCCGTTGGTCGGCCTCATCTCGCGCTCGCATTTCCTCTTCGCGGATCACCCGGGCCATATCCTGGCGTGTCTCCTCGGCCACTTGCTCGAGCAAGACCTCGCGGGCCTCGTCGACTGTGAGATCCGCGATACGCTGGAGCTCCGCTAGATGCTCTTCCTCCTGTTGCTGTAGCTGGTTCCAGCGCCTGTCCAGCGTACTCTGGCGCTTGTTCAGCTGCTGTTCGCGCCGATCGATGCGATCCTGTCGCGAATCGAGCTGCTCCCGCCGATTCTGCAGGCGGTCCTCTTCCCGCCGCAATTGCTGGTTGCGGTTCTCCAGCTCAGCTTCAACCTCCTCTCGAATCCTGAGAGCTTCATCCTTGGCGTTAAGCACGATATCGCGCGCTTGCTTCTCCGCCTCTTCCAGCAGACGGCCGCGCATCGCTTCCAGATTACCTAGCTCCTGCTGGAAACGCTGCTGGCGGATGAGATATCCCGCCGCGCCTCCGGCTGCCAATCCAACGATCAGTAGAATGACACCAATTAACCAATCCATTCAGTCCTCCTCGGTTTGTTCGCTATGAAGTTGAGGAAAATCCTGGGTAGCGAGCGTTTCCCGGATAAGATCATAGGAGAATCCACGTCGGGCGAGACGTTCGAAGAGCCGGCGCTTGAACTGGTCAGGAGGAAGATGCTTCAGTCGTCGCGCCTGGCCTTTGGCCACCTTCTGCACAGCAGCGACTTCGTCATAGTCTTCCAACGCTTCCTCTATTGCTGCAGAGGGAACGCCTTTTTGACCCAATTCAAACCTTAGCATTCTCTTCCCTCGTGGGCGGAAGCGGGCCCGATTGTCGCACCAGTAACGAGCAAACGCGACATCATCAATCAGGTCCACACGCTGGAGGCGATCGATGACCTCCTCGACGACGCCTTCTGTATACTCCTTGTCGAAGAGGTAGTCCCGCAGCTCTCTCTCGCTACGAGGACGATACGAAAGGTAGTCCAATGCCCGGTTGTGTGCGCGCTCCAACCCGTCCGCTGCTTGGAGCTCGGCGATGGCCGTATCGGACAAATACATACCCGTCTTAAGTCCAGCGGCCACGAAGTCCGCCAAGCCAAAGGCAAATTCCCCATCCAGGTAGACGTTTACCCGGTCTCTGGCACGCTTTTGAGGCTCCAGAGATGTGATTGTTCCTGCCATACAGATCCTTTGAAAAGACAAAACGGCTATGGCAGTATGACCATAGCCGTTTATCACAAGTCACAAATCAGGCCTTGACCTGTCCTGGGCACTTATCCTGCCCGATCCTGCCCGTCTATCCTGCGCATCCGTGCCTGCAGGCGTGTCCGCGCTTGCGCGCTTTCGACATGCACGAGAACCGGTCGCTAGACCGGCGTCACCGAGGACCTATGTCAGAGCCATATTGTTTTCGACAAACAGAACTGTGGGAAAGCCCACAGCTTGCGATATTTCGAACAGCTACAGCCATCTACCACGCAGATGCAATGCAAGTCCCCGAGCCATAGACTACGTCTCAGGAACGAACTTGGCACTCAAACGCTATCAGATCAGTCCGTGCTCTATTGATGAACGCCGTTGCTGAAATCCTGGCACCCGGTTGGTACGCGTCCGGCTCATACGAGCGTCGCCGCCGATCTCGTTGGCTGCAGACTCCCTATCATCCCGCGAAAGACCCTGCCACGTTCTCATACAATCCAAGTCCACTCTCACGCTGGACAACCCGGCGACCGGGTCAACGGAATGACCAATAAGGTCACGGCTCACTCGGGTTCTGAGCTCACTCATTCAAGGTACCAGATAGGTTTGAGTATTACCACTACGTAGCAGTCATTTTACCCCAGTCTGCAATAAAAGGAAGGCGCGGCAGAAGAACCTTGTCGCGGCAGGCAACGGGCCTGAGTGCGCTCCCTTGCCACAGGAGCGGTTACAGGTATAATGACTTCGTCGTATGCCACCCTAGCTCAATCGGCAGAGCAGACGCTTCGTAAGCGCCAGGTTCTGGGTTCGATTCCCAGGGGTGGCTCTACAGAGCCCCGAGGTCCAGCGGGGCTTTTTCCGCGTAAGGGAAAGAACCTATCGATGGAGATCAACCGGATCTTGAACGAGCTGTGGGCGGGGCTAAGCCACAGGAGATTCGCAGCCTTAGTTCTGATCCTCCTGTCCGTTGTCCAGATCACGGCTTTTACTCTGCCTCAGATTCCAGTCTCGGCAGACCAGACAGCGGCCTATAACCGGTGGCTCGCGGAGCTTCGGCCGACACTCGGCGATGCAACCAGACCTCTGGCCTCCCTGGGATTGTTGACCATCCGAGCGTCCTATCTCACGCGGGTAACCCTCGGCTTGCTTGCCCTGCTTGTTGCAGCCAATCTAGACCGGATGCGTGAGGGCTGGTCCCATTGGGCCTGGTCCGCGGAACGCATTGGACGGCTGACGCTCGCTGTCGGCGGCATCCTCGTGATCCTGGGATGGACCGGACAGATGTTGTGGGGATGGCGAGAGCCTGAGATCATCGCTTGGCCGGACACTTCCATCGTGGTTCCCGAGAGAGCTTTGACGCTCGAACAACCGACGGGCCCTATGGGCGTCTGGCAGGGGCGTTACGGGCTCTACACCGTCCCTCGTGGCAAGCGTGTCGGGCTTGAGGTCCAGGCCACCGATGTCGATGGCGAGCCTGTCATGCTGCTGCCTTCGGTGGATGAAGCGCCTCAGGCGATGCTGCGGATTGCCTTTACGACGCAGGAGCCCGAGGCCTTCTTCGCAGCCCAAGCTTCAGGGCTGGTGTTCAGAATGGTCCAGTTCTCGGACGCCATCCAGGTGCAGGTCTATCGCAGCGCCAGTGGAGAGCTGCTAGCTGAGACCCAACTCGAACCGGACGAGACGATCGTTGTGTTGCAGATCGATGCGGTCGAGGTCGCCATCACACGGACGCTCCTTCCGCGGTATGAGATCGTATACAATCCAGGGGCTCTGCCTGAGGGCTTGGGTATGGCGGCCCTGGGGGTGGGGGTAGTCGCGTGCGCGCGCTCACGCTGTGCTCAGGAGGAGGGCGAAGACGGGGGGCCTGACAGCGCGGAAGGGCCTGGTGAGGAATAGGCGGGACGATGCAAACTGTGATTATTGGCGTTGCGGGGGGGACAGGTTCCGGCAAGACAACGGTCGCAAACCAGATCCTCGATCGGGTTGGGGCCGAGCACATCGCGTACATTCCCCACGATGCCTACTATCGGGATCTCAGCCACCTGCCGCAGGCAGAGCGCGCAAAGGTGAACTTCGACCATCCGGACTCGTTGGAGACATCTCTGCTTATCGAGCATCTGCGACGGCTCCGCCAAGGTGAGGCAGTCGAGATCCCTGTCTATGACTTCACGAGACACAGCCGGACCGATCGGACCACTCATATTGAGCCCGCCCCAATCATCCTGGTGGAAGGCATTCTCATCTTCGTGGAGCCCGAGCTGCGCGACGAATTCGACGTCAAGATCTTCATCGACACCGATGCCGATATCCGCTTCATCCGCCGGCTGCGCCGGGACATACACGAGCGAGGCAGAACGCTCGATTCTGTTATCCAACAATATCTTAGGACCGTTCGGCCCATGCATCTGGAGTTTGTCGAGCCGAGCAAACGGTATGCCGACGTCATTATCCCCGAGGGCGGTTTCAATGAGGTGGCCATCGAGATGGTTGCGGCGCGCATCCGCGGGCTGTTGTCGGTCTAGGTGGCTCATTGTTTCACGTCTCGAACGCCCCCTGAAGGCCTATCGACGCTAGATGAGGCGACCTTGCTCACCCCCGTGAACCCGCTACAATTGCGTCGGCGGTAGGACTTGGCGCAGATTATGATAGCTAGGGGCAGACATACGTGACAACACGCATCATCGTACCCACCTACAACGAGAAGGGAAACATCGAGCCGCTTGTAGGGCAACTGCTCTCTCTACCCCTCGACCTTGGTGTGATCATTGTCGATGACAATTCCCCGGACGGCACGGGTGACATCGCCGACCGCCTGGTCGCGCAGTATCAAGATCAGGTTCAGGTCATCCACCGTGAGGGCAAGCTGGGCCTTGGCACGGCCTATATCGCCGGGTTCCGCCGGGCAATCGCAGAGGGCGCCGATTACATCATCACGATGGATGCCGATTTCTCCCATCCGCCCGATCAGATTCCTAACATGGTGGCGAAAATGGAGCAGGGCTACGATCTCGTCATCGGGAGTCGTTACGTGCCCGGTGGGCGAGCCGTGGAATGCACGCTGCCGCGGAGGATTCTGAGCTGGGGTGCTAACGCCTTCGCGCGCACGTTGCTGTCTCTGAAAGCACACGACACCACCGCAGGCTTCCGCTGTTACCGGCGGGAGGTTCTGGAGTCCATTGCACTGGACCAGATCTTCTCCAATGGCTACTCTTTCCTGATGGAGATGCTCTACAGGGTGCAGCAAGAGGGTTGGCGAATCGGCGAGGTGCCGATCGTCTTTCACAATCGCCAACAAGGCGTCTCCAAGATCTCCAGAAACGAGATCTACAAGGCGCTCTATACTGTGTTGCGTCTCTTTGGAGACCGCCTAGTCCCCAGCGGCTCATGAGCAAGGCCCCTCATCCCGTCGAATCAGCTCGTCGAGGAGACACGAGCTGCAACCTCTGCGGCGCCAACGATGTTGTGGAGATCGTTCCCTCAACGCTGGCCCGGTCTGGGGAGGCGACCTGGGGGGCTTATGCCTGTACCAGCGGGGGCTATGGACGCCACGGTCCGATTGTACAATGCCGCCAGTGCGGCCTCGTGTATGCCGATCCGCGACCGGACGACGACGACGTGCTCGATCTCTACACCGCCGTCGAGGATCCGCTTTACGTTCTGGAGCGTTCCGGACGTCTCCTAACTTTTGAGCACCACCTCAAGCCGATGGAAGCGTTCACCGGTCCGGCGAACGGGCGCCGCCTCCTGGACGTAGGCGCCTATACGGGCGTCTTCGTCGAGATTGCCGCGAAGCACGGCTGGGATGCCTGGGGCGTTGAGCCCGGCACCTGGGCAGTCGAGCAGGCCCGAAGCCGGGGACTGCAGATGGTGCTGGGCACGTTGGAGGACGCCGACTTCGAGCCGGAGAGCTATAGTGTGGTGACGATGTGGGATGTCATCGAGCACGTCGCCGATCCCTTCGCCACCCTCCGCGCTGCGTGGCGGACGCTTGAACCCGGCGGTTATCTGGTTGTGCATACGATGGACCTGAACAGTCTTTTCGCCCGCCTTATGGGGCGGCGTTGGCCCTGGTTTATGGAGATGCACCTCACCTACTTCACGCGCCACACGCTACAAAAGATGCTTAACAAGGCCGGGTTCTCCGTCACCTGGATGGGCGCCCAGGGACGTTATCTGCGCGCTGGGTATCTTGCGAGCCGGGCGACCGCGCTCTTCCCATGGGTAGGTCGCCCGCTGGAGTGGCTGGTCGCCAAAGTGGGGCTCGGACATCTTCCTTTGCGTGTGAACCTGGGCGATCTCTTCACTACTTACGCACGCAAGCCGGCATAGCCTTCTCGTCGCCGGTTTGTCCCCCTGTCACCGACCGTCGCCCCAACGGCACTGTCGGTCTGCAGGCTCAGCGCGGACCATCCCTTGTCGTTTCATCCCTCCAACGAAGCCCAAACCCTTCCAACCCAGTCCAGATGGAGACCTAACCCCATCCAGCCGTTCTGCCCCGCATTTCCTAGTACGATCATGCATGTCAGAACATGCACACGTAAGAATTTCCGACAGCTCCGTGGGCTCGCTGCGCTGTAAAGAGCGGTGGCCCTGTCGGCAGGTAGCGGCACATAGTAGGATGGGAGGTGGGTGGTGGACAAGGTTGTTGTCAGACAGAATCGCGATTTTCAAGTCACGATCAAGGCTCAGGGTGAGCAGGATGACGAGTTGCATCAGGTCACCCACGTTCACGAATTGTCTCCCTATACGATGATGCTGACGAGCCTGGGCTTGTGTACCACCATCGTTCTCCACACGTACGCACAGCACCACGACGTCGCCCTGGAGCTTGCGGAGATCGCGGTGACCTACCGCCGCGAAGAGCATAGGGACCTGGATGCCGACAGGCCCTTCGACGAGTGGATCGAGGAAAGGCTGAGCCTCGAAGGGGACCTGACGGACGCGGAGCGCAAGCGACTCGGCCATGTAGGCCATGCCTGTTCCATCCGCAAGATGCTGGAGTCCGGTATTGAGATCCGCACCAAGACAGACGAGTGAGCTGCAGACCACGGGTCAGACGATTGCCGTCGATGGGGGACAGACGTTGCCTGAGTCGCTGGCTGCGTTCTGACGCTTGCCGTGGACCTCAATCGCTGGACGGAGTGTTGTCGTGAGCAAAGCTGAGCGTATGGAAGAGGTGGCCGAGGCGGTGCGCGATCTTGACGCATCGCCGCTATACGCCTATCGGCAGGAGAAAGGATACGAGCCGGTCATCGGCGAGGGTAACCTCGACGCCAAGCTTATGTTGATCGGGGAGGCGCCAGGCGCACAAGAGGCCAAGACGGGCCGTCCCTTTGTCGGTCGCGCCGGCCAGGTCCTGGAGAATCTGCTGGCGTCCATCGGCCTCGAGCGGCAGGACGTATACATCACCAACGTGGTCAAGGATCGCCCACCGAACAATCGGGATCCGCGCGTCGATGAGATTGAGCTTTACGCGCCGTTTCTCCGCCGTCAGATCGAGATCATCCAGCCCGAGGTTATCGTCACCCTCGGTCGTTTCGCTACGGATTTCATCTTGCGAGACTATGACCTACCGAAGCAAGGGCGGACTATCAGCGATCTACACGGTCGGGTTCTCAAGGCCCAGGCGGACTACGGTGATATCGTCATTGTTCCGCTCTACCATCCGGCAGCGTCCTTTTATAATCAAGATCTCAAGTCCGTCATGCGAGAAGACATCAAGACCCTAGGGCACTTCCTAGGGTGACAAATGAGGGAGGCACCTACTATGACAAAGCAACGCAGCAAGATACCGTTATCAGGGCTGATGCTGATATTGCTCTTGATTGGCGCTTGCACCGCGGCGCTGACCCCATCGCCGACTCAAGCCCCAACCGCGACCGCTGAGCCCGCCGTTCCCACGGAGCCCCCGGCCACCGCCACTGCCGAGCCCACTGCTACGGCCGAGCCGACGCCAGTTCCGCCGCTTGAGATGATCGCCTATTATGCCTTGGGCAGCGCCGATGCCGCAGGCGAGTCGGATGGACTGGAGCTGTTTGTGCTGTCTGCAGAAGGTGAGAGTGGGGCCCTCGATCAACGGGTGTTTCAGGGTGCGACGACCTCACCCTTTGGGCACTGGGTCGCGACGCCGATGTCCGCGCCAGCCGCTACCGGTGTGACGATTCGGGATCTGACCACTCCCCTGATCTACGTGGTGGGCACGTTCACGGATTTCAATGTCATCAGCCTGGCTTTCGATTCCGCTGAAAGCCGCCTTGCGGTGCTGGAGATGTCGGGGCCTGGTCCCGAGGAACAGGGATGGGCCATTCTGTCGGTAGAACTGATGGGCGGCACCTATGAGAGATTTGTGGGCGCCGATTGGACGGCCGAGGGGGCGATGCTTCCCGGCCATCCGTTAGGGTGGACGGCCTCGGGGCAGGAGCTCCTGCTCGACACGTTCCTCCCTTACACTGATGCGGGATCGCAGGGCGTGATCGCTATCGAGATGCCACCCGATGCAGCGGGGGCGCCTATCGAAGAACAGAGCAGCCGCGCGTTGGTCCCGGCTGAGGCTTATCGAACCCGACCGCGCCTCTCGGCCGATGCGACGCATCTGCTCTATCTGGGCCGGAATCCCGATTACACGCCCGAGGGCTACGAACCTATCGCCTTCGATCTTGCCGTCAATCAACTCTGGTCGCTTGACGTGATGGCTGAGGACGCCGCCCCGGTGCAGTGGTTGGCCGTCGAGGACGGCAGCGCGCTGGCGGGCACGGCGGCATGGTCGCCTGACGGTGGGCAGGTTCTCTATGCTCAGGGGACCTACGCCGGCGATACCTTCGAGAGCTTGACACTGAAAATCCACGATGGATCTGAGGTGGTTCAAGAAGTGGGCGAGGTGCCAATGGCCACGGATGACTACCTGACCGAGCTACATTGGTGCAGACCGGAGACCGCCCTCGTCATCACCACGAACGCTCAGGGAGATCAGAGCCTGACTCTCGTCAATCTGACCGACGGGAGCGAGACTCCTGTAGTGAGCGAGTCGAGCATCTCGATGCTGGGTTGTGTCAACAAATCCCCGGCGATACTGGAGTAGCTGTGGCAGCGCGGCGGAGCGAGCGCGCTAGAGGCCCTAGAAGCTCATGCGCCGGAGGCCCATTTGGAGCGGGGCTGAGGCACTGAGGCCGACATTGGCGGTCGTATGGTGACGCTGGACGTAGATGCATCGCGAGGAGCATACAACGCTATGACTATCGCACTGATACCTATGGGGCCGGTGACGCGAGCGCTCGTCGTCTGGCTGGCGGATCGTTTGACAGACGCCCTGCAGGTTGAGACGGCGATCCTGAGCGAGCTCTCACTCCCGGCGCGAAGCTACAATGAGACGCGCCGCCAGTATCGGGGTGAGGGGATTCTAGATCGCCTCAGGGACGTGGATCATCCCGCGGCGGAGCGGTTCTTGGGGATCGTCGAAGCAGATTGTTATGCACGTGAGCTCAACTTCATCTTCGGGCAGGCTACAATGGGTGGCCGGGAGGCCTTTGTCGCCCTGCCGCGGTTGCGGTCGTCGTTCTACGGTGAGCCCGAGGACGCGGATCTGTTCCGCGAACGGGTGCTCAAGGAGGCCATCCACGAGCTGGGCCACACTTGGGGGCTTTCGCACTGCCCAAATCCCAAGTGCGTGATGCATTTCTCGAACTCTCTCAGGGACACAGACGTCAAGGAGGCCGCATACTGCGAACGCTGCAGAGCAATGCTCGATCGACGATCGCATCGTTCCTGAGCTCGGGTCCTTGGTCGCTCACCGCCAGCTCCAATCCCCAAGCCATCTGCAACGTCGTCTTCGCATCGGCCATCGTTGTACGTGGGCGGAACCCTGCTAGAATACCGGCGGCCTCATTGGGGCCGCCGGTACTGTAACTTCGGCATCTTGATTATCGTGTTTGAGGAAGGGGGAGAGATGATTTATCGGACTCTGGGACGGACAGGACTGAAGGTCTCACAGCTGGGCTTTGGCGCGATGCGCTTGCCTATGACCGAGGTGGATGGTGAAGAGGTCGTCGACCGAGAGCTTGCCATCCCAATGATTCATCGGGCCTTTGAGGCCGGGGTCAACTACATCGACACCGCCGTGGGCTATTGTAACGAGGATAGCCAGCGAGCTGTCGGGGAGGCGCTGAAGGGATGGCGCGATCAGATTGTCGTCTCCACCAAGAACCATTATTATGGGGAGGACGAGACCGAGTGGTGGGCCCACCTCGAGAACAGCCTTGAGCGTCTCGACGTCGACTATATTGATATCTACAATCACCATGGCATCAACTGGGAGCGCTACGAGAACAACGTCGCGCCCCGTGTCAGCAGATGGATGCTGGCGGCCAAGGACCAGGGCCTCATCAAGCATATCTGTACCTCGTTCCACGACGACAACGACGCGCTGATGCGCCTGGTGGACACTGGCTACGTCGAGTCGATCACGCTGCAGTACAATCTGCTCTACCGTGACCTCGAAGAGGGTATCGCGTACGCCAAGGAGAAGGACGTCGGCGTCGTAGTGATGGGCCCCGTAGCCGGTGGCCGGTTGGCCGGCCCCTCCGACGTGCTGACGGGTCTCGTGCCTGGCATCGAGCGGGTGCCCGAGCTGGCGCTCCGGTTCGTTCTATCCAACCCGAACGTGACCGTCGCCCTCTCGGGTATGGGTACACTGCAGATGGTGGAGGAGAACGTCGAGGTCGCTGCGGACGAGATCAGCCTGTCGGACGAGGAAAAGGCGACCATCGAGGAGCACGTGAAGCGCCTCGTCGAGATGGAGAAGCTCTACTGCACGGGCTGCAAGTACTGCCAGCCGTGCCCCGAGGACGTCAACATCCCCTACATCTTCGAGATGTACAACCTTGGCAAAGTCTACGGACTGTGGAGCGTGGCCAAGGAGAACTACGCCAACTTCCCCAACCAGAAGTGGATCGGTGGGGCGCAGGCCGATGCCTGCATCGAGTGCGGCGTCTGCGAGGAGAAGTGCCCGCAGCACATCGAGATCCGCAAGCAGCTGAAGGCGGCCCA